>CAZSVU010000052.1:9787-34619 GCA_964610275.1 uncultured Polyangiaceae bacterium | reverse complement strand
AATCATGCGGTACGGCGCGTTCATGGATTGTTACTTCCGAGACAGGGCACTAGTCGATGGACGGCGGGCCCGCGCCGCAGCAGACATCGTTGAAACTCGGCTGTGGGGCCCGCCCTGGGCTCAGCCTTCCCGGTCGACTTCGCGCTCGCAGCTGGGGCGACAGCCGTCACAGAATTGCTGGTTGCCGTCGTCGCACTCCTCGGAGGGGGACTGCACCACTCCATCGCCACAGTAGGGGCCAACCCGACAGTCCGGCGTGCACCGACCGTAGCCCCCGGGGTTGACGCCGTCGTCACACTCCTCCCCCTCGTCGGTCTGAACGATGGCGTCGCCACAGTGCGGCCCGAGCACGCAACCCGGGGCGCACTCACCATAGCCGCCGTCGTTGACGCCGTCGTCACACTGCTCGCCGGAGTCGACCCAGACCACACCGTCGCCACAGTGTGGGCCGAGGAAACACTGGTGGCCGCACTGCCCGTAGCCGCCATCGTTGACGCCGTCATCGCATTCTTCGCCGCGCTCAGTCTCCACGACGCCGTTGCCGCAACGCGGGCTCAGCACGCAGCCGGGAGCGCATTCACCGTAGCCGCCTTCGTTCACCCCGTCGTCGCAGGTCTCTTCCGGCAGTTGGACGATGCCGTCACCACAGAAGGGAGACGAGCGTCGGCAGTCGGCGCCACAGCCATACTCGACCGGGTCGCAGACTTCCCCCAGCTCGGGCTCGACGATTCCATTTCCGCAGTGCTCCCCGAACCCGCAGTCGAGCTCGCAGTATCCGAGCTGTCCGTTCAGCTCTCCGTCATCACAGCCTTCGCCTGGGTCGACCACGCCGTTGCCGCACACGCCCAGGTAGACACAGGGCTGCCCTGGATCGGGGCAACCGTAGCTCGGCTCGAGGTAGCAGACCTCGTCGCACCCGTCTTCCGGCGTCGCGTTGCCGTCGTCACAGAACTCTCGCTCGTCGATCTGACCGTTGCCGCACGTCGTGATTTCAAGGCAGGGTTCGCCATGCGTCGGACAGATCCATCCGGGTTCGACCTCGGTGCAGTCTGCAGAGCAGCCGTCCGCATCGACGGCGTTGCCGTCGTCACAGGCCTTGCCCGTGGTCAAGGTGCCGCTCCCGCAGGTCGCGAGCTGGATGCAGGGTTGCCCGGCGTACGGGCAGATCCACCCCGGCTGGGTTTGCCGACAATCCCCGGAGCACCCGTCGCCGGGCACGGTGTTGCCGTCGTCGCACACTTCGAGCGAATCCAGCACTCCGTTGCCGCACGGGTACTCGACGGGGCAGAAGCCCCCGCCTGCCAAGCACTGCAGATAATCCGGCTCGATCTGGCAGATGCCGTTGCACCCGTCGCCAGGGAGACTGTTGCCGTCATCGCACTGTTCGAACGAAGAATTGAGCTCCCCGTCGCCGCACGCTGGCCCGGCCGGCACCAGCTGGAAGCTCGTTCCTGCATTGCTGCAGTAGCTCGGCGCGTCGCCCGTTCCACCACTCCCCGGGGCGCCGCTCGCGCTGACGGCGCCGGCGTGGCCGGGCGTACCGGCCATGGCTGCGTCAGCCGTTGCACCGCTCGCCCCGCCCAGGGGTGAGCCGCGTGCGGACGCGGGCTCTCCCCGGTCTGTCGTCTGCCCGCCGCAGGCGAAGAGCACTGCTCCCGCGACGAGACCCGTCAGGCGCCCACCAACGGCCATTGCTTTGGAGTCTGGCCCGTCTCGGGTGCCGCTTCACACCAGCCGTGGGATACACGAGGAGCGCGCGGCGGCACCCATTGGTGTAGCGTGTCGGCCAACGAAGCGTCGAGGTGATCGAAGTGGCCGAACAGATTGGATTCATTGGGTTGGGGATCATGGGGCAGGGGATGGCGAGGAACCTGCTTCGGGCAGGTCTCGAGGTTACCGTCTGGAATCGAACAGCCAGCAAGATCCCTCCCGTGGTCGAGCAGGGCGCGCGAGCCGTCGAGTCGCCGTGCGCTCTGTCCGCGCGGTGTGACGTGATCGTCATCTGCGTGAGCGACACGCCGGACGTGGAAGCGGTATTGTTTGGGGAGCAGGGGGTCGCCGGGGGGGTGCGTGCGGGCTCACTGGTGATCGACTGCAGCACCGTCAGCCCGGCGGCGACCCGGCAGTTTGCCGCGCGTCTCGCCGAGCTGGGTGCCGAGCTAGTGGACGCTCCGGTGAGCGGGGGCAGCGAAGGTGCCGCAGCCGGAACGCTCAGCATCATGGTGGGCGGGAGCGAGCACGCCTTTCTGCGAGCCCAGCCAGTCCTCGAGGCCATGGGCAAGACCGTCACCCACGTGGGGCCCGTGGGCGCGGGCCAAACCGTGAAGCTCGTGAACCAGATCCTGGTGGCGGGCAGCATGCTGAGCATGGCCGAAGCGCTGGTGTTCGCCCAAGCCGGCGGCGTCGACCTCCAAAAAGCCCTGACCGCAGTTTCCGGAGGAGCTGCCGGAAGCTGGACCCTCACCCATCGAGGCCCGCAGGTGATCGCACGCGACTGGCGCCCGGGGTTCACCGTCGATCTGCAGCAGAAGGATCTCAGGTTGGTGTTGCAGGCAGCGGACGAGCTCGGCGTCCCGCTGCAGGTCTGCTCGACGGCGTTCCACTACTACCGCACCGTGCAGAAGCGCGGGGGAGGCAGCGACGGCAACCACGCCATCATCAAGGCGCTGGAGGTTCTGGCCGGCGTGGAGGTGGGATCGTCACAGCAACGCTAGCGAGGCTCGCGCCCCAGAAAGCTCAGAATGCTTCGTTGAGCTCCACGTAGACGTTGACGTGTCCGCGATTGGTGACGGCGGCGTCGAAGCGAGCGTTGACGTGTTCGCGCGACTCCAGCTCAAAGCGCAAGCCCGAACCGCCGGCGACCTTGATTTCGCTCGCGTCGTACGCGTCCATCCTGGGGGCGACGTCGCCTGCACCGACGAACAGAGCAGCGCCCAGGGGCCCGATGAGGGGAAGCCGGTACTCGACCTGGGCTTCGACCATCTGGCGGTCGCGGTACCGTCCCTCATAGAAGCCGCGCATCCGCTCGGGCCCACCCAGTAGGGCCAGAGAGGTGAACGGCGCACCGTCGGAGACCACCTGGGCGTAGAGTTGGGCCGCGAAGACGTGGTCGTACCACAAGGGGACGAACTGCCGCAGATCCAACACGAGATTGGTGAAGCTGAACTCACTTCCGAGCGCCGAGGAGTAGAAGATACTCGTCAGCTCGTAGCGACCGCCGTGGCGGGTGGAGAAGTCCGTATCCCGGCTGTCCCAGAGCAACGTTGGGCCGAGGCCCACCAATCGACCTCCAGCGCTTCCCGGAACGGCGTCCGTGTCGATGAGCCCCCCCGTTTCGTAGCGCATGATGCGGCGATCGCGCACGTCGGTCATGGCGCCGAAGCGGAGCTCGGACACGATCCGGCGGTTGAGCATCGTCTTCGCTCCGAAGTGACGGGCGGTGAAGTCCTCGTCAGCGCTCTCGGGCATGTCGTTGCCGACGCCCCAGAAGGTGTCCGGAAACCATTGCGCCTGCCAGAAACCTTCCAGCTGCCAGTTGTTGCCATCGAAGTACAGCGTTGGCCTGACACTGGCGAGGTACTGCCGCCTGAGCGTGAATGCGGCGACGAGCTGCAGCGATGATCGGCGAATGTCCGCGCCGGCGCCGGGCGGCGGCTCCTTCAGGTGGAAGGTGAAGATGGACACCACGCCGAGGAGCAGGCTCGTTTCTGGTGTGTACGAGATGGCCGGCAGAGGCACCCACTTGACGCCTGGTTTTTTGGCGTCGGACGCACTCGGTTCCGCCGACGGGTGCGCTGAGTTCGACGGATCTCGGGAAGTGCTGGTGTCAGGCTGTGGCGGCTCGGTGCTGCTCCCAGCGGGTGCCGTGTCTGGTGCGGCCAACGCGCGGTGGTGGATGACGAGGGTCAGCAGGAGGGCGAACGCCCCGTGACCCATCCCGCGCGCCAGTTGCCCCATGCCAGACGAAGCTACCGCGGCGTGGGGCGGTTGAGAAGTGGGCGGCGAGGGATCGCGTCGTGGCGCGGGTCGGGGGGGGCAGCAGGAAGTGTGGACGGAGAACTGCAGAGGAAGCCCTCGAGCTTGGCTCGAGGGCGATTTGTGTTAAGGAGCCTCATGCATTCGACACGGACGGCCCTCTGGGCAATGGCGGTGGCGACTGTGGGCGGGGGCTGTGGGGGAGCTGCACCACCGAGTCCGGCGACGCCGGCAGCTGCCGCGGGTGGAAGTGCTGCCAGCGGTACGCCGACTGCGGTGGTGGACGCCGCACCCTCCGGCATCGGCGGAGCCTCGGCGATGGATGGCCCGTGCGTGGTCGGCGCCCAGTACGCGAGGCCTGCTCCGCAGGGCGATCCGCAGTTGGTGTACCAGGGCAGCGGCAAGGGCCTGTTCGAAGGGCCCGTGTGGGTTGCGGCCACGGCCGGTCTCTATTTCTCGGAGATGACCTTTTCCGACAGTCCCCCGCCTTCGGCCATCCACAAGTTCTCGCCGGCGGACGGGAGCACGAGTCCGTTCGTGGAGGATTCGGGCACCAATGGTCTCGCTCTGCGCCGGGATGGGCGGATTCTGGGTGCCACCCACCAGCCCCAAGGACTGGCCGTGTTCGATCCGTCCACCGCGGAGCGCCAGCCGGTGGCGATCACCTATCAAGGCAAGCACTTCAATTCTCCCAACGACCTGACGCTCCGCGCCGACGGCAACGTCTACTTCACCGATCCCGACTGGCAGCTGGGCAAGCGCAAGAGCGAGACGGGCAAGACCGGCGTGTACCGCCTCCTGCCGGACGGCAGCACGGTGGCGCTGGTGGATGACACTCTCGACAAGCCCAACGGCATTGCGCTGTCTCCGGACGGCAACACGCTGTACGTGGCGGACTTCAATGGCGGCGGTGACCAGGGGCGGGTCGGGACCTATCCAGTGGCGGCAGATGGCGCCACTGGCACTCGCAGCGAATTCGCGGCCGGGGTTGCCGTGCCCGACGGAATGACCGTGGACTGCGCGGGCAACCTCTACACGACCTCCCATGAGGGCGGAGTGATCGGAATCTACTCGCCGGCGGGAATGCAGCTCGGGACCATCAAGGTGGCAACGTCACTGACCAACGTGGCGTTCGGTGGGGCTGACGGCAAGACCCTCTACGCCACCGCGGGCAAGGCACTCTACGCCATTCCGATGAATCTGCCGGGCTATCCGTACTGAGACGGACAGCTCGCCGCGCCGCACCGACGAGGGCGCTCCGGAGACTCAGTGGCTGTGCGCTCCCTGCTTGGCCGCGATCAAGCGCAAGGCGTACTCCTCGGTCACCGTCAGGAAGTCATCACGGTCGTGCCAGCCTTCGGCCGCGAATGGCAGGTTGAAGACGGCGAGGGAGGTGCCCGCTTCGGGGGCCACACGCAGGCGCATCGCGTCGGGTTGAGTGAAGACGGGAGCGTTTCGTCCGAGCTCGAAGCGCAGCGGAATGAAACGATCCACGAGTTCGTGGTGATCGCAGAGGAATTCCAGGGTCTGGCGGTACTCCTCCAGTGGCTGGGTCGGGGAATCCAGCACGAAGACCGCCGTCCTGACGCCTCCGGCACGGCACGCCTCCAGCGTCTTCAGCACCAATCGTCGATCGATCCCTTTGTGAAGCCGCTCGAGCTCACGCGCCGAGCTCGATTCGAGTCCAAACGTCAGCTCACGACAGCCCGCCTGTGCGATCTCGCGGCAGAGGTCCGGGGTGAAGTCGTGGTCAAACCGCGCGAGGGCGTTCCAGGCGGAGCGGATGCCGGCACTCCGAAGAGCGCGCGCCAGGTGGAGCAGACCTCGTGGCGGTGTGGCGTTGTCGGCGGTGGCCCACTGTGTGACCCCCAGCTGGTCGCGGGCGGTCTCGAGCCAGGCCACCAGACGATTCAGCAGGCGAGGGGAGGGGGGGCCGGGGGAAGGCGGAGGCAGGCGCTGCCATGGATGGAGGTGGTAGCAGAACTTGCAGCGTCCCCAGTAGCAGCCGCGTAGCGTGCGGAACACGAGCTTGGGTTCGGGATATAGGTGGAGCGGCAAGTCCGAGAAGTCGGGCGCGGGCAGCTCGTCCAGGGGCCGCGGCGTCTCGAGGCGTTCGAGCTCGTCGGCCGCGGACGTGGCCAAGAGCACGCCTGGGCCGGGTCCCAGTCGGGCTCCTGCCCGCAGGCTCGCGACGATGTGCTCGAGCGGGCCCTCGGCCTCGCCCACGATGAAGGCGTCTACGTCGCGGAAGAGCACGTCGCGCGCTCGCAGGAGAAGCTCGCCGGCGGCGCTGCACCATGGGCCTCCGGCCACCATGCAGACTCCCGGGCAGTGTTGCTTGACGCGGCGAGCGATACGGAGGGCTGGCACGAGTTGTTGCGCGTTGTGCAGTGCCACGCCTACCAGCAGCGGTGGAGGCGACAGGAGCGGATCCAGCCGTTTGTGGTAGAACTCGTCGAGCATCCAGTTGGGGCCGGAAACCGCCGCGGCCACGCTCTCGGGGTCATACGCGCGGGGCTCGACGAAGGCGTGTTGCAGGACGCGCGTCATTCCGAGTTGACGCGCCCAGCGGGCGGGGCCGTCGGCGAGCAGCTCATCGATGAGTCCGTCGTCGTCGCCGGGCGGAATCGAAGCCACATCGGTGGGCAGGCGTGGGTCCCCCGGGCGCAGTGGGTAGAGGGATTCCATGTGGTCCACGTAGCCATACAGATCTCGGTCGATGGTGGCGTACGCACTCTGCGGCGTGCCGAGGGCGTGCACTCGCGAGCGGAGCTCCGACCACCTCCGCCGATGCAGGTTCGGAATCTGGCGCAGCCATGCACCGCACGGCTCATCGAGTCGGGAGATGGCTCGCCGCAGCACGTCGCGGTCACGCAGATGGCCGTACAGCAGCTCGACGTTGAGGTCGACCTGGCACACCTCGGTTCCGCGGGCTCGCAGTGCGGCTGCGAGCGCGGGGATTCCGACTTCCGGATGCGTGATCAAGGAGTACATCGGGGGGAACACGAGCAACGCGCGACCCGGTGCTGATGCACCCACCGTTGCCGTACCGCCCGCGGTCGCCTGAGCTGGCCCTTGCACTGACACGGAGCGCACTATACCCGACCCGGTCGATTCGGCTGCTGCGGTTGGCGCCGCTACGACCTGCCGCCTGAGCGAATTCCGACTGAAGCCATTCGGCCCAGCCTGAGCTCATCGCAGGCCGACAGCCGGGGTTCAATGCCAGCCGACCCGCTGTTCCGGACCGTCGAGGCGCCTGAGCAGCTGAACGAAATGGGCGACGATTCGACGCTTCTGTTGGGTGTCGAGCCGTGAGTCAGAGGCGTGACTGACCGCCAGGTGACGAGTTCTGAGGTAGGCCCGGGTCGTGGTGTGGTTGGGTTGGACGATGAGGGTGAGCCCCGTCCGAGCGTTCCCGAACGTGATTCGCATCCGGTCGGGTTCGACTTCGATGTTGCCGGGGCGCCCGAGTTGGTGTGCGAGCGCACGGACGGCTCGTTCCACCACGTTGGCCCAGCCTGGAGGCGTTGGCTGCACGGGCTGCGGGCTGAGCTCGAGCTCGGCTTGCCATGCCTGCAGCAGCTCAGGAACTTGGCGCAGCTCCGGGTGCGAGCGGACCAGGCGTAGCAGCGAATTGAAGCAGGCCAGCGGCTGGGCCTGCTCGACGGTCATCGAGTCCAGGAGCCGTCGCAGCTGCATCGCGTCCGGGTCCGTCGTCCCCTGCGAGGACTCCGGATACAGGCGCAGGGCGACGCGATAGAGCAAAGCGATCTCTGGATGGGCGAAGCGCCAGGGGATCTCGCGCTCGCCCCACTCCGTCAGGCAGCCGGCGAGACAGAACTTCGCCATCAGGGGGTCGTCGAACTCGGCGCAGGTGAGGTCGTCGCGTTCAGCCAGCAGGGTGATCGGGCGCCCTTCGGTCAGAAGCAAGCGCGAGACGATGCAGAACAGGACGTTCTGGATCCTCAGTTGCTCCAGCTGTTTCGCGTTGGTCTCCAGATCCTCCAGAGTGGTCCAGGGCGTGAAGAGGATGAACCCGAAGCCCCCGTGTCGGTCGAATTGTACCGTTCCGGGCCACCGTTGCCCCCACCGATCCAGCGTGGCCAGGAATTCCGCCACCTGATCAGCCTCGATCCGCTTGTTGAGGCGCTGGTTCTCCACCGGGGAGAAGTTCTCCACGCCGACGTTGGCGAGGTGGATCGTATGCCCGGCAGCGCGAATGCGGTCGAGGACCCCCTCGATCCGCCCGGCACACCGCAGTAGCTCGTCAATCCGACAGCCGAAGTAGAAAGCGGACGGCGCGACACTGGAATCCAGAACGAGCGCGAAGAAACGCTCGAATTGATGCAGGATGAGCACACTTTCGAGCGCGAATTCGCCCGGGAACCGGGCTGTCGGTTCCAGCCTGGAGATCGCCCGCACCTGCCGTGCGGCGAGTTCCGCGGGAGACAGCTGGGTGCGGAGGGAGTCGCTCTCCGCAGGACGACGGCAGAATGCACACCCGGTCGTCCGCGTCGCTCGAGACAAGTCCAAGTCCTCGTAGCAGGGCGACTTGACCACGCTGCGCTCGTAGACACACGGCGGACCGCACACGATTTGGGTCAGCGGCGAAGCCTTGGCTGCACTGGCATTGGCGAGTTCGTGGGCGTAGCTGGGCTCGACGACGTCGACCAAGAAATCATTCAGCGACCAATCGGGAGTCATCGAGTGACCGAGCTCCATCGGTAGATCGAGCCAGTCCAGCAGAGAGCCACAAGTGAGCTGATAGGAAGCCCCGGACGGATGGAACACCGCAGGCCGGCAGCTGGCGGTCTCGAGTGCGCGTTGGTGACCGGCTTCGAGGTGCTCGTTGAGGATCACGTGTGTGGCTCGGTGCTCTTCGGTGATTGCGATCAGCAACTCGACATCCGACTGAGGTAGCCGCAGTGACCTGAGGTCGTCGAGTTGGCTCGCCGGATCGAAGCCCAGGCAGATCCAACGTGCGGGCATGCCCAGGGCGGCGGCGAAGCCGTGGATGAAGGGGTAGAGGGCGCTCCGAAACTGCCTGAACCTATCCAGGCTCAACAGCTCCACCAGGAGGAGACGGGGCGTACCCATGCGTCGTCTCACGCCGCTATCACGCATCCTGGCGTCACGCCAGCGCATTGCAGGCGAGCAGCACGCGGGTGGGGCGACCGCGCCGTGCCGCCACCGAGTGCGTCGAGCCTCGATCGGGTGGCGTTGACAGTCGCGCGGCGTTCGCCCTACACCATCCCCAGGGCCGGTGGCGCGGCAGTGCATGGGTGCCATTGCGGAGACGCGCACAGTGAAGGTGGACTGTACATTCGCAGAATCCGCGTTTCAGTACCGGATCACGCTCGACGACGACGACCGGGTCGAAGCCCGCCGCGGCTTTCGAGGAGTGGTCGAGGATCCGATACGTCTGGTCGGTAGCCAGTACCGCGTCGAGTTGCCCGTGCAGGCCCGGGAGCCCCATCCCGACCTCCACGCCACCGCCATTGCGTACGTGCTGGGACCATTCATCGGTACTCGGCTCGAGTTGCCGTTTGGCGTGTCGCCCGAATTCGCGGCAATGCTGCTGGAGACCGCTGGTGTCGTGGTGGGCAACGTCGATGGCGGCCTGTCCCACCGCACCCCGCCCGCACACCCACGGCCCGCGCTGCTCTTCTCGGGGGGAGCGGATTCCGTAGCAGCGAGCCTACTCTTGCCACCGGAAACGGTGACTCTGTTTCTGGACCGAATTCCGCGCGGACCCGAGCGGCCTGGGCCGCCTCGGTCGCTGGTGGAGATGACCGAGGCTCGGGCCATGTGTCGACTGCTGCAACGACACGACCGAGACGTGGTCATGCTGCATGAAGACCATGAAGCGCTCCTCGAGCCGTACCCAACGTGGCACTCGGAGATGAGCCGGTTGCTGCCGCTCTACCTGGCCGATACCTTCTCCGTTGGAGTCTTTGAGACCGGCGATGTGCTCGAGGTATTCGGGCTCGGCGGCTACCATGACGGCTCGGCGACACAGTGGGTGTTCCGACCGAGGCGAGGCGTGGTCGACGGCCCCGCCACGTCGCTGCCCTCGGAGGGCGATTCCATGGAAGGAAGGTCAGCTTCTGGCGCCGCCGAGGCACGACCGGGCAATTGGTGGGCCCTCGACAAGCTCCGGGGGCTCGGGCTGGAGAAGGTACGCAGCATTGGAGGACTATCCGAGATTGCGACGGCCAAGATCGTCAATCGCAGCGCCTATCGACACCGGGCCGCCTCCTGCTACTTCCACGCAGACTCCCGCTGGCTCGACTCGAGCTTCTGCCTGAGCTGTGACAAGTGCTTTCGCAAGTTGCTGCTGAGCTTCGTCGACGACGGCACCGAGTGCCCCGCGGAAATCTTCGACAACTTCTTGCGCCAACCGCACCTGAGACAAGCGCTGCGCAAGACCTATCTGGATTGGCATCACGTCTACTATTACGCCTTTCAGCGCCCCAAGTGCCGGCACCCATTGGCACTCGAGTTGCAGCGTCAGGCCGAGCAGGGGCCGGACTTGAGTCTCCTCGAAAGATGGTATCCTCCCGCTTCGGCCAAGATCCCGGCTGCGTACCGCGAGGCCACGCTGAGTCGGATTCGCAGCGCCGTCGGTGAGATGAGCGAGGCTGAGGTGACTCGGTTGGACGGACTATGCGTGCCCCCGCTGGTCATTCCGGAGGAGTGGACCCTGGACGCGCCGTAGCGCGGTGCTTCCGCGCGCGCCCGCAGTGCCGCGCCCCGAAGTGGCCATTCGCAAACCCAGGCGGTGGCGTTCGCGCGTGCCTTGTGCCGGACGCTTCGGGACGGAGCACTGGTCAACGCCGCTGCTCGACGACACAGCGATACCGGCGGCTGACCATGCTGTCGGTCACGGAGCGCTGGATCAGCTGTTCCCAGCGGTCTGAGTTGTCACAGGTGGGTGGCTCCCGACACGCGCGCATCACGCGCAACAACGACCGCACGCAGGCACGGAACACCGGTCCTTCGGGCCTGCCGCTTGGCCCGGACCCCGTAACGTAGCTGAGGCCGGTGCGGCCCGCGCTGGCATAGAACTGCTCGTTCACCCCAGCTTCCTTGAGGAGGAACACGAGGTCCGGCGCCTTGCCCTGGCGGTCCTGAAACCTCACCCGCAACGTGCCCACCGAGTCCCAGTAGGTCGAGGGGGCGACCTGGGCTTCGTCGCCTGGCGGTGCGGGGGAGGGCTGCGGTGGCCGCGGCGCCGACCGCATCGCCCCGGGCTGCTCCGGAGACGCTGGCTCGTCGATCCCTTCGCCCGCGCGTCGGAGCAACTCCCCGATCCCCGTCAGCAGCTCTGCGACGTGTTGGGACGCTTCGGGCGTGGCGTCGTCTTCGCAGCCCCGCGCCACATGCACGTCCACGCTCTCGGTTCGGAGAGCGGGCTCTCCAAGCGCGGGTCCCCCCACAGCGCGACGCAACGCACGACTCTCGATCTCGAGTGTGGTGCGTCGCCCTTCCGCATGGGCGACGTCGAGATGAAACGCACCAGCAGAAATGCGAAACGTCTCGGTGCTCCACTCGGCCGCAAGCGGTTGACCGGGCCACAGCCGTGCTCCGAACAACTGCCACAGCGTCAACGCGGCATCGGCCAGACGGAAGTTCACTTGCTCGTGGTCCCGCCATTCGGACAGGGGTGGGAAGGGCAGTGCCGCTACCCGTCTTGCCGCATCCAGCACGATGGTCGGATCGGCTGCGGGAGGATCCACCAGCACGAGTTGGAGATAGCGGATCGAGAAGGCGCGGCGCACATCCACTCGGGCACCCGGCGGTGCCAACCGCAGGCGCAAGCGCCCGCCAGGTATGCCGACCTCGAAGTCCAGGAGCGGCGCGTCCTCGCAGTAGACATCGAGTAGCTGAAAGTCCTCACTGGACGCGGTTCGCAGGGCCGAAACGATCTCGGCCTCCGGCACCGAGACCGCGCGCCAGGTCCGCTCGACCGCCGCCAGTTGCTCTTCTGGGATATGCTCCTGCCAGACCTGCTGCAGGATTTCGTGCACAGTCGTCTTGGTTACCGGCTGAGGCTTCTGGTCCCGGTGGGGCGCCGAGCCGGGCGACCACCAACTCGTCCGCTGGGTGGGACACAGCGCCAGCAGATTGCAGTCCCGACACACCCAACGGTACGGGTTGGCCCGGTACATCTGCAAATGATCGTGCATGTTTCCCAGGGTCGCCTTGTCGATGAAGTTGCTGCGTACGTCCGTTTGCTCGTACTTGTAGGTTACGTCGATGGAGCGGTGCTCGGCGCCGGGAATCAGGCAAAGCGGCATCTTGGCGAAGCTCAGTGGTCTGTCCGGAGGCTGGGTCGCTATGAACTCGACGAGCTCTTCGCGCCGTGCCGCTAGGGGTGCCAGGAGCGACCCGGCGCGAGCCGCGCCCGCAATGGGCTGAATCGTTCCCACCCGGTGTCCGGTGAACGCGCTTCCGAGGTGAGCTTCCAGCAGTGAGCGTATCCGGGCGAGGGCGCCCTGGTTGTGGACGAGAAGATCGGTCTCCACTTTGACGCTGATCCGCTGGTCGGGGAAGTGGAGGTTGTGGTCGCGGACGTTTTCGAGTCCCCGGAGGAGGCGCGAGAAGAACTTCGGACGCGTGCCGGTCCCAAGGGCAAAGCTTTCCGCGTTCGCGTAGTGGAAGGAGACGTCGAGCTCCTGCAGGCCGGCCTCCGCCAGCTCGGCGACGAAGCCCTCCCGAGCCAGGGCCTGCCCGTTGGTGAAGATTGACGCTTCCAGTCCCAGGGCACGAGTGGTGCGGATGATCTCGAGGATGTCCTTTCGTAGGAGTGCCTCTGCGCCCATGAAAATGACATAGCCGTGGGTGGCGGCGGCTTCCTCGAGCAGACGTCGGATCTCGTCCAGTGACGGCTCTTGCCAAGTGCTCCGGTCGCCCTCGAAGCAGAACGCGCAACGCTGGTTGCAGCGCTTGGTGATGTTGAGGGCGACGTGTGCTCTCTGCTGACGGCCAGGTGGAGCCACGACTCCGAGACTACCACAGATCGTCGACCCACCTGTCCGCTGCAGAGGTGCGCGGACTCGCAGCACGGCTACGACCGCGATCGGCTGGGGTCGCCACGAAGCGCTCGGTCCAACAGGTTGAGTTCCTCGAGTGCGAAGTCCCGGACTGCCTGCAGATCGACCGACGCGACTGAAGCGAGTAGGTCTGCCAGGATCGCATCGAGTTCCTCCCCCGCGCGAATGCGTTCCAGCAGCCGAGACACGAACGCTGAGGGCGACGCATACACCGTCGAGAACGGCTCGTCGCCCAGACGCGTGTGCCCGAGCGTCATGCTCAAACGATTCACCACGTAGGAGAACCCCAGGGCGTCGAGCCAGTCCCGCCGGGAGAAGGTGGGGGTTTGGAAGCAGAGATGTGGGGGCCGTGGCATGAACTCGAGCCCGAGCTCGCGGGCCTCCCGACGCAGAGCCGTGCCCGGCATGAGCATGAGGGGAAACAGGTGAAACCTGTGGTATCCGAGCTCAAGCAAGCGGCGTATGCCCTCATACCAGGTCGTGGGCGTCTCGGCGGGGAGGGGGAAGACCAGTTCGACTTGAGTCCGAGCTCTCAGTGCAGGATCGATTTCGTCCAGCAGCGCCAAGCCGGGCACCGCCCAGCTTCGGTTCACCTGCTCCAGAGCCGTTGGATTCAGGCTTTGGACGCCCAGCAGTACGTGCAAGCGACGAAGCCGGAGCAGGAGATCCTTCACGGGTGCGGGAGCGCGGGCGAGGGTCTCCACGCCGGTGAAGCAGCGGTAGGTGAGCTCCGGTCGAGAAGCGAGCACCCGGGCGATGCGGGCAAACAGGTCCGGATCGTGGGTGTGGTAGCCGAGCAGGTCGTAGTCGAACAGCACCAGCGACGAGACGCGCGGCTCCGACACGATGAGCTCGAGCTCATCGACCGCCTGCGCCGCCGCCTTTCGGCGCATGGGCTGTGAGGCCCACTGGCAGTACTTGCAGGCATTGCTGCAGCCGCGCACGTGGGCATGACAAATCTGTCCGTAGAGCTCCTCGGGGTAGTCGGCGTACACCGAGGGGATCTGATCCACCGGCGGGGTTTCCCGACTCGACTCGTTGTGCCGGAACGAGCTGCCCGACCGAAATGACAGATTCGGGATCCCCGAGAAATCAGGGTCTTCCGACGCCAGCCGTTGGAGCATTCGGCGCAGGGGCAATTCGCCGTCTCCCGACACCAGCACATCGAAGGCGCGGTAGCTTTCGGAGAAGCTCTCGCGATCTGCGACCTCGGGTCCTCCCGCTACCAGCACGACCTCGGGGTAGATGGCCTTGATCTGTGCCGCCAACCCGGCCTGCGTGTCCACGTTCCAGACATACAGGCTGAACGCGATGACACGAGGGATTGGCTGGAGCAGGGAGCTGAGTCCCCGTTCCGCGATCCGGTCGAGCCGGGTATACGGGAAGTTGCCGGTGGGCGTCCACGGCACGATCTCGAGCTCGTACTTTGCGGCCACCTCGGGAATGCGTACGAGGTACGACCGGAGCGCGTAGGGGGCAACGTGAGAGTGAAAGCCCGCCTCGGTACCTCGAAGCACGCAGGCGACGAACACCACTCGGTGTCGATCCTTCAGCGGGGAGGCCCCTCCCAGCGCGGGCTGACCAACGTCAGTCATCTGGATCCACCAGCATCGCGTCGCGGGACGACTCGAGACCGTCGTTTCGGAGCAGCGCCTCGGTCGAGTTCAGGTGAACGGGTTCGCAGATTTGGGTCCAGCCCGGGTGAATGAAGTTCGCGATGCGGGCCACCGTGGCGCGCTCGCCGAGCTCTTCGGTAGCGACACCCAGAGTCGCCGCGAAATGTGACTGGGCGGCAGTGATCAGCGCGTGTGTCTTGTCGAAGTACCAACCGATCTTGCTCCGCAGATCGAGCGTGCTCCATTCGGCTCGAGTCATCTCGCCGTAGTGGTAGGCAGCGGGCCGCTGGAAGTAGTCACGCTGATCCTTGGGACACTCCACGTCGGAGTAGTTGATGGCGCCTGCGGGTTTCAGTCGAACGATGCGTGCGATGGACTCGATGCAGGCGGCGCGGTCCCGTCGACGTAGGTGGATCAGTCTCACCCCAGGACCGTGCAGGTCTGCGAGTAGATCCAGCGCGAACTGATACGCTGGGCCCACCAGGGCGTGCGCCGGGACGTGCTCGAGCAGATCGCGCAGGGCATGACGGTAGGCCGTGATTCCGGTTTCCAGGTGCACCGTGGTCAGGTTGCAGATGTGGCCGCAATACAGCTCGTTCGGTACCACCCACTCCTCGCCGTTCAATCGAGACAGCGAGCGGACGAGCTCCCGCACCGTGGTGGTCCCATCCCGACCGGAGCCCGCGACGACGAGGCGCAGCGCCGGGATGGTCCGGTCTGGAGGCTTGGGATCGAGCGGGGGCGTCACCGGGTGGATTGTAACGGACCTGTGCCAGGGTTGGGGGGCCGGGTCGGGGCTGAGCTCACCCGCGCCCAGGCCATGCATGCACGGGCATGCCGTGGCCAGCTGGGCGAAGCTGGCGAATCAAGCCTCCACCCGGACGATGACGCCCTCATGGGGAGCCAGCGAGACTCGCCCCGCAATGGGGGCAGGTTCGCGTTGCGAGTCGGTGCCGAGGACGACCGCCCCGCGGATTCCCGGGCAGTCGACCACCGCCGGGCCGGGTCCGAGATTGAGGGCGACGAGTAGGCGGCGGCCTTCGTGCTCCCGGACATAGGCGAGTAGGTCGCCTTGCGCCGGAATAGCCGCATAGGTGCCCTCGACCAGGGCAGCCTCGGAGCGGCGCAGTCGGATGAGATCCCGGTACAGGCTGAGAAGCGATGTGGGCTCTTCGCGCTGGACCTCCACGTTCACGCGCGGAGTGTCGTCCGCCAATGGCAGCCAGGGGTCGGTCTCGGTGAACCCGGCACCGGCGCGTGCCGACCACTGCATGGGAGTGCGGAAGAAATCGCGTTCCATACCCGTGCCGGGCATGCCGCGACCCTGAGGATCCTGTCGCAGCTCTGCCGGCACTTCGACGTCGTGCATGCCGATCTCTTCGCCGTAGTAGATGGTCGGCGTGCCCCGGAGCGTCAGCAGCAGCATCGCCGCCACGCGAGCCTGGTCCGGGCCAACGCGCGAAGCCAGCCGCGGTTGGTCGTGGTTGCCCAGCACCCAGTTGGGCCAGGCGCCTCCCGGTAGGGCGGACTCGTACTCTGCGATGGCCGCGGCGATGGTGCGCGCGTCCCAGGGCAAGGTCACCAGTTGGAAGTTGAACGGCAGGTGGACACCGTCGCCGCGCTGCCCGTAGTAGGTCACGAGCCGCCGAATCGGGAGGTAGATCTCACCGATGAGCACGCGCTCCGAGTACTCGTCAGCCACCTGGCGCAGTTGTTGGATGATCTCGACCATTTCTGGCTGATCGGTGGAGAACTCCTGAAGGACGGATTTGTGGGGGGGCATCCCGGGTCGCCAGTCCGGATTCGGAGGGTTGTCCCGGAAATCGGCATCCTTGATGAAGTGCCAGAGCACGTCGATGCGAAACCCATCCACCCCGCGGTCGAACCAGAACCGCATGATGTCGTACATGGCCTGGCGCACCTCGGGGTTGCGCCAGTTCACGTCTGGCTGGGCCTGGTGGAAGGCGTGGTAGTAGTACTGCTGCGTTGGCTCATCCCACTCCCAGGTGGTTCCTCCGAAGTTGCTGAGCCAGTTGTTGGGCACCCCTCCGTGCGGCGCAGGGTCGCGCCACAGGTACCAGTCCCGTTTCGGATCGTCGCGCGACGACCGAGACTGCCGAAACCATTCGTGCAGATCCGAAGTGTGGTTCGGGACGAAGTCGAGGATCACCTTCAGGCCCAGTTCGTGGGCCCGTGCGACGAACCGGTCGAAGTCCGCGAGGGTGCCGAAGAGCGGATCGATGTCCCGATAGTCGGCGACGTCGTAGCCGTGGTCCACCATCGGTGAACGAAAGATGGGCGAGAGCCAGACCGCGTCCACCCCCAGCCACTTCAAGTGGTCGAGTCGACGTGTGATGCCGGCGAGATCGCCGACACCGTCACCCGTGTCGTCCTGGAAGGATCGAGGATAGACCTGATAGACGATGCCGCGTTGCCACCAGAGAAGCTCACTCACTACGAGTATCCTTTCGCTCGCTGCTCCGCTCGGCGAATGACGAGGTCAGCGGCTCGCCCTGGGGAGGCGGACCCTACCCAGCCAGAATCCGAGCCGCTTCCGCGGCCCCGTAGGTGAAGATGATGTCGGCGCCGGCCCGGCGCATGCTGAGCAGGCTTTCCAGCAGGCAGGCGTTGAAGTCGACCCAACCGTTGGCGGCAGCGGCCTTGAGCATCGCGTACTCCCCGCTCACGTTGTAGACAGCCACGGGCAGGTCGCTCTCTTCGGCCACCAAACGTACGATGTCGAGGTAGGGGAGGCCCGGCTTGACCATCAACCAGTCTGCTCCCTCCTCCTGATCCAGCCGCACTTCGCGCAGGCACTCGCGGGTATTGGCAGGATCCATCTGATAGGTCTTCTTGTCGCCGCCGCGGGGCGCTGAATCGAGGGCTTCGCGGAATGGTCCGTAGAACGCCGAGGCGTACTTGCAGCAGTAGCTGCAGATCAACACGTCGGTGAAACCAGCGTCGTCCAGCGCTTCGCGAATGGCTCCCACTCGACCATCCATCATGTCGCTCGGTGCCACCACGTCTGCACCGGCCTCGGCCTGTGCCACCGCCATCTTGGCGAGCAGCGGCAGTGTCTGATCGTTGTCGATGCGACCGTCGATCACCACGCCGTCATGACCATCGGAGGAGTAGGGGTCCAGGGCCACGTCCGTGATCACCACCAACTCGGGTAGTGCCTCCTTGAGTGCGCGCACGCAGCGCTGCAGGAGCCCCTTGGGGTTGAGGCTCTCCCGGCCCCGAGGATCCTTGAGCTCGTCACTGAGCGCCGGGAACAGCGCCACCGCAGGGACGCCCAACTCGAAAGCCTCGCGCGCCTGCGCCACTACGATGTCGACGCTGAGGCGATACTGCCCCGGCATCGACGGGATGGGGGTGGCTTTCTTGTCTCCCTCCTGAACGAACATGGGCAGCACCAGGTGGCTCGCGGACAGCGTGGTCTCGCGTACCAGGCCGCGAATCGAAGCATTCTTGCGGTTGCGTCGGGGGCGTTCCTGCATGCTCGGAAGCATGCTCTCGCCCGGCCCTTCGCGCGAGTGCCGATTTCTCCCGAGCCGCCGATGGAACCTGCGCTGGGGCTCTGTCCGACAAGTCGCAATGGCTGTCCTCTGCCGGGCCGAACGCGGGGGTGGCGGCCCGGCAGAGGACAGCTCCGCTGCGGTGTGGCCAGAACACCAAATCTTCTGGGGCACCTTCGGTGCCGGGTGCGGTGTCCTCCAGAGCGGCCGTGAGAGCACCCGATACGCGGTGGCAAACGATTTTCGGTCGCTACTTACCGGACACAGCACTGGGGCCGGAGTAAGCTGCGCAGCCGTGGGAGTCATCTACCTCGGAGCACTGATCGTCGGGCTAGGCACGATTTTGCTGCAGCTCTTCATGTCGGGGGATGGCGACGCGGATGCGGACGCCGGCGGGCACGACGTCGCGATCGATGCGGACGCCGACGTCGACGCCGACGTCGACGCCGCGGGGCACGAGCTCGACGCGCAGGGTCACGGTGGACATGGCGGGCACGACATCACCGGCGGCTTCCTCCCTATCTTCTTGAGCCTCAGATTCTGGACCTTTGGGTTCATGGCCTTCGGCATCGTGGGCACTCTGCTCACCTACCTCGGCCTGGCCACGCCTCTGCTCACGGCCCTCCTGGCAGCCGCGATGGGCGTCGGTTCGGGCTTCTTCGTGTCTTGGAGCTTCCGTGCGCTGGCGCGGTCCACGACTCAGTCCGGAGCTCAGGCGGGAGACGCGGTCGGTCAGGTGGGGAAGGTGCTGATTCGCTGCACCCGGGAAGGCCGGGGCAAAGTACGCATCGAGCTGCGCGGACAGACCGTGGACTACCTGGCGACCACTGAAGCCGAGGAGCTGGCCGAAGGCGAGTTGGTGCTGGTCGAGGAAGTCCGCGACGGTGAAGTGCGCGTCGCGCGCGCCCCCGCGGAGTTCTTGCCCAATCCGAGCGACGAGCACTGACGGACCAGCTCACATGTCGGCGTCGCCGGCTGACCGAGCGCGAAGCCCCCGCAGACCGGGCTGGATCACCAGGCACCATCCCCGATCAGGTCACCCGTCGCGCAAGCCGATTCGCTGGCAAGGCGTGAGCGAGCAGCCCGCGGAGCGTACACGAAGTACGTGAGCAGGCAGCGCAGCGGACAACGCAGCCAGCACGCCGGCGCGCTCCCGCGCAGGCAGGCCTGCGCGGGGCCCGGCGCGGCGGCGTGCGGATCGCGGGACGTCGGTCTTCTGGGAACCATCCGGATGGCCTAGGCGGCCAGCGGCAAACGTCGGGCCTGTGCACGCATCGCCACCGCCACGGCCAGCCCGGCCAGGGTCAGCCGGAGGCGCGTGGCATCCACCAGACCCGCCACGTGCAGCGCCGAGAGCGCATCCGCCACCGGAGCCAAACGAGCCCCGACGCCCTCGGCGATGCAGCGCACGTTGGGCCGTTGGGTGGCGGCGGCGAGCTCGTAGAGGTGTTGGAGAACGGCAGCCTGCAATGTCGCGTTGGTCATGCGCAGATGTTTAGTGGTCCACTGAAAGCGTGTCCAGTTTCTTGCGTGCAGGTGCTGCACTTCAATATGCACTCATGCCAGCGGCGGCGCTGTAGTCGGCGTCCAGGTGCCCTATTCTCGCGGCATGAACCAGGGGCAAGCACTCGCCGCCGAACTCGGCGTCGAGCTCGAAGTGTTGTTTTTGGGGGGTGCCTTCGGTGTCCTCTTCGCGTTGGCACTCTTCATCTGGGGCCTCTCGCGCATCTTGTGCATCTGCAAGCCTAGCGAGATTCTCGTCATCAGCGGGCGCAGTCACAAGCTCGCGGACGGATCCACCGCCGGCTACAAGCTGCTGCACGGTGGCCGAGGGATAAGGATTCCCATCCTCGAGGAGGTGAACCGTGTGGATATGCGGCTCATCCCCGTGCAGGTGGAGGTGCAGAACGCCTTCTCCAAGGGCGGCATCCCGCTCACCGTACATGCCATCGCGAACGTCAAGGTGACCAGCAACCACGCTCACGTTCGCAACGCGGTGGAGCGATTGCTCAGCATGTCCAACCGTCAGATTGGCCTCATTGCCCAGCAGACGCTCGAGGGCGTATTGCGCGAGGTCGTGGCCGAGCTCACGCCCGAGGAAGTGAACGAGGACCGCCTGAAGTTTGCCGACACGCTGGTCAAGCACGCCACCGACGACCTCGACAAGATCGGGCTGGATCTGGACGTTCTGAAGATCCAGACCGTTACCGATGAGCAGGAGTACCTGAACAACTTGGGTCGAGCCCGCATCGCACGGATGCTGCGAGACGCGCAGAACGCCGAGAACGAGGCCAACCAGATCATCGTCGAGGCCCAGGCGACCGCTCGCCAGCGGGCCGAGAGCGCGCAGAAACAGGCCGAGGCGCGAGTGCTCACCCGGCGCAATGAGCTGCGCGCGGAGTTGGCGCGTCTCGAAGCCGAGGCCAAGGCCGTGGAAAACGAGGCCCAGGTGGCCTCCGAAACGGCCCGCGCGGAGGCCGAGCAGGAGATGCAGGCGCTGCGCAGCGAGCTCGAGAAGCTTCGGCTCCAGGTGGACGTGTTCTTGCCCGCCGAGGCCCAGCGCTTGTCGGCCGAGGCCGAGGCGCGGGGAGATGCTGCGCCGGTGATAGAGAGCGGCAAAGCCTCCGCTCAGGCGCTGGAGGTCGTGGCCAAGCAATGGCAGGCCGCAGGCCGGGACGGACGCGATCTCTACATCCTGCAGCACCTCACGGAGTTCGTGGAAGCGGCGGTCGAGCGAGTGAAGCACGTCAAGGTGCAGGCGTTCACAGTCGTGGACGGCGGGGACGGACAAAGCTTCACCGGCTCCGTGGCGAGCTTCCCGGCGGCCGTGAGCGAAGTCCTGAAGGAAACGGGTCGGGCCGTAGGTGTGGACATGCAGAAGCTCCTCTCCGGCGATACGTCGAAGGAGGTGTCACGATGACCGGTGGCATCTTCGCCGTGCTCCTGTTCACGGCCTTCGTCGTGCTTCTGGCCGGCTACGGCATGGTCAAGAAGCTGATGTTCGTGGCCACTCCGAACGAGGCGCTGATCTTCAGCGGCTCCACCCGAAAAGTGGGCCGTAAGACGCTGGGCTATCAGTTCGTGCGTGGTGGACGCCGCATGCGCCGTCCGTTGATCGAGCGGGTGGACGCCATGGATCTTTCGATGTTCACGGTCATGGTTCACGTGACCGGAGCCTTCTCCAAGGGTGGCATTCCCCTGACCATTCAGGGCGTGGCCAACGTGAAGCTTCCCGGCGAGGAACCGCTGCTGGCCAACGCGGTGGAACGGTTCCTGGGCCGCACCCGCGAGGAGATCTATCACATCGCCAAGGAGACCTTGGAGGGCAATCTGCGCGGAGTGCTGGCCAGCCTCACGCCGGAAGAAGTCAACGAAGACAAGATGCGTTTCGCACACACGTTGCTCGAAGAGGCGGAGCACGACATGAGCCGTATGGGGCTCGTGCTCGACACGCTGAAGATCCAGAACGTGACGGACGACGTGGGCTACCTGCAGAGTATTGGTCGAATTCGCGGGGCAGACTTGAACAAGGACCAGGCGGTGGCCGAGGCCGAGGCACGCGCGGACGCAGCCGTCCAGCAGGCCAAGAACTGGGCTGCCAGCGAGGTGGCCAAGGTGGACGCGGACATAGCCGTGGCGCAACAGGAGACCGCCAAGCGCGTCGCCGATGCCAAGAGCAAGCGAGAAGCCATGATTCAGGAGTCCAAGGGCGAAGTCCTCGCGCAGATTGCGCAGGTCCGGGCTGAAATCGAGAAGCAGCACGCGCGAGCGCTGCAGGAGAAGAGACGCCTCGATGCGGACGTGGTGCAACCCGCGCTCGCGAAGCAGAGAGCCGCCGAGGAAGCGGCGCGCGGTGCGGCTGCCAACACCGTCGAGCGCGGCAAGGCCGAGGCCGCGAGTTTGCAGAAGGTGGTGGAGGCGTATCGAGCCGGGGGCAGTGGTGCCCGTGACGTGCTGGCGCTGCAGAACCTGCTCCCCTTGCTGGAGCAGATTTCCGGGGCACAGCATTCCCTGGCGATCGGCAAGGTCACCATGCTCCCCGCGACTCGGACCGACGGCTCCGAGCTCGCGCGGAAGGCCATTGGCGCCAGTGAGCAGATCCGCGCTGCCACCGGGGTCGACCTCGCTGGTGTGGCACGAAAGCTTGGTGGGTAGCGGCGTTCCGGCCGTGGCGAAGCGACCGCCGGTTGCCGCCGCACGGGCGGCGGAAGTGCCGAGGGTTGCACCCCTGAGTCGTGCGGACGTGGACGCACGGGCTGCGCACGGAAGCTCGAGGTGGCGCTGGTTGGGGTCAGCAGCAGGGGTGGACGTCGCAGATCTCTGCCGCGTGGCCCTCGGGGCCGCTTCGCGTGCCGATGACCAGCCCGGCATAGGCTGTGGCATCGTCGGAAACGCGCATGTAGTAGACGGTCAACCGCCCGAGCGGACTCGAGCATACCACGCGGGCGTCCGACGGGCCCGGGACGTGCCGGGTGCGCACCGGCCGCGCCGGCTACTGGCTTAGACCCGGGGGCGTCTTCGCCGACCGAGAGCCAAGAGCCCCAGCAGGACGCCGAGAGCCATCCCGGTCAGCGATTTGTTCGCCGCTGGAACCGTGCACCCGCAGCCACCGTCGTCACTGGACTCATCGCCGCCGTCGCCAATCGGATCGGCCAGGCTGCCGCCAGTAGGAGTGCCAGTACAGACGCCGCCCACGCAGGTTTGTCCGGCCATGCAGGCGGCCCCGCACTCTCCGCAATGCAGTGCATTGGTGGCGGTGTCCACGCAGCCTTGATTGCACTCGACCTGTCCTGCCGGACAACCGCCGGTCACGCACGCGCCCGCAGAGCACACCTGGCCAGCCGGGCAGGCGTTGTTGCATCCCCCGCAGTGCGCGCCGTCGCTGGTGGTGTCGACACAGGCTTCGCCGCACAGCGTGAGCGATCCCTCGCAGGTGGGGCCACTGTCGGCTCCGCCACTGCCCGTGCTGCCGCTGCCGCCGGTACCGAGATCCACGGGCTCAGCGCAGTTTGCTCCGTCGCAATACTCGCTCGCTCCGATGTCGCGGCCGTTGCCGAGCGGGACGGCATTGCCGTCGAAGTCGGTCCACTGCTGCCAAGCTTCCGGGCTACCGACGTCGATGGCTGGACTGCCCGCAACCAACCGGTAGTCTGCGGTCAGACCAGGGTCGGCGACCGCGACTTCACCGGTCCCGAGGGTCCAGCTCATCGGCGCCGAGGGCGCGAACAGGTTGTTGGTGTGGTCCGGAACCTCGGTCATCATCCCGCTGCCACCGCCGGTGGTGAAGAAGAGGTTGTTGCGAACGATGACCATGCCGGGCTGCAGCGGATCGGCGGAGTATCCCTGGTCATCGTTGACCAGCAATCCGAATGAATCGGCGCCTCCCTGCGGGATGTCAGCGTTGGCCGGGGTGTGTACCAGCGTGTTGTGCTCGAAGACGAGGTTGTAGAAGTCGGTGTTCACCGGCTGCAAGAGGTACAGCCACATCGCATCCACGGAGATGTTGTAGGCGATGACCGAGTCGCGGATGATGCCGTGGTTCTCCTGGATGGCGTCCGTGCCTTGGAAGTTGCCCGAGCAACCCTCGAAGAGCCCCACGCTGCGTTCGCAGTAGTTGTGGTGGAAGCGGACGTTCTCGATCGTGGCGAGCGCCTCACCATTCACGATCTCGAGGCATCCGCCCTCTGCACCACCGAGCGTCTCGTTCGGCCCCCAGCAGTTGATGGCGCTGTTGTAGGAAATCTCGTTGTTGGACCCCATGACCATGTATGCCTCCGCACCGCCGGAGGTATTCATGTCGCCCGAGTCGCCGGACATGCCCGAGAGGTCGTGCACCGAATTGCCGGTGACGAGATTGCCGTCGCCCATGATGCCGAAGCCGAGCTGGAAGTAGCCCTCGGATCCGTCGACCTCACAGTTGCGCACTACGGCGTTGGGTCCCTGGACGGAGATCGCCGTGCTACCCTGGCCGCGCACCGTGATGCCATCCACGACGGCGTTGTTGCCGGCCGTGATCGGGCCGCCCCAGCCGCTGCCGTCTCCGACCAGCACCGGGTTGGGCCCAGCGTCGTAGCGTTGCAGGGTCCAGCCATTGACGTTCAAGCCGCCTGTGGTCCACTGGCCTCCGGCCTTGAGATTGACGGTGTACCCGCTCGAGCCCCAACCCATGTCCTCCACGGGCGCGAGGGTCTGCCAGGCGCTTTCCGGGCTAGTGCCGGGATTGCCGTCACTGCCCTCGGGGTCGACGTAGTACTCCTGCGCGGCTGCGAATGAATTGAACGAGAAGACCAGGGCGGCGGCCGTGGCGGTCAGTGCGAAACGCTGCAGTATCATGAGTGCCTCCTTCGGCGGCTCAGGGCGAGTAGCCCCAGCAACAGGCTCAGTCCCAGGCCGTGTCGTGATCGACCTGCTCCTGGTGTCGTGCACCCGCAACCGGGATCTTCGGTGACGTCTTCGGTTGTGGCTTCGGGTTCGGCAGCGAGCGGCGCGATGGGTTGCACCACGCTTCCGCCGGTGGGAGTCCCCACGCACTGGGCGTTCACGCACGACTGCCCGGACGTGCAACTGATGCCACACGCGCCACAGTTGAGGATGTTGTCGGCCAGGTTCACACATGACTGTCCGACAACATCCTCAACTGTGGCGCGTGTGGCATCAGTTGCACGTC
>CAZSVU010000052.1:7114-9777 GCA_964610275.1 uncultured Polyangiaceae bacterium | reverse complement strand
GTGAGCCCCGTGCCGCAGCTTGTGCTGCACGTACCTGTCGAGCACAGCTGCCCGACCGGGCAGACGTTGCCACACAGCCCGCAATTCATGCCATCGCTGCTCGTGTCCACACAGACGCCGGCACACTCGACGAGCGAAGCCGTACAAGTAGCGGCGGTCACCCCACCCACACCGCTGGTGGCACCGCCCGTCCCCGGCGCAGTCCCGCCCACGCCGGCAGTGGTGCCGCCCACGCCGGTGGCAGCACCGCCCACGCCGCTCGTAGCGCCGCCCACACCGGTGTCGGTGGCGGCGCAGACGCCTGCGGAGCACACCTCTCCAGCCAGGCAGGCGTTGGCGCAATTGCCGCAGTTGGCAGGGTCGTTGGCAGCATCCACACACGCGCTCCCGCACTCGATGAGCGGCGCCTGACAGGTGACGTCCGCGGCGCCTCCGACACCAACCGTATCCCCGCCCACGCCGGTATCGCTTCCGCCCACGCCCGCGTTGTCTCCACCCACGCCAGTGGCGCTTCCACCCACGCCTGGGATTCCGGCTGTGCCGTCCCCGCCGACGCCGGTGGAGCCGCCCACGCCTGTGGCTCCGCCCGTGCCGGTGGGCTCGGCGCAGTCGGTGCCGTCACAGTACTCACTCGCTCCAATGTCCGGAGCCGCGCCCAGTGGCACGGCGTTGCCGTCAAAGTCGGTCCACGACTGCCACGCTTCCGAGTTGCCGATGTCGATGGCCGGGCTGCCTGCGGCCAGTCGGTAATCTCCGGTCAGCCCCGGATCGGAAACCTCGATCTCACCGGTCCCCAGGGTCCAGCTCGTCGGTGTCGAAGGCGCGAAGAGGTTGTTGTAGTGGTCCGGGACCAGCGTCATCATGGCGCTGCCGCCGCCGGTGGTGAAGAACAGGTTGTTGCGGACGATGACCATGCCGGCCTGTAGCGGGTCGGCGGTGTACCCCGCGTCCTCGTTTACCAGCAGACCGAAAGAGCTCGAGGCCCCCTGTGGAATGTCCCCGTTGGCCGGAGTGTGGACGAGCGTGTTGTGCTCGAAGACGAGGTTGATGAAGTCGGTGTTCACCGGCTGCAAGAGGTACAGCCACATCGCGTCCACGGAGATGTTGTAGGCGACGAGCGAGTCACGGATGATCCCGTGGTTCTCCTGGATCGCATCGCTGCCCTGAAAATTGCCCGAGCAGCCCTCGAAGAGCCCGACGCTGCGCTCGCAGTAGTTGTGGTGAAACCGAACATTGGTGATGGTCGAAAGCGCTTCACCGTTCACGATCTCGAGACAACCGCCTTCCGCCCCGCCGAGGGTGGTGTTCATCCCCCAGCAGTTGACTGCGCTGTTGTAGGAAATCTCGTTGTCCGAACCCATGACCATGTACGCTTCGGCCCCGCCCGAGGTGTTCATGTCGCCGGAGTCCCCGGACTGGCCCGAGAGGTCGTGGACGGAGTTGTGGGTGATGAGGTTGCCCTCGCCCATGATCCCGAAGCCGAGCTCGAAGTAGTTGTCCGAGCCGTCGACCTCGCAGTTTTGCACCAGGGCGTTTGGGCCCTGAACCATGATGGCGGTGCTGCCTTGGCCGCGCACGGTGATGCCATCCACGACGGCGTTACTGCCGGCCGTGATGGGTCCGCCCCAACCGCTGCCATCGCCCACGAGCACCGGGTTCGGACCATCGCCGTAGCGCGTGAGCGTCCAGTCGTTGACGTTCAGTCCGCCTGTCGTCCACTCACCGCCGGCCTTGAGAAAGACGGTGTACCCGCTGGAGCCAAAGCCCATGTTCTCCACGGGGTCGAGGGTCTGCCAGGGGGTTTCTGGGCTGGTGCCCGGGTTTCCGTCGCTGCCCGCAGGGTCGACGTAGTACTCCTGCGCCGCTGCGAGCGACGTCACAAAAATGACCACGACGACGGCTGCCCCCGTCGTTGCGGGTCGCGCCGAGATCATTCACGCCTCCTTGTACTAACCGAGTCAATGATACGGCGGTCGTGCGGGCCACGCCAGCGTTGCCGCGCACGCGCCATGGTCGTCATGTCTGGCGCACCGCTACTCTATGACCTCGCTGCAGCCTTACCGTGTCGGTGCGCCCGGCTTGTGGGCGACCCGAGCCGTCGCACGTCGAGCGTGCACAGTCCGCTGCTCGAACCGCGAGAGGTTCTGATAGGAAAGATGGAGCTCAGCGGTAATGATTCAGCTCGCGCGTCGCCGTCGACGGCCCAGTGCGAGCCACGCCAAGAGAAGGCTCAGCGTCGCGCCGGTTCGCGTGCTTCCCGATCCCGGAGCGGAACACGCGCAGCCGGACTCCTCCGCGGTGTCTTCGCTGGCCGCGCTGACGTTGCTCGGTGCGGGCGTCACCGGTTGCGACACGGGCGAACCGGTCGTTGTACCCACGCACTGCCCGCCAGTGCATTGCTGCCCAGCACCACAGACCATCCCGCACCTACCGCAGTTCAGGACATTGGTGGAGAGATCCACGCAGGACTGGTCGCACTGGGTGAGCCCGGACGCACAGGTCGAGGCGCAGACTCCGCCAGAACAAAGCTGTCCGGTGGGGCAGACGTTGCCGCACAGGCCGCAGTTCATGCCGTCGCTGGATGGGTCCACGCACACACCGCCGCACAACGCCAGGGGCGACTGGCACGTGGGACCACTGCCGCCCACGCCGGTGTCCCCGCC
>CAZSVU010000052.1:0-7014 GCA_964610275.1 uncultured Polyangiaceae bacterium | reverse complement strand
CACGCCAGTGTCGGCTCCGCCCACGCCAGTGTCGGCTCCGCCCACGCCAGTGTCGGCTCCGCCCACGCCAGTGTCGCCACCCACGCCAGTGTCGCCACCCACTCCGGTGTCGCCACCCACGCTGGTGTCACCACCCACACCGGTGTCACCACCGGTGCCGGTGGGCTCGGCACAGGCCGTGCCATCGCAGTACTCCGAGGCGCCGATGTCAGGCGCCGCGCCCAGCGGCACGGCGTTGCCATCGAAGTCGGTCCACTGCTGCCAGGCTTCGGAGCTGCCGACGTCGATGGCCGGGCTGCCCGCGGCCAGGCGGTAGTCCGCCGTCAGGAGCGGGTCCGAAGCCTCGATCTCGCCGGTGCCGAGCTCGTAGCCAAACGGCGCCGACGGCGCGAAGAGGTTGTTGGAGCGGTCCGGGACCGAGGTCATCATGCCGTTGCCACCACCGGTGGTGAAGAAGAGGTTGTTGCGGACGATCACCATGCCAGGCTGCAGTGGATCCGCTGTGTAGCCCTGGTCTTCGTTGACCAGCAGCCCGAACGAGTCGGCGCCGCCCTGCGGGATGTCTGCATTGGCCGGCGTGTGGACGAGCGTGTTGTGCTCGAACACCAGGTTGTAGAAGTCGGTGTTCACGGGTTGCAGGAGGTACAGCCACATCGCGTCCACGGCGATGTTGTACGCGATGAGGGAGTCGCGAATGATCGCGTGGTTCTCCTGGATGGCGTCCGTACCCTGGAAGTTGCCGGAGCAGCCCTCGAAGAGCCCCACGCTGCGCTCACAGTAGTTGTGGTGGAAGCGGACGTTCTCGATGGTGGCGAGCGCTTCCCCGTTCACGATCTCGAGACACCCGCCTTCGGCCCCCCCGAGCGTCTCGTTTGGCCCCCAGCAGTTGACCGCGCTGTTGTAGGAGATCTCGTTGTCGGAGCCCATGACCATGTACGCCTCGGCGCCGCCGGAGGTGTTCATGTCCCCCGAGTCCCCGCTCATGCCCGAGAGGTCATGAACGGAGTTTCGGGTGACGAGGTTGCCCTCGCCCATGATGCCGAAACCCAGTTCGAAGTGCTGGTCCGATCCGTCGACTTCGCAGTTCTGGACCACCGCATTCGGGCCGTTGACGGAGATGGCGGTGCTGCCTTCGCCCCGCACGGTGATTCCATCGATGATGGCGTCTCCGCCCGCCGAGAGGGGGCCGCCCCATTCGATGCCTTGTCCGACGAGCACTGGGTTGGGGCCGTCGCCGTAGCGCGTGAGGGTCCAACCAGTGACGCGCAGGCCACCGGTCGTCCACTCGCCGCCGGCCTTGAGATAGATCGTGTCACCCTGGCGAACGCTCCCCACGGGCGAGAGAGTCTGCCAGGCGTTTTCCGGGCTAGTGCCCGGGTTGCCGTCACTGCCCGCCGGGTCGACGTAGTATTCCTGCGCCGACACGAGCGAGGTCGTCAGAAAGACCACGACGACGGCTGCTCCCGTCGTTGCAGGTCGCACCGAGATCATGCACGCCTCCTTGTTGTCTGGACCAATGATACGGCGCTCAACCCGCCGGGGCCAGAACGCCCGTGCTGACCACCGACCTCGGCCGTTCTGCTCCGTGTCACCCGTCTACCGTGGTTGCATGTTTGTCGTGTCGGTACCTGGACCACGCGGGCGTCCACGAGAAATGTGCGGGATGGTCCACTGAAAGCCGAGAATCGTCCAAGGTGAATGTGACGCCAGCTGTTCGTCGCGCGGCGATCGATCGTCGCCGGTGCGACCTGATACATTTCCGGTGCTGCACGTGCGTGGCCCCACGTCGAGCTCGAGCAGATGCCGACCATAGGGAATGTGCTGCCTGGCGCGTCCAACCCCCGATGACCGAGAAAACAAACGAATACGACGCAGGCTCGACCGGTGACGCTGATGGCGACGCGTGTGACCACGCCATCGAGACTGATTCGGACCAGTCTGGTCCAGTTGCCGCCACCGGGACGCGCCGGGCCGTGCGTCCTCGCATCAACTTCTACTTGGACGTGACCATCGCGCTGATCCTCGCTGCGCTGATCGGCACCGGGATCCTGCTCGAGTGGGTCCTGCCCCCAGGGATACGTGGCGGTCGTGGATTGACGTGGCTGGGCGAGCGTCGCCACTTCTGGGGCGACGTGCATTTCTGGCTGGCGGCGTTGACGACCGTCATGGTGGTCGTGCACCTGCTCCTGCACACTAGCTGGATTGCCCAGTGCTGGAAGCGATCGCTCGGGTCTCTGCGCTCACCAGTGACATGGGGCGTCATCGGGGTGGTGTTGGCAGCCATCGTGTTGCCACTCGGCATTCCGGCGCAGCGCGGTGCGTCTCGACAGCATCGCGGGCGCGGCATTGAAGCCATGGATGACGGCGAGCACCGAGGCCGAGGCAGCGCGAGTGAGGGCCTCGATTGGCATGCACCCGGTGCGCGCATGGATGGGTCAGGTCGTGGTTGGCGGGGTGGGCGTCGAGGCCGGTAGCTCGGACGTGGCGACGATCCGGGCGAAGCCGAGACTGGCCGCTACCGAGCAGTGGGAGCGAACGGCGTGTCGTCTGCCCGCCGTGAAGTGCCACCGCCGCACTTCGGCGCGAGCCCCCGGGAGGATGGCATGGACTTTGACCTGACTGTAATTAGGCCAGCGGATTGGCCGAAATCTCCCACAAGTGGCCTTGTGGCGACCGTCCGAGTCACTTAGCTAGCAAAGGGTAACGCGGAGGTAGACGCATGAGGCTGAAGGCATTCCAGGTGGGCGGTTGGTTCTGTTTGGCCCTGGCAGCGGTCGCCGTGTCGTGCGGCGACGACGACGGTGGCGGTGGCAACGCGGCCGGTGAGAATTGCCCGAATGAGCAACCTCTCGATGGCGACTCCTGCGTGCAGGCGGATCAACCTGAGGACTGCCAATATGAGCTGGCGCTGTGCGAGTGCACGTCTTTGGGTTGGGACTGCGTAGTCCAGGCAGCTTGTCCGAATAGTGAGCCGTCGGACGGCAGTGATTGCCCGGATCCGGGTCAGGAATGCGAATACGGTGAGACCACTTGTCGGTGCACGCGTGGTGGTGGTTGGAGTTGCGCTACGCCGGTCCCGTGCCCCGACAGTCAACCTGCCACGGCCGTGGCGTGCGAGAACCCCGGACAGATCTGTGACTACGACCAGGCCGTGTGCATGTGCACGCAGCAGGGCTGGGAGTGCCAACCTCAGCCGACCGGCGAGTGCCCGGAGCAGGCACCCCAGGACGGCGACGACTGTAACGTGACGTTGGCCACACAATCCTGCGAGTACGGCAACGAGAGCTGTACTTGCGCCTTGTTGGGCGGGGGAAGCGGGTTGCTCAACTGGGTCTGCGGGACGTGCCCCGATGAAGAGCCGAGCGGGGACTGCGACGAGCCGGGCATCACGTGTGAGTACGGGGGCACCTCATGCTCCTGCCTCGGTGGCGGCGGTAACGCCCAGTGGCAATGCGGATGATGGCCACGAGCCACGGGGCCTAGCGAGTTCGCGCCGACTTCCTACTCGGACGCTGGCAGGTCGGAGCAGCAGCGGAAACCGATCTGATAGCCCGCGTGCCACGAGTTGTGGTCCACGGTCATGGGCCGGCAGCGGTTGCGCACCGGACCCCAGTAGCCGCCCTTCAGCCCGCTCTGGTAGGGACGGCTGTTGACCGAGCCCTTCTCGTTGACGACCCACTCGTCCACGTTGCCGGTGAGGTCGTAGATGCCATCGTGGCTGACGCATTCCTCGCGCACGCCCGAGGGCTCGCTTTGGCTCAGCCGCTCGATCTCCTGGGCACGGGTTGCGGGGTTGGCGAAGGCCTGGTCGTCGGGCATGATGTAGGGTTGGTCGACGTTGCAGGAGCCGCGCACCACCCCGTCCGGGTATGGGGTGCGGTCCGGCCCCTCGCAGGCGGTGGTCCACTCGCTGTCGGTGCAGAGTCGCTTGCCCTGAGCCTCACATGTGGCCTGGGCCTCCTCCCAGGTCATCCCCACCTCGGGCTTCTCTGCCTCCTGGTTGGGGTACTCGTAGCGGTCCATGCAGAAGTGCTTCGGGACGGGGGTTCCGATGCAGCGCGTGTCGGCCTCGTACTCCGCGCACCGGTCGCGGTCCTGGTTGATCCACTTGACGCAACGCTGCACGACGGCCGGGCAGTACTCCCCTTGTACTTCGACCATCCCGCCGGGGCAGACCGAGTCGCTGCCTGACTCTTCCGGAACCGTGGCGGCCACGTCCACGGGGAGTGCTTCGTGTGCCACGGTGATGACGTCGGAACGCGACAGGTGTGACGGCTGCGCCATGGCGGTGGGGGCAGGGTCGGACTTCGCGGCCAAGCGCCCGGTCAGTGCTGCCAGCGTGACGCTCATGAAGAAGGCTCGCAGCAGCCACTGCCCGCGCTGCCCAGACACCACGCGCGCGCGGGGCCGGGGCGACAGGTCAGTCGAGACTGGAGGAATCGAGTTCATGGCTCTAGCTGGATGAAAGCAAGACTCGGTCCATTGCCCGACGCTGCCGTACCCGCTCGAAAGTGCTCCCTTTCGCCGGATGGACGCACGCCGGGACGCTCCGGCCGGGAGGGGTGTGACGCGTAACAGGCGCGGCTGTTACGCCTGCATTCGTGCGGCGAACGCCGCGTCCGGCAGTCCTTCGTGTGCGTCGCTTCGCGTCGCCCCGGAGGGCTCAGTCGATGCTCGTGGGGGAGTCCGGGTCCTGCGCACACTCCCCCGGGTCGGTCGGGTTGACCGTTTTTGCCACGGGCTGGGGCAATAGCGCCCCGGTGCTGCACGCGGGCTTGTCGTCGTGGGGCTTCAGGTCCTGCCGCTTCCCCTCGCCGGCGCAAGATGTCGCGATCAGCCCTGCTGCCGCGGCTCTGAGCTCGCCCAAGTCCTGGGCGCCATAGAGCTGTCCGGCCTGCTCTCCGTTTTCGTCGAGCAGCATGAAGGCCGGCACGGCGTGGACGGCATATTGCTGTGCCAGGTGGGCGTTGGCGGGTTGGGAAATGTCGACGGCGACGACTTCGATGTCGTGTCCCACGCAGTCCAGCCTCAGCTGCTCGACGAGAGGCTTCATGCGGCTGCAGACGGGACAGCGCTGCGTGTAGAACTCGATCAGCCGCGGCTTGCCCGCGGGTTGCATCAGATCCGCAGGAGCGGAGGACGGGCTGTGCGTCTGCGCCGTTCGGGACCAGAGGTCCGTCACGCCGGGCGCGGCCACGGCGATTCCTACCACCACCATCAGTGCGCCGGTCGCGCGTTCCAGCTTGGGCAGATGTCGGTACACTCGGCGCAGGCGGGGTACGAATCGTTCTGCTGCCCAGCTGACGACCAGCAGCGGTAGCCCTACGCCCAGGCTGTAGACGAGTAGGTACAGCGCTCCGGTTGCGGGAGAATCGGTGGTGGCTGCCGTGAAGGTCAGCACGCTACCCAGAACTGGACCGACGCAGGGGGTCCAGCCCAGGCTGAAGACCACTCCGAAGAGAAAAGCGTTGGCCAGGCGAGAGCCAGTCTTCAGTGTTCTGGGCTGGAGCGTCCGATCGAGCCAGGCGATTCGGATCAGGCCGACTCCGCGCAGTCCCAGGGCCAAGATGACGGCGCCCCCGGCAACCAGGAGCCAGGCTCGGTGAGCCTGAAGAAGGCCACCGATGCTGGATGCCGCCATGCCGAGCAGCATGAACACCGAGCTCAGGCCGGCCACGAACAGAGCCGTGGCCAGAACGAGTCGCCGCCGCCGGGAGGTCGGCGCGGGGCCCTGCCGACCCCCGCCGCGAGCAGATTCACGCTGAGGCAAGCTCGCGTCTGCGCCCTCGCGAGCTGCGTCCACCCCCTCGCCGAGCAGCAGCGTGAAGTAGATCGGCAGCATCGGGAGGATGCACGGCGTGGCCAGGGTCAACAGACCCGCTACAAAGACGGTGAGAATTCCCAGCTCCACGAACTGCTCCGTGCGCACTGCTCCGTGCGCTACCGGTCAGAGCCGGGGGAGTGCCGGATGGATTCGGAAAAAGCTGCCGCAGGCGGACGCGCACTTCCCAGGGGGTCAGACAGTCACGGCCGCAGGGCCGACCAGCGGTCTGGAGCGGTTCGCTACCCCTGGGCTTCCTGAACCATCCTGCCCAGCTTTGCCTGATAGTCCGGGCTGGCCTGGTCGGGGTGGTGGTGGACGATCTTCCACACGCCATCGCGCTTGTGGAGGATGTTGGTGCAGTTGACCTTCAGCGTCGCCTCGCCGAACGACAGGTAGAGATGAGACTTGAAGACCCCGATGGTGTAGGCGACGTCACCGAGCACGCTCACGCGTGGATCGTAGATATTGCCGATCCGGTCGTCGCGATCGGCGTGTCCCTTGTAGAGCGAAAAGATCGCGGCCACTTCCTGCCAGGTGGCAAACACTTCCTTCCACCCACGCGCCCAGTGCCCGAAAGGATGCACGGTGGTGACGTAGTCGTCGTGGTGCCAGGTTTCGCTCATGGGCGCGGCGCCCTTGCCCTGGAGCATGTCCTCCAGTGCGTCATAGAACTTCTGGGTTACCTCCAGAACCGCTTCTTCTTCTGTCGCCATGATACGAGCCTCCTCTTTACCGGTTGGACGGGCCGGGCCAAAGACTGGGTGGGGTGTCCTTGAACGCAACCACTGAGGATACACCAGATTCGTTGGCGATTCGCACCAACTGCATGCGGGTCAGAATGTTTCCGGCTGACACCACGGCACTCGCGACGTCCGCCGTTGCCAGGTACCGCAGGATGCGTCGGAGCGCGGCCTGCCCTTCTTCGCTCTGGGGCTTTAGGTCGGTGGCATCGATCAGCAGGTGGAACGGCGGCGCTGTGCTGCGGCAGGTCGAGATGGTTTCCTGAGCGAAGCTCTCGGCCACCTCCGGGGGCCAGAACCCCCAGCAATCGACGCGAATTGCGCTGTCGTTGCGAAAGAGCGTCAACCGAAAGCCATCGTCTACATCGCCGACGTTCTTGGTATCAGGTGCCTGTGGCAACATCGCGTGGGAGGATAGTGAGTGCATCGAAGAGTCGCAATGGCGGCTAG
>CAZSVU010000051.1:0-35056 GCA_964610275.1 uncultured Polyangiaceae bacterium | reverse complement strand
GGTCGGGGCGGGCAGATTCGAACTGCCGACCCCTTGACCCCCAGTCAAGTGCGCTAACCAGACTGCGCTACGCCCCGACCGTACTCGCCCGGGGAGGGCGAGAGTGAGCGAACCGTAGCCATTCGCTGCCCGAATGCAAGGGCGGTGTGGCGGAAGGGAGGCGCAGGACGACCGACCGGAGCGCGGAACCCCTCAGTCGTCGGGATCCGGAGGTGGGGTACGCGGCGCGGGCGGCAACGTGGAACCAGTCTGAGACACGGTCCTCCTGGCCAACTCGGTCGCCAGCCGCCGGTACAAACGCCGGGCCAGGTTGGGATCTCCCTGGCACACCTCTTCGAAATCGTCCGCGCGGACCCGGAGGACGCGGCACCGCGCTTCCGCCGTGGGCGGAGGCCCCGCGTCCCAGACCCCCACCAAGGATTCGGCGAACAAGAGGGCGCCGGAGCCAACTCGGCGTTCATTCGGTAGACGCACGACACCCTCGAGCACGATGTAGGCGACCAAGTCGTTCGCCACCACTCGCGGGATGGGACGCCCTACCTCGACGTCGAGCTCCACGGCTGCTGCCAATGCGGCCAGCACCAACGGCAGCGGTAGTTCGAACAGGAGCGGACTCTGCCGCGCCTTCTCCACGTCCACGGCAGACAAACCCCGATCCCCTTCAGCTCGGCGCACCATGCAGTCGCCGACTTCGATGACCAGCGCCGTGGCGTTGTCGCGTCCGCGTTTGGCGGCCCGGTCCACCAACGCGCAAGCGGCACCCTGCGCGTCGCCTTCTCGCAACAGCTCACCCAGCTGCGCCTCATTGCCGATCGGTCCATGCACTCCGTCGGAACAAAGCAGCAAGCGATCCCCTCGCGCGAGATCCACGAACAGCGTGTCCACCATGCAGGTCGGCTGCAGACCAATCGCGTGGAGCAAGCGTTCGAAGCCCCGGGCACGTGCCTTCGGACGGATGACGCCGTCGGCCTTGAGCGCTTCGCCATGTACGTGGTCTTGGGTGAGCTGCAGCACGGCACTCGGTCGCGCCAGGTAGGTTCTGCCGTCGCCGACGTGCGCGACAAAAGCGTGATGTCGCGCCAGCCACACGGCGTCGAGAGTCGAACCCATTCCCTGACACTCCGGTCGCTCCACCGCGACCGCGTGTACGGCAGCGTTGGCTGACAGTACCGACTCCTTCAGCCTGGACAGGACGCGACGTCGGTTCTCGAGGCTGGGCTCGGCCACATAGGCTTCGACCGCACGCTGTGCCCGACGGGAGCGGATCCGGTCCCGTAGGTGCTCGACCGCCAGTCGCGCCGCCACTTCTCCGGAAGCGTGCCCCCCCATTCCATCCGCGACCGCGAACAGTGCCAGCTCTGGCGCGACCAGGTGCACGTCCTCCTGGTTCTCGCGGGTGGACCCCAGATCCTCGCTGACCGCGACGTCCACACGAAAGTCGAAGCGGGGAAGGATGTGCCGCACCAGGACCAGCATACCCAGCCTGGCCGGTCGATCCCACTTGTGGGAGGCGGGGGGCGCCGCGGGCGGCATGCGCCACGCTGCTGCCGGCGGAGCGGACGCGGGAATTTCGTGCTAGAGCCACGGCCCGGCATGCGCGTCCTCGGCATCGAGACTTCGTCACGGCGGGGGTCCGTTGCCCTCTGGGAAGACGGTCGCCCGGTCGCGTCGCTGACGCACGAGCAGGCCCATGCCCACGCCGAGCACATGCTTCCCCTGGTGAATTCCGTGCTGGCAGAAGCCGGCTGGGGCCGCCGGAGCCTGGACCGGGTCGCCGCCGGTATTGGGCCCGGCTCGTTCACGGGCCTGCGGGTAGGACTCGCCCTGGCGCAGGGCATCGCCCTGGGTCTCGACCGGCCTCTGGTGGGGGTCCCCTCGCTCCGGACCATGGCACGCGCGGTTCCGGCCACGGTCCGCGGAGCGCGCTGTGCGGTGGTCGATGCCCGGCGCGCAGAGGTGTTCTGCGCGCTCTACGCGCCCGAGGGCTCCGAGCTCGCGAGCGCGGTGGCCGTGCCGCGGGACTCGGCTCTCTTGCGAATTGCGGTGCTTGCAGCCGGCGCAAAGGTCGTCCTGGTGGGTGAAGCGGCCACGGAACTCGGCGGCCGGCCCATCTTCCGTTCGGATGAGTCCGACCTGCCCCACGCTCGCTGGACCGCAGAAATTGGCGCCCAGGTCGACGTCGCGGGGGCCCCGGCCGCGCCGCTCTACGTCCGCGAGCCGGATGCCATCCAGCCGGATCTTCCCCCCTCTCCGCTGGCAGCGCCGGGTGAAAGCTGACACGCTCGCCACGAAGCATGGCAGGGGCAGAGGACACCACCAAGTCGGCGGATTCGGCTCAGGATCCGGAGGCCCAACCGCCCCGGCTCGAGCGGTATGCGCGACGCTTCACCGCCGGTGAGCTCCTCTTCCACGATGGCGATCCGGCGCAAGAAGCGTTTCTGCTGCAGGAAGGACGTGTCCGACTACTCAAGCGGGTCGGCGCAATTGAGCGCAGCCTGCGCGTGCTCAACCCGGGCGATCTCTTCGGCGAATCCGCACTCGTGGCAGGATCGCCCCACAACTCCACGGCGGTCGCCCTGTCTCAGGGGTCGGCCCTGGTGCTGGATCAGGAGACCTTCCAGCACGTGCTCGCCGGCAACCCGTCGGTGGGCAGCCGCGTCTTGCAGCAGCTGATCAGGCGGCTCCGCGACGCCGAGGATCAAATTGAAATACTCATGGTGCGCGATACGCAGAGCAAAGTCGCGGTCGCGCTGGTCAAGCTGGCGCGGCAAGCGGCTGGAGCCACTGAATCTGGCGACGGGCCGCTGGCGCTGGAAGTGTCGCCCATGGACCTTTCCAGCCGGGTTGGCCTGGATGTCGATGCGGTGAAGCGGGCAGTCCTGCAGCTGCGCGAGAGCGGCTACGTTCGCATCGCGGACGAGAAGCTCGTCATCGAGAACCTGGCTGCCCTCGCCGAGTTGGTGGGGCTGCTGGCGGTGAAAGACCAGATCATTGGTGGCGGCCCATCCGGAGGCAGCCCACCCGACAGCGGAGCTCGGACCAGCCAGCGGCGTGCCCGCTGACGCGAACCGGTCCCGACGCCGACCGAGAGACCCCTTGAATTTCAGAGGGATACGCCGCATCCCCGCGTTGACGCACCGGGTCATCCGCGCTAGTCGACCTTCATTCCGGGCGCTCGGCAGGTGCCGTGGCGCCGGGTGTCCCGAGCCGAGAGACGGGTCCACGCTGGATGAAGCGAACAAGAACTAGGGGAGAGCGTGGCGGCGCACCATCCGCCTTCCGGTCGACTGCGTGCCGCGCCTGGGCGCTGATCCTGGCCGCGGCGGTTGGCGCCGGATGTGCCGCTTCCAGCGGCAGGGGACCGGATGGCGACCCTGAGCGCATGAGCCGGAGTGAGTACGACGTTGCTCTGGACCTGTGGCTGAGGCAGCAACGACCGCGCGAAGCGCTCGAGCACGCGCTCGGTGCGGTCGAGCTCGACGATGAGAATCACGAAGCGGCACACCTAGTTGCACTCATCTATCTGGATTTCTGCCGACGGACACCCGACGACTGCCGGTTGCAGGAAGCCGAGAAACACGCGCGGTTGGCGCTCGAGGCAAAGCCCGACTTCCGTGAAGCCAAGAACACCCTCGGGGTCATCCTGATTCACCAGAAGCGCTACCGCGCCGCCATTGAAACCCTCAAGCCGCTGACAGCCGACATCCTCTACCAAACCCCTGAGAATGCCTGGGGAAATCTGGGGTGGGCCTACCTGGACAGCGGACAGACGAAGCTGGCGATCGAAGCCCTTCGGCGGAGCGTGGCCGCACAGCCGCTCTTCTGCGTCGGCTACTACCGGCTCGGAGTCGCCTACCACCGCAACCGGCAGTCGCGACAGGCGCTGGAAGCACTGACCCAGGCGCTGGAAACCGACGACCCTCGGTGCAAGCGCCTGCAGGCGGCCATGTCGGAGCGCGCTCGCGTCCACCTCGAGCTCGGGGATTCCGAGGCTGCGAGCGAGGACCTGGACGCATGCGTGCGTCTGTCGCGAAGCACAAAAGCCGGGAAAGAATGCGCCTCCATGCGCTCCAAACTGAAGTAGGCTCGGGCCCGCAATGGAGACGGTCGGTCAGTACCTCCGGCGCCACCGGGAGGCGCAGCAGATGAGTCTCGAGGAGGTGAGTCGTGCCACGCGAGTGCCCATGGCCAACCTCGAGCGTATCGAAGCCGACCGCTTCGATGAGCTCCCCGGTGAAGTGTTCGCGCGCGGCTTCCTGACCGCCTACGCGCGATCCGTCGGGCTGTCTTCCCAGGACGTTCTGGCACGCTACACCGCCAGTCGACGCGTCGCCTGGGTCACTCCGCTCCCCATCTCGAGCCCCACCAAACCCGCCCGCGGCCGACGGTTTGGCGTTGCCATCGCGTTCGTGCTTCTGCTGATCTTGTTCACGCTGGCCCTGAGCATCGTGCTGAAGCCTCGCGGCGACGATATGCCACAGGAACTCTCCGTGGCTCCCACCCCGGCGTGGAGCCCCACCGCGACTCGCAGTGCGTCAGCGTGATTCGCGGTGGGCTCATCCAGATCGTTCGCGCGTCAGACCCACCGCACGACAGCACTCATGCTGCGTCGGGTCGCGTATGCCGAGTCCGATCTGATCGTCACCGTCTTGACCAGTGACCTCGGCGTGGTGTCTGCACTCGCACGCAGTGCGCGCAAGAGCACCAAACGTTTCGTCGGTGCGCTCGAGCCGATGCACACCCTGCGGGTCGAGCTCATCGAGCGCACGGGCAGCGAGTTGATGACGCTGCGTGATTCAGTCATCGACGTCCCGCGTCGCCAGCTGACCGCGGACCTGTCCCGGCTGGAGGCCGCTGGACGCGCGTTGGGTTGGGTCCGCCGCGCCGCACCGGAGCGCACTCCGGAACCGGACGCCTGGCGTGTGCTCACCGAGTTGCTCGACCAACTCGACACACCCGATGACGGCCATGCTCCCGTCGTGCACCTGGCAGCATGTGGGTTGAGACTGCTCAGTGCGTTCGGCTGGGGGCTTGACCTCGAACGCTGTGTGGTCACGGGGCGAGTCTGCGACGCAGGGCGTCCCGCAATGATCGACGCGGCACGCGGCGGTCTCGTGTCGCGCGCTGCCGGGGGCGCGCGCGTCCAGCTCGACGGAGCCCAGCGCGATCGACTCGTCGCGGCGTCTCGAGGACGGGCGGGTGCCCTTCGGACCTCGGACGCGGACCTGGTGCTGGGCTTGATCGAAGCGGCGTTGCGGGCCCACGTCGGGGGGAGCTAGTCGAGTCCCCGGGAGGGACGCGTCCGCCGCTCCGAACGCCACAAACTCGCGGTCCCGGGGCGCGCGAGGTAGAGCCAGAAGGTGCCCCCCGAAGCCCAGCAGCCGCGCGACCGAGCCCGGGGTACCGCTGGCTCCGACCGGGCCGACGCTGCCCTTCCCGGGGACGGCGAATCCGCGGGAAACGCCGAACGTCAGGCCATCACGGGACGCGCGGGCATCGTAGCCGGCGGAACGCTCGCCAGTCGGCTCCTCGGCCTGGTTCGCGACCAGGTGGTGGCCGCCGTCTTCGTTCGCGCGGCGACCGACGCGTTCTTCGTCGCCTTCACCATTCCCAACGTGCTCCGCCAATTGCTGGCCGAGGGGGCCGTGCAGAACGCGGTGCTTCCCGTCCTGTCCAAGATCAAGGAGCAACAAGGCGACGACGAGGCGCGCAGGTTCTTCCGAGCGATGCGAGGCTTCTCGCTCGTCCTGCTGCTACTGGTGAGCGTCGCCGGAGTGCTGGCTGCGCCGGTGCTGGTGGATCTGTTCGCCGGTGGCTATCGCGAGCATCCCGGCCAGTACGAGCGCACCGTCGAGCTCACTCGCTGGGTGTTCCCCTACATCTTCTTCATGGGCACGGCCGCGTTGGGAGTGGCCGCCCTGAACACGCATCGACGGTTCGTCGTCACGTCGTTCGCCCCGGCGCTGCTCAACGTCGCCTTCATTGCCTTCGCCCTGCTGCTGCCGGGGTGGCTCGGCGCTCGGGGCAAGGAGCGCATCCTGGCGATGGCAGCCGGAGCGCTCGTGGGCGGCGCGCTGCAGGTCATCGCCCAGTGGCCGAGCCTGAAGAAGATTGGCTACCTGGAGTTACCGCGGCTCGACCTGCGCCACCCGGGAGTGCGCGAAGCGCTGCGGCGGATGGTGCCGGTGCTCTTCGGCATCGGTGTGTACTTCGTGGACGTGATCTTGGCCCGACACTTCTTGTCGGAGCTTCCGGTCGGTTCACAGAGTTACTTCTCCTGGGCGCTTCGCCTGTGTGACTTCCCCCAGGGGATTTTCGTCATGGCTCTGCAGACCGCCACGCTTCCGAGTCTGGCCCTGCTGGTGGCTCGAGGGGAGCTCACGGAAGTGTCACGCACTTTCGCGTTTGGCATGCGGCTGGCGCTCTTCGTCGCGCTGCCCGCCACGGCGTTGTTCGTGGGACTGGCCGAGCCCCTGGTCGTGGCGATCTTCCAGCGCGGCGCATTCGATGCGGCCTCCTCCCAGGAAACCGCTCGCGCGCTGATGGCGCAAGGGGTGGGGATCTGGATGGTGGCCGCGGTCCGGCAGTTGGTGGCCGCCTACTATGCGCTCGGCGACACCCGCACGCCGGTAGTCGTCGCCTCGACGGATCTCTTGGTGTTCATCGCTCTGGCGCTGCTCTTGCGCGGGCCCCTCGGCCATGTCGGGATCAGCGTCGCCATCACCGGCGCCAGCGCCGTACAGATGGCGCTCCTTTGGCTCATGCTCCGCCGCCGGTTGGCGGACGTCCGACTGGGAGAGGTGGCCCGCTCCGCTGGCCGCACGCTACTGGCGACTCTGCCCGCCGCGGTGGCGGGCGTGGCCACGGCGCGCGCCTTGTGGACGCTGCTCGGCGGAGAATCCCTCTCCCGTCTCGTACCGGGAAGCGCCGGTGCCGCAGTATTTGGTCTGACCTTCCTCTTGGCGGCTTGGTTGCTGCGCAGCGAGGAGCTACAAACCATCCTCGACGCCATCCGGCGCCGACGCCGTCCCAGCTAGCGTTCCTGCTCATCGTGGCCCGCTCCACTTCTCCGCACGTTCCTCGCATCGTCGAGGCCGAATTCGTAGGCAGCTCACCGACGCCTGAGCATCTGCCCGAACCCGTGGGCGTCGAGATCGCGTTCTGCGGTCGATCCAACGTGGGCAAGAGCAGCCTGCTCAACGCGCTCTTGCGCCGCCGCAATCTCGCGCGCACCAGCGGCACCCCGGGATGCACTCGACAAATCGCCTTCTTCCAGGCGCGCGCCAGCGACGGAATGGTGGTGCGTCTGGTCGATCTGCCCGGCTACGGTTATGCGCGTCGCAGCAAGTCCGAACGGGCCGCCTGGGGCGAACTCATCGAAGCGTACTTGCTGACACGGCCCACCTTGGCCGCTGTGGTCGCGCTAGTCGACGTTCGCCGTGGCGTGCAGGCGGACGACGACGACTTACTCACCCTGGTCACCGCACCGGCTCGGGTGCATCGCCCTCCGCTGGGCGTGGTGCTGGTCGCGACCAAGCTCGACAAACTCCCCCGATCGGCTCACGCGCTCAGCTTGCAGCGGATTCGTCAGCAGACGCGACACCCAGCCCTGGGATTCTCGGTGAAGGATCCGGCCACTCACGATCGACTGTGGCACGAACTCAGACGAACCATCGGGTTCGCCACGACCGCCGGCTGACCTGCAGCGGCGCCACGTCGGATCATGGCACCGCGCCGACCGATTCCTTTGACGTCAGGCGCCGGCCGCAGTCCCCGTAGAGACTGAAACGATGGGGCGTCCCGGGAAGATCGAACCGCCACGCCGGACCCACCCGGGCGCGGTAGTACTCAATCCGGGCGAGGCGATCCGGACGCGCACCGCGCTCGACGGCGTGACGCCAAACGTCCCGCATGCTGCAGCGAGGCTCGGGCAGCCCGTCGGTGGGCCTTGCCGGGCAGGGGTAGTCGGCGATGTCTGGATCTGCCACCACTCCTTCTTTGCGCAGGTGCACGTTCTGCTTGCCGCAGTACAGGCGGCGGGCGAGCGTGCCCGGGGCCCGCGGAGGTTGCGGCCCCTCGCCAGGGGAGCTCTGGAATGCGTAGCGCACCCGCCCTGGTCCTTCGCTCAAGTCGACGGTCCCATCGCTGGCCACGGCTTCGGCAACGATCCCACGCAGCACCGAACGCCTGGTCACGTGGCGCGCCACCGCGAGCGCCTGCACCGGGTCCACCTCGGCAGGGTATCCCACCAGGCCCTCGGTGGTCGGCGGGCCCGGCGGCTCGCTCACTTCCGGACGAGACTCCACCTTTGCCCACCAGGACAGCGACAGGGTGGCCAGAAATGCTACCGCCACGATCAGCAGACCGAGCGTTCGATCCTTGCGGCGCGCGCGCCGGGCCTCGTCCGGTGGAAGAGCCTGCATCGAGCCGATGCCTATAGCACCACGGTCGGCACGGACGGAGGTCGAAAACCCCCCATCCGGTCGGCCAGCGGCATTCGGCCGTTGCCATGCCCCGGGAGGCGCGCTATCACCCCGCCGCGCTGTCCGGTGATCCGGGCCGCTGGCTGGACCTCTCGGTCAGGCCCAGCTGGGCGCATAACTCAGCGGTAGAGTGCGTTCTTCACACGGACGAAGTCGCAGGTTCAAACCCTGCTGCGCCCACCCCAGCTCTTCGACGGCACCCCGGCCCACTTGCTACGCGAACCGGCTGGTCACTACCATGCCAGCTTCGTGGGCTTCGGTCGCTGCTTTGTTCGAGCGCCCCGCTGCGCTGTAGCGGTCGCGTTCGTCGCCGCGTCGAGTGCTCTCGCTCCAGTCGAGGCCCGAGCCGATCCCGGCGTTGATGTCGGCGCCCCGGAGGGTGCCGCCACGTCGCCCGCGAGTGCTGCGGCCGCCCCCACCCAAGAGTCACCTCCGCTCCGCGAGCTCCGGTTGCAGTCCGGGCGCACCGACATGCCGGAGCCGAAGCGCGGAGTCGTGCGGCTCGAGATTCACGGCGAGTACCAGGTGCGATTCACGGCCCTCAGTCCGCTCCGGTTGCGACCGCCACCGCGCCAGCCAGAGCACGACTCGCTCTCGCAGACCCTGCGCCTACAGCACTGGCAGCGGTTGACCCCGGTGCTCCAACTGGGTGAGCAGTTCGAGGTCATCGGACAGATCGAGGTCCCCCGGGGACTCATCGCAGGTCAGCACACTCGCGCCGTGAGTGCAGCTCGAGAGCCACTGGATGACCGACAGCCGCTGGGCTTCGACTTTCGCTGGCTCTTCGCGCGCTGGCGCTCCGCCGCGGCCGAAGTGTGGGCTGGACAACAGCCTTCGCACTTCGGCCTCGGTCTGGTCGAGAATGATGGCAACCAGGTCACGCTGTTCGGCGACAGTCGCGACGGCAATCAGGTCGAGCGATTGCTCTTGCTGCTGCGGCCCGGTGGCGCCCAATCGCCATGGTCGTTTCGCCTGGCCGGGGACCTCATCTACCGCGACCCCTGGGCAGAGCTCGAGCAGCAGGACGTCGCCCTGCGCGCTGCCCTCAGTGCTGGCTACGAGGACCGACGCGACAACGCGCTCGCCGTACGCGGCGCCTTCCGCCATCAGCGCCGGGAAGACGACACACTGGACCGGTATCCTTTCCATGAAGAGCTCGACTGGTTCACTCTCGGGTCCTACGGCGGGTTCAATCTCGACGTCCCGGGCACGACGGACCGAGTGTTTGGCGAGTACGAAGCCGCCCTCCGGTTCGGAAACACCAACCTGCTGCGGACCACGGCCCAAGTCCAAATCGACGAGCGCGAACGGATCTTCGGCTACGGCGCGGTGGCACGGCTGGGAGTGGCGTTCACCGAAGGATCCGGGGCACAGCTCTGGGCCCCCGCGGTCATCACGGTCGAATGGGGCTGGGCGTCGGGCGATGCGGACCCGTACGATGGGACCTTCAGGCAGTTTAGTTTCGCCCCGGATCACAACGTGGGCCTCCTGCTCTTTGACGAGGTGTTGGCGTGGAAGACGGCTCGTTCCGCCACCATCGCCCAGGATGAGACCATCGGCGGGCGCCCCGACCCAGCGGCCAGGCTGCTGCCCAGCAACGGTGCCGTCTTCGGAGCCACGTACGTGAACCCGACCCTGGTGCTCAGACCCGTGCCACAGTTGGATTGGAAGCTCGGAGTGTTGGTGGCTCAAACCACCACTGACCTGGTCGACCCCAGCGTCGTCCGCAGCGAGGGTCGCTACGTCAACTACGAGGGGGGCAGTCCCACCAACCACGATCTGGGGCTCGAGCTGGACACTGGCGTGGAATACCGCCTGCCGCTCGCGCGAGGAGCCACTCTGGCGCTCGGGGCGCAAGGCGGAGTCCTGTTTCCGGGCAATGCATTGGCGGACGCCGCGGGCAACCGCTTGGAAACGCAGTACATGGGAGCTTTGCGTCTTGGACTCTTGTACTGAAGCTGAGCACGGCCTGTCCATCCGGCCACGGTGGAGACTGGTGGGCTGCGGGGCGTTGCTCGCTGCAACCCTCGGGTGCGGACCAGAAGAAATCCCGGATGGGCTTCGCCGGACGCCGGACGGCGACGGGGCCACGATCCGATTCGATCTGAATGCGCTACCGCTGCCGGATGTCCCCTTCCCCAGCGACTTGTTGACGTTCCCTGATCCGAGCAGCCGCACCGGGGTCCGCATTGCCCTGCCCACCTCGGCGCCCACCGCGCTCGAACGCATGATCCACCGGAACCTGGGAACTCAAGAGGGCTGGGGAACCTTCGCGCCCATCACCGTCGCCTTCGATCTCGATCGGACCGACACGGAGGATCCGGTGTTGGATCTGGCCAACCTGCGAGATCGGCACCACGACGACGACTACGAGCTGGCCAACGATGCCGTGTACCTGATCAATCTTCGAACCGGCGTTCCGGTTCCGCTCGAGCTCGGCGCCGGCAGCTTCTCCCCCATCCTGGCCTCGCGGCGCGAAGTCGGCCGTCTGGACCCACGCGCCCACGAACCGAGCTTCCTCTGGGAGACCGCCGACGAGGCTGCCAATCCTACGACCGGTCAACCCGACGCATCGCGCAGCGAGTACCAAGCTGCGTTCGACACCGACTTCGATGGCGTTCTGGACCGACCCAACCTCGAGGATCGGGGGGCATGCCCCAACCAGATCCAAGTGGCGCTGGAGAACGCCCAACTGGACGCGCGAGACCGCTGTCTGGCCGACCACTTGCTGACTTGGTACGAACGCGAAACGGACACTCTCGTGATTCGTCCGCTGCTGCCTCTGGAGGAGAAGACGGAGTACGCGGTCGTCCTCACCGATCGACTGGTCGACTCCGCCGGGAATCCCGTCCGTTCCCCGTTCGAGACCACGTACCATCCAGCCCAGATCCAATCGATGCGCCGCTTGCGCGACCACTTGGAGACCACGCGCCTGCGCAGCTACTTCGGAGACCTGGGCGGGACCGGTCTGGACCACGTCGCGTTTGCCTGGACCTTCACCACTGCCCCCACGGTGGAAGATCTCGGTCGGCTCCGAGACGGGCTGTATGGGATGGGAGTGTTTGCCTCCCTGCAGGACGAGTTTCCCGCCGAGCTCTCGGCAGAGCACGTCGTGGGCAGACTGACTCCCGAAGCCCTGGCCGCAGGCGAGTCGCCACCCGCCGGATGGGAGGACGACGACGACTGCGTTGCCGCGCTCGAACATCCCCGGCTCGTGCGCGTCGAGCCCCTGCTCGCGTCGTTCGACACGCTCGCCCCGGCCGAACTCGGCTTCGACACTGAGGCCGAAAAGGCGACGTTCATCGCAGGACTGCGCTCCCTGGACCATTTCGTGCTCGGAAGCTATCGCTCTCCGTTCTTCCTGAGTGGGGGTCCGGGAAGCTCCAGCCGAAGCAGCACGTTTGACTTGAACTTCCGCACCGGCGCCGGCGACCGCTGGGTGGATACGGTACCCGTCTGGATCGCAGTGCCCAAACAGACCGAAAGCCAGCGCCAGCCGTTCGGGGTCAGCCTGCACGCGCATCGCCTGGGCGGCTCGCCGGTGGACATGCTGCAGATCGCCGGGCAGATGTCCCAGGTCGGCCTGGCCACCGTCGCCTTCACGGCACCGTGGCATGGGCCTCGGACGGACCAGGTGCAAGCCCTGCAGGACCTCTTCGCCAACACGTGCTACGTGCCCGCGGCCAGCCATGGCGCTCGAAGGCGCAATCGTGATCTGGACGGGGACGGCACGGCAGAGGACGACGTCGGTGCCAACTTCTGGTCGGTCGACCCCGTGCACTCCCGGGATGTGCTGCGCCAGGGCATCGTCGACGGGCTGCAACTCCTGCGTGCGCTCAAGGCCCTCGACGGGCGTAGCTCCGACCAGGACTTCGACGGGAACGGTCGGCCCGACTTGGCCGGTGACTTCGACGCCGACGGCGTGCCGGACTTGGGCGGCCCCGACGCCGTGTACTCCGCCTGGGGCGACGGGCTGGGAGGCGCCCTGAGCGTGCCGCTCGGCGCGCTGGACCCCGACGTGGTCGCCGTCGCCCCGATCGGCGGAAGTGGCTCTCTGCCCGACCTGGCCAAGCGCACCAACGACGCGGATCTGCACGCAAGCCTGTGGCTGACGGCGGCGACACCGCTCATCCTCGGCGTCCCCGCTGCCGAACTCGAGGCCGAAGAAACTCGCTGCTCGGCGGGAGAGGTCTCGCTTCGATTCACGGGGCTACGTGTGCTCCAAGCGGTGGAAGTGGAGTTCCAATGCCTCGACGTCAACGAGGTGACGGACGGCGTCGGGTTGCCCGACGGTGGCACGGTGGTCGTCGTCAACGGGGAGAATGGACTGCACCGGTGCGCGCGCGTATCGCCGCATGGCGGTTTTCGCGTGGCCATGCCGGCGGATGCAGGGGACCGTTTGGAGCTGCAGCTATTTGACGAGCCCGACGTCGTCGATTCCTACCATCCCGACCATGGCTGCAACCTGCAGCCCGAAGCGCATCGTGTGGCCATCATCGGCAGCTGGGGTGCTGGAACCGGCGGCACCGGCGCCTCCACCGGCGATTGCGAAACGGTCGGGCGCTGTACCGTCTTCCTGGATGACGCCCACCCGGCTGGGTCTGCTCTGGTGGCGGTGGACAGCGGCCTGGGCCTGGTCCTCCAGACGCCTGGGGCCCGCCGCTGGTGGACCGTGGCGGCGCACGCCTGGAGCAGCGCCGATGCCGCGAGCTTCGCCCCCCACTATGCGCTGGGGGCGCTACCGGGACCGGGTGGACGCACGCATCGCTCCACGGGTGCCCTGCTGGTCGTTCCCGTGGGTGATCAGCACTGGCCCGTGGACGCGCAGTTGTCGGTCGCACGCGCCATGGGCGCGCTGCCGTTCCTTCGACCCGACGCCGCCGCACGCTATCCACACCTGTTGGACTACGTCACGCCCGCCAGCCTCTACGAAGCCCTGGGAGAGGTGACCCCGAATCGACTGCTCGCCACCCGTCATGTCTTGGAGGGCGTGGCGCGGCTCGGCCGACAGCCACCCGACGCTTGCGGCGTCAACGAAGTGCCCGCAAATGGCCCCAGTCAATGCCACCCCCTGTGCGAGGATGGCTGCGCTGCTGGTCAGAGCTGTGACCCGGACAGTCTACTCTGCACGGCCGAGCCCGTCAGTGAAGCAGCTTGCGCTCAGTCGCTCTTCGATCCCGACGTGATGGACGAAGGCAACGCCCGGTACGGCCAACTCGTGGCCTCGGTACCCCTGCGCCTGGGACGGGTGGCGGCTCCGGCCAGCGCGGACACGATCGAAGCAACCTGGGAGCCCCGACTGGCGGGGACACCGTTTGGCGCTCACACCGACACTTGGCGAGCCGACAAGCGCGTCGTCGCCCTGCTCCTGCCCTACCTCGACCCCTGGGGCGCCCGCACCGTCGGCACGATCGATCCCTGCCAGAGCTTCAGCATGGATCGCTACGTGAAGCACCTGGTGGGGCGCTTCTTCGAGACCCAAGGCGCCGACGTATACTACCTGTCACATCCCAGCTCACACCACTGCCTCGAAGCGGCGGATTGCCCATTTCTACTCCAGCGCTAGCGCGTGCGAGGGGGTCGGCTTCGGAGCAGACGAATCACGGGAGCGTCGGGCCGCTGCGGCTCTCCGCCGATACGGTTTGCGAGTTGGGTGACGTGTTTGCATAATCACCGTCGGTAGTCCGTCCCGGAGTCCCCTATGACCATCAGCGCTCGCCGTATCCCGTTGGCCCATCTTCCGACTCCGCTCTGGCACAGCGACGCCCTGGATGCGCTGGTGGGCACGCGCGTCTGGGTGAAGCGCGACGACATGACGGGAGGCGCCGACGCCGGCAACAAACTGCGCAAGCTGGAATTCCTGATGGCGGAAGCGCTCGGCACGCGAGCCACCGTGGTCCTGACCTGCGGTGCGGTCCAATCCAACCATGCCCGCGCCACGGCGCTGGTGGCCGCACAGCTGGGCTTGAAGTCCGTGCTGTTCTTGCGGACCGAAACCCCAACGGCCCCCCCTGCACCATCCGGCAACCTCATGTTGGATCGGCTCGTCGACGCCGAGGTGCGTTTCATCACGCCGGAACAGTACCAACGCAGAGACGCGCTCATGGCCGAGGCTGCCGCCGATCTGAACCAGGCGGGCGAACGGGCCTACGTGATTCCCGAAGGCGGCTCGAATGGACGCGGGGCCCTGGGATACGTCCGGGCCATGCGCGAGGTTCGCGACCAGTTGGACCTGTCCCTCGGAGGCGGCCCCGCCGAATTCGATGCCGTGGTTCATGCCTGTGGTTCCGGCGGCACCGCGGCGGGCGTCGTCCTAGGGGCGGGGCTGCACCGGGTCGCGCCGCTCGTGGTTGCGATGGCAGTGTGCGACGACCGGGCGACTTTCGAGGGTATCGTCCAACGAGTCGCTGCCGAGGCGCGCGCTCTTCTCGAAACCGATGCCTCGGCAGCCGAGCTGCGCGTGGTCGACGAGTTCAAAGGGCCGGCCTACGGAGTGGCCAGCCCCGAGCAACTCGACTTCATTCGCAGCGTCGCCAGAGGTTGCGGGTTGATCCTCGACCCCGTCTACTCGGGCAAGGCGCTCTTCGCGCTCGCTCGACTGGAACGCAAGCCCGACCGCGCCCTCTTCATTCATACCGGAGGACTGCCCGGGCTCCTGGCCCAAGCCCCCGACTTCGGCTGGTAGCCCCGCTACCCGGAATGGGCTTCCCCCCCATCGACGTGGATCACGCCACCCGTCATCCAGTAGGTGCACGGCTGCGCCAGAGCCACGAGTGCCGAGGCAACGTCGTCCGGCGTCCCCAGGCGACCCGCGGGGTTCTTGCGGATGGCCTTGTCGACCATGCTCTGTTTCTCTGGGATCTTGGCCAAGGCGCGCGTGTCGGTAACGCCGGCACAGATCGCGTTCACCGTGATGCCTCGAGGTGCGAGCTCGCGCGCCAGCTGCCGTACGTGTGATTCGAGAGCGGCCTTGGCCGCACTCACCGCCCCGTAGCCGCCCCAGACCTCGCGTGCCCCCGTACTGGTCAAAGCCAAGATGCGGCCTTCGCCCGAGAGCAGGTCGCGGTCCAGCATGGCCTGCGTCCAGTAGACCAGGCTGTGGGCCATGACGTCGCAGGTCATCTCCAACTGCTTCTCGGTGATCCGCTCCCCCGCCGCCTCGGCCACGAACGGTCGCAGACTGCCGAACGCCAAGGAGTGGACCAACACTCGAACCTGCTCGCCTCGCCCTCGCTCGGAGAAGCGCTGCCCCATCTCGTCCAGCACCGAGTTGCGCTTGGCCGCGTCCGCCGCATTCACGTTGAAGAACCAGGCTTCGCGTCCCAGCGAACGGACGGCAGCGGCCACGCGCTCCGCTTCGGGAAGAGTGGAGCGACGATCGAGGTGAACCCCAACGATGTCGACACCGGCTCGAGCCAGCGCCTGCGCAGCGGCTGCTCCAAACCCGCTCGACGCGCCCAACACGACGGCCCACCCGTCCAGGGGCGGCAGTTTCACCGTGGCACCCGTCTGCATGGCATTCCCTCGTGGCCGGAGGGTCGAGGCCCGCACCTTCGGGCCCAACCGAACGTGCATCGGCTTATGGAGCGATCTCCGCGCGGCGTCGAGAGTGGTCTTGACCCCAAAACCGGCTCACGGGCCACGCGACCGCCGACCGTGCGCTGGAATCGCTCGAAACCCGTGAGGCGCACTCAGCGCGACACGGGCTTGACGTGTACCCAACGTAGCCGCCGGCGGAACTCCTTGTATCGAGGGACCAACCGCGCCTTGAGCTCGGCGTCGTCGAGGAGGTCCTGCTTCTCCTCCGGGTCTTTGGACAGGTCGTACAAGCCCAGGGGACGCCCCCCACTGGCCGTCAGCTTGTAGTTGCCCTCGATGAAAGCCTGCCGTTCGGCGTTGTTGGGTCCCGCACTCATGTCGACGAAGACGATCCGTTCCGCGATTTGGTGACCGGGCGGCATGAACACGTCGTTCACCAGGGACTTTCCACTCAGAAAATCGTTTCCCTCCCCCTTCGGCAGATCGATTCGAAAGAGCTCGAGCACGGTCGGGGCCAGGTCAATGAGACTCCGAGCCGGAGCCACCCGGTGGGGTTTCGCTCCGGGCACGTAGAGGACCAGTGGCACTCGCACCAGCGGCTCCCAGATCTCGAAGCCGTGCCGAATCATCCCGTGCTCGCCAAAGGCTTCGCCGTGATCCGAGCTGATGATGATGGCCGTCCGATCCGCGAAAGGACTCTGGCTAATGAAGTCGATGACCCGCCCGACGTGGTGGTCCACAAACGCCAGCTCGCCGTCGTAGCGATCGCGGTTGGTGGTCCCGAAGTCGAACCCCTCGTGCGGGATGTAGTCGGCATGCGGATCCACATAGTGGGTCCAGAAGAAGAACCGGCCCTTCACGTTCTCCGGGTCAGACATCAGCCGAATGGCCGCGTCCGCCAGCTTGTCGCTGGTGACGCCCTTGTCCCCTTCGATCTGCATGACCTTCGGAGCAGCCGACGAATCCAGGACGTCCCAGCCGCGATGAAAGCCGTGGCTCTCCTTGTAGAAGTACCAGTACCCCTGCGCGCTCAGAGTGCGGATGCCAGCTCGCTGCAATCGCTGAGGGAGTGTCGTGTCCCGCTCGGAGATACGGTTGAAGTGTGCCCACCCGCGATCGGTTTCGCTGGGGTACTTGCCGATCAGCATCGGGGGAATGCTCTTGCTGGTGTACGAGGCGAGCGCGTACGCCCGCTCAAACACCACCGACCGCTTCGCCAAACGGTCGAGGTTCGGCGTGGTGGGGCGCGAGTAGCCCAGGAAACCTACGCCGTCCGACCGGAGCGCGTCGATGGTGAGCAGCACCACGTTGAGGTTCTTGGGCAAGCGCTGCGCCAGCCAGGCGGCGGCGTCTTGGGGTGCTTCGGGCTCGGCCGGCTCGAGCTCGACGGGTTTGGCATCCGCGCCGGAGCAGTCCTCGTCGATCCCGTTCGCCGGAAGGTCGTCCGCCGCCGGGTGGATGAGCGGGTCGGAGTCGTTGCAGTCCCCTCCACCGAAATAACGTGCCGCGCCATCGCCGTCACCATCGCTGAGCTTCCGCATGGGTCCGAGCACCAGCCGGGCGAGTGGCGCACCGCGCTCCACGGCCAGCGCAACCTGACGTTCTTCGAGCCCACCGGCCATGGCCCGGCCGAGCAGGCCGAGGGGGACGAGCGCCAGCACCAGGGCCAACCAAGGTCGCCAGCGCGGCACCAGGCCTGGCGCCAGATACGCGCCACCGATGATCGCCACCAACAACCCGGGAGCGCGCAGATCCAGCTCCGGTCGCTTGAAGACCCCGAACATCTCGAGCCCCCCAGCCCCGCCGCTGACGCTTCCCGTCGCAATGGCGTATCCGAGCAGCAGACCTGCGCCCCCCAGCCCCGCTGCGGCCGCGACCAACACGCGCGGAGGTCGCCGGCTCCAGCGCGACCCGAGACCGTGGATCGCGCCCAGCGCGAGCACGCCCAGAGCGACCGCCACTGCAACGCTACTGAGAGCCACCCCCACCCCTGCTGCTGGGGCCGGTGTTTCGGACAAGAGGAAGCGGAGTGCGACTTGGGCAGCAAGCACGACACCCACTGCGACACTGGGTGGAATGACCAACCATCCCGCCGCCATCTTCGCCCGGGCTGCTGGCGGAGCCTGGGCAACACCACGCGCGGCCATTCCCAGGGTGGGCGCCGCTGCGGGATGCAGCAGCAGGGCCACCGCGCCCACGGCAGCACCCACGCCCAGCGCGAGTGGAGCAATTAGGCCAGCGCACGCCACCAAGGTGGGGACCAGACCAGCTGCACCTTGCGCGGTGGAGCGGGCCCAGCTCGCGTCCAGGACGGAAGCAGCCAGGCCCGCGGCAGAAGCGCCCAGCAGCGAGGTCGCCAGTCGCTGCAGACGAACTCGCGGCACGACGTGCGCGGACGGGACGCCCCGGTCGGGAGTCACGGCTTCGTCGGTCTGGGCGTGCGCAGCGTCACTCACGGTTCACTCGGGGGGCGTTGGACTGGCCCGGTGCTCCTGCGAGCGTTTAGGTGTCGCCGGAGTGCAGAGCAAGCGAGGTCAAAAAGACCAGGCATTTCCCGCTGTTAGGACTGGCCGGACCGCGCCGGACCGCGCCGCCGGGCCAGAGGGTGCGCGGCGTCGTACACCCGCATCAGCTGCTGCAGCGACAGGTGGGTGTACCGCTGGGTGGTGGATAGGCTCGAGTGTCCGAGCAGATCCTGGATGGCGCGCAGATCGGCACCACCGTCGAGCATGTGGGTCGCACAGGAATGCCGCAACGCGTGCGGATGGAGATCCGGGCGCCCGGCTGCGGCCGCGCCGTACGCCTTGACCAGGGTCTGGACTCGCCGCGTCCCCAGACGAGTGCCCCGACGCGTGAGCAGCAGCGCCTTCGGGTCGATGGCGCCGGTCTTGGGATGGCAGAGCCTGTCCCGAACCGCCAAGTACGGGCGCAGCGCAGCCAGAGCCCGACTGCCCACCGGTACCAACCGCTCCTTGCGCCCTTTGCCCCTCACACGCACCTCCTGGGCCTCCAACGAGAGCTGGTCCAAGTTCAGATTGGTGAGCTCACTCACCCGGAGGCCGCTCCCGTACAGGAGCTCGAGCATGACCGCATCGCGCAGCTGCTCGGCCTCGCCGACCTCCCGAGCCTTCGATCTGGGCGGACTCTCCCGGGGAGCCCGCATCACCTCTCGGGCCGCGTCGACGCCCAGAAACGCAGGCATCCGACGACGTACCTTGGGTGTGGCCATGACCACCGCCGGATTCGCCCGCAACAGACCTTCCCGCTCGAGAAATGCGAAGAAGGTGCGCACCGCGGCCAGCTTCCGTCCCAAGGTGGCGGCACAGCACCGACGCGCCAGCAGGGCCAGCCACGACCGCAGCATCGGCTTGTCCACCAAGGCGGCGCACGCTTTCCCCTCGTTCTGCTCTCGCACGTAGGCACAAAGCTGCGTCAGGTCGCACTGATACGCTGCGACCGTGTGGACGGAGAGCTGACGTTCATCGCAGAGATGAGCCACGAACCGGCCAATCTGCCGGCTGAGGTCATCACCATCCGCAATCGCCGCTCGGGTCATTCCCAGCGACGTTACGCCCGGAAGACGGCCACGGTCCAACAAGCTGCGCCCAGCACCGCCAGCACGAGCCCAAGCTTGGCGTTCGCGAGCGTGATCTTCCCGGCCGGAGTCACGCCTCGCCAGCCCAGGTGTGCCATCCCGACGATGGCGGAGGCGAATCCAAGGGCCAGCACAATCACCCACAGGGTGCGGGGCGCGTCGTCCCGAGCGAGCTCGGCGAGAGCCGGTTTCAGGTCCGGCTCTGCGCCGGGCACCGGCTTCGTGGACATGGTCTGCAGGCGGGCGAGATTGCGGTTCGACCGATCGAGCTCGACCTGATGAGGGATCCACAGGTGACGCGTTTCCAGCGCGGCACCCCGCACGGCCCGCCAGGCAGTTCGTGCCACCTCCGTGTCACCCGCAGCCTCGGCACCCACGGCGATGGCCACCAACCGATCGTAGGCGGGGCGAACGTGTGGCGCACCGGGAGCGTACAGCACCGCCGCTCGGCGCGCGTGCAGCGTCGCCGTCCGAACGTCACCGGCATCAAACGCCTGGTCGCTCAAGCGCATTTCCTTCTCGCCATCCACGACCACCCGTGCCGTCAGCACCGCAGCCGCGAAGACCAGCGTCATCAACCCGACCGCCAAGCGTCGAAGCCAGATGCCAGTCCCACTCATAGGAAGTCACGCTGCCGAAAAATGAGACTGGCCGCAGCCAGGAGGCCGATGCTCCAGGCACAAGTCTGTACGGCAGCCAGTGTGACGTACTCGGCGAGCGGAGTGCCCGCGACCTCCCCGGTCAGCAAGGGGCGCGGCGGCACGTACACCATGAGGTTGGGGAGCACTCGGCTCAACACCTCGCCCATCCCCCGAATCGTAGGCCCGAAAACCCGCTCAGGCAGATTGGCCAGCGTGTCTGCGGACCGTCCCACGATGAACACACCAAAAGTGAAGACGGCGGTCAAAAAGGGTGACGAAAACGAGGCAAAGAACGTGGCCATCGCGGCCACGATGCCGACTTCACACAACGTCAGAGCCGCTGAGCCCACGACGACCAGCCTGTGGTCGGGTGCGTCTCGGGCCAGCAACCATCCACCGCTGACGAGCACGACGGACCACAGCAGCGGAAGGGTGGTGCGCCACCGGGGCAGGCGCCACGCAGCCAACACCCCCAGCGCCACGGTGCCCAGGCCGACGGCGGCCGCCTGCCACGCCGGGCGACCGGACTGCACCGACAAGGCGAGCAGCAGGGCGCCCGAGTTCGCGCCGATGAAGGCGAACAAGGTCAGGACCGTGCCCAGGTACTTCCCCACCAGGTATTCCCAGCGAGACAGTGGGCGCGCCAAAATCGGAAAGATGGTCTTGTGCTCGAGCTCCCGATGCAGGGAGGTCGCGCCCAGCACGATCGCGACGATGATGCCGTACAGAGAGATGGAGGCAGAGCCGAGATCGCTCACGACTCGCATGGCGTTGTGCAGCGCATACGCGCCCACGACCAGTGAGTAGCCCCCAGTGGCCAACGCCATCGCGAACAGTCCGTGGAGGATCCGAGCACGCACGGCCTCACGATACGTGTTCAGGGCAATCACGCCGATGCGCGCCAGCATTGAGGCCACCTTCTACTTCACCGACGCGAAGCCTGAAAAGCCCGTCAGTGAGCGACTTCCTCCGTTGTGACCGCAGCCATCACCCAAGGCTCCAGAAAATCGCGAATCTGAGCCGGTGCCGACAAGATGACCCTTTGGATCCGGTCCTCGAACAGCATTCGCACGAGCCCGTCTCCGACGTCTAGCGCCACCGCGACCGTCACGAGGGTGTGTGACTCGCCAAACGGCTGAGCACGAAAGTACCCCCACACGTCTTCGATGTCGTGGGGCCGGGTGCCATCCAGCCGGAAACGCACCGAGTCGTCTCCGTCGCGGGCCAGCACGACGGTGTAGGTCGCATCGACCCAGCGGTTGCCTTGGACCAATTCGACCCGCGCGCCCGACTGCGCACCCGCCACCCGCCGGGCTCGCTTGGTCCGGGGAAGCAGACGCGGCAAGAGCTCGACCGTCAGCAATGCAGCGAGCACCTCAGGGGGACTGGCCCGGACGATCTGGTAGGAAACGCCACCCACGTAGCTCCCCCCACCCTGCCGGAAGGCGGAAGGTCTCGACACCGTCTGACCCTGCGCCAGGGACTGCCGTTCGCCGGCGGTCAGCCCGCCCTGCGTCTGGGGAGTCGAGCCCCGCGGAGGAGCGGCAGTGGACGCTCGCGCGACGACCCGCCGGTGACCGGTCGACCCGCCATCGGCGTGGGCGAAACCGCCCCACAACAAGACGCCCACGAGCGGCAGCAGGACGAGAACCGCGTCGGCCCCGGCACGCATGCCGCGAGGCTACACTTCCCGACCCGTTGCGCCAACCCGGTCCCGGCCTCGCCGTGCGCCCCGACTCACGGTTCCAGCACAAAAACGTCGAGGAACCAGGGTCCGCTGTCGCCTGAATAGCCGTCCACCTGGACGAAGTACTCGCCTGGCTGCAGCACCAGATCCAGGAAACTCCGGCCCGCCACGTAGCCGGCCGCGCAGCCGTCCACCACTTCCAACCCCGGACACTCGGGCCCCCGCCGCACACTCAGCAGCGTGCGATATCCACTGCCCTGCATGTCGAATACCACTCGTCGCGTGGTCTCGAGCTCGAGGCGCAACATCTGGTCCCGTGCGCCATCGGTGTCTCGTCCGCCAACGTCACATCCGGCCTCGTAGTCAGCCGTCGCGTTGCTGGTGTTGCCCTGAAAGAACCCACCGGTGCTCGGAATCTCCACCGCCTGGTCGCAGTCATCCGCAAACGCCACCAAGACTGGCGGCGACGCGGTGCGAACCAGTGCGGTCAGCTGGGTCGGATTGGCCTGCTCCGACTCGCTCACCACCAGAACCGAGCCCGGCTCCAACCCCCGCGCCGCCGTGCGCACCGGCGATCGTCCCCCAGTCTCACAGCTCACGACTTCCGGCTGAGGGTCACAGGGAGGCGTGGCCAAGCTGACGGCACCCTGGTCCCCGGCCGATATCCGCTGGATGATGCGAACGTCGGAACGCTCGTCGAGATCGAGACGGTAGACGGCGTCGACTGCGCCGTCGAGGCAGCCAGTGTCGAGGTCGTCGACGTGCCCGGCGAGGGGCACGTTGACCGTCGTGTTCGAAGGCAGCAACGGCGCGCCGGCGCAGACTTCGTCGGCCGGAGCTTCTGACGGTGGAGTCAGCTCGACGACGAGGTCGACGTCAGTGGGCCCGGTCGCGGCCACGGCGAGGTGGTAGGTGCCCGCTGGCAGCGCTCGAGCGAAGAGCTCCGCCGGTTCACCTCGACGACAGCCCAGCTCGTCCTGTGCGTCGGAACAGTGTTCGTTGCGCAGAGAAAGCACCGGCTCGCCATAGCCGTCGGTCGAAGTTGCGTACGCTCTGAGGTCCTGAGTCGCTGCCATGCCGAGCGAGTAGACGAGCTCCCCGGCAGTGCTCTCGCAGGCACTGGCAACGTCCAACTCGACCCCGACGAGCTCGACCAAGACGTGCTCCCCTGGTGTGACCGGGACGGCCGTGCCACAGGTTTCATGGGACGGCGGCGGCGTGGGGCTCTGAAAATCCACCGCCAGGGTGGCCTCGGCCACGCTGCTGCCGAAGACGTAGATGGCATGAGCACCACTCTCGAGGCCGCGCAGTCGCACCCGAGCGACCGTGCCCCCGCCGGGCGGCTCCACGCCTTCCGCACAGGCGAGTTCGCTCGAGGGATCACCACACAGCTCCACTCGGGCGATGGCGACCGCTCCCGTAGCCGCCGTCACCACCAGGTCGACGTCCACCGGACCGTCGTCGACCACGATGGCAACCACCACATCCTGCCACTCCGCACCGCTCCCCGCGCAGCTGGCGGCGTAGTCCCCCTGAGCGCCCGCCAGCAGGAGCGCGTACGATCCAGACCCGGTCACCTCCAGAGGATCGGCACAAACATCGTACTCGGGCAGAACGCAGTCGGCCTCATCCGTGCTGCCGTCGCAGTCCTCGTCGCGGCCGCTCGAGCACACTTCGATCGCTAGGCTGGAGGTGTGTGGGTCCGTGTCGTCGCAGTCCGCCCCGTTCCCGCAAGCCGCCACGGGATCTCCATCGCCGTCCGCGTCGCGGGGGACATGCTCGCAGGTGCGGTTGGCTTCGTCACACCGATCGATGGTGCAAGCCGTGCCGTCGGAGCAGGCAATGATCTCACCCGGCACACAGCCCAACCGCGGATCGCACAGCTCCACTCCGTTGCAGTAGACCCCATCAGCACACTGGGAATGATCGGGATCGAAGCGGCAGCGTCCCACTTCGAGGTCGCAGAAATCGAAGGTGCAATCCAGCTGGTCGGCGCATTCCTCGTCGTCTTCGCAGGGACCGCCGAGTCCGGGCTCGTCGAGCCCTCCCTCCGCCGCCGCATCGCCCGCTTCCGGCTGCTCGGCGTCGGCCGGCGTGGCCGCGTCCGAGTCCACCCCTGCATCCGCCGAATCGAACGGGCTCGGAACACCGGATCCTCCACACCCGGCGCACAACAACGCCACCAACCCGGCCCAAAGCCGCATGGAAGCAAGCCTAGTCGTTGTGACGGGCAAATCCATCCCGCCCAGTGCATAGCCGACTGCAGACAGCCGTGGCATGATGGTTTCTCGCGTGACCAAGCAACGTCTGAGCAGGCAAGAGCTGGGTTGGCTCCTCGCGCAGGAAGCGCGCGGTGCCGCCGACGCATTGCGTGAAGGCATGACGCAGCTCACCCAACGTGGGGCTCCAGTCGAGATCCGGTCCGGGCCCGCCGAGGAAGTCGAGACCACGCTGGACGCGCTGGACGATGCCATCGGGATGCTGAGCCTCCTCGAGACGCAGCCCACCGCGCGAGACAGACGCGGGCGCATCGATGTCGCTTCCCTCCTGTGCGAGCTCGCCCCCAACGCCCGAATCGCCATCGAACCCGGCGGGGGGACGGAAGTATTCGGCGACGAGTCGGACCTTTGTCGCATGTTGCACGTCCTGGTCAGCCAGTCGAGTGACCCGGGTGCGGACATCGCCTCCACGCGAGCGGAAATCCGCGTTTGCCGGGAGGACGATCTGGTGCGGGTCAGTGTCGAGCTCGGTCCCGACCGGTCCGCCACCGCAGACGTGGAACGCCGCTGGCTGAGTCGAATGGCGATGCGTCTGGGTGGACGACTCGAGCTGGAGGGCGGCACGCAGTCGCTGCTGCTGCCCGCTGACGGTGCCAGCGATCAACGCGAGATGGATGCCCTCCGCAAGGAGCTGGACCAAGCGCAGCAGCTGGGCGAAGCGTACGCGCGAGAGCTCGCCGAGGCGTTCTCGGCCGGAATCACCGCTGAACCCGCCCCCCCCTCCGAGCGGATGCCGCCTGCGACGGCGCGCTTCGAGCTCCTGGTCAGCGCCGCCGCCGCCCTCAGCCGGACCTTGGGGCACCTGCTCGACGACCTGCGAGCCGACGCTGCGCTGGCCGGCGACACGCTGGGCGACGACTCGGAGCTGGTTCAGCGTCTGACCAGGCGCGTGACCGTGTGCTCAGAGCTTCACCAGGAGCTGCGCCGACTGGCCCAGTGCTCCCCGTCCGAGGCGCTCAGCTCGGTGAGCTTCGTGGAAGCGGTCCGCGCCGCCGTCCAGGATTCGGGCCGCCGAGCGGCACGCCACGGCGTCAACATCCAGCTGGAGCTTCCCGCCACCCACACCTTCGAGACCCGCGCTCGTACCCTCGAGCTCCTGCTCCGTGGGCTGCTCGACCACGCGATTGCGGCCACACCGCGCGACGGGCAGGTCAGGGTGCGGGCCCTCCTGGACGGCCGCCAGGCAACGTTGACGGTGGAGGATGGGGGGCCCCCCATCCCCGACAATCTGAGCGTAGACCTGCTCAAACGCCGGATTGACCCCACTGGACTGGGTCGACCGGCAGGAATCGCTCTCTTGGTGGCAGACGCCGCGGCAGAGCACCTGCGCTGTGGTCTGTCGATCGAACAGCCACCTGGCGGGCGCGTTCAGCTGCGACTCGTCCTGAACGGTTGACCGACGGTCCTGCTTTGGCTGGGCCAAACGCAGGGCTTTGGTCTAGTATGGCCGCGTGAGGATTCTCGTCGTCGAAGACCAGGATTCCATCCGCCGGATGATCGAGGCGCTGGTACAGGCTCGGGGGTACGAGGTCACTGCGGTCGCCTCTGGCACCAAAGCCATCGACGTCGCGGCGACCGAGCCACCGGATTTGGTGCTGCTCGATCTGATGCTTCCGGGCCAGTACGACGGGTTCGAGGTCTGCCGCCGTCTGCGCGAGGACCCGTCCACACGCCGGGTGCCGGTGGTGATCATCAGCGCCCTGGATGACGAGCAGTCCAGAAAGCGCGCTGCCGATGCCGGAGCGACTGCCTACTACACCAAACCCTTCAGCCCAATCGCGCTATTGAAGGAGATCGATAGGCTCAAGGAGCAGCTCCTCGCCGAACGCTAGGGCAACTCCTCGAGGGTCTGGCTGCTCGCTGCCGGCCTCACAGCAGGTCGAGGAGTGTCTTGGCACGTTCTTCAGCCGCGGTGACCAGAGCCGCCGCTTCCTGATCCCCGATGCCGAGTCGCTTTCCGAGCTCTTCGAGCATCACCCGTTCAGACTCGGCCTGCTCCCCGTCGATGTAGCTCAGCAGCACCGCGTGCTGGAGCAGGACCCGTCGGTCGTCGGCGCTCAGGTCCGTAATCGGAATGTCCTCCAGCGTCCGCTTGATCTTCGCGTACTCGCGCACTTCACGCGTCTCGCTCTGATTGGCCTCGAATGCTTGTAGCAGCGCATCGATGACCTCGAGCTCCTCCTCGGCAACGCGGCCGTCGGCCCAGGCCACGCTGACGAGCCCTTTGAGGATGGCCAGATTCTGGTCGTGCATGGGCCGAGAGAATCGCACACCCGCGCGCCACGTCAACGTGGGTGCGCTGCTACTCTTCGCCCAAGCGAGTCCCGGGTAGCGGGGTGAGGTCCAGTCCCGCCATCCGCTTGAGATCTCGGCACACGTCGCCGTCTTCGCGCTGATCGGCCACTGAGAACCTCGCGAGCAGCTCGTTGACCTGGCTTTGTCGGGGGGGGAACCTGGACGAAGCTGCAGCCGCCCGCAGCGCAGCTGCAGCGGCCACCTCGAGCACGGGAACGTCCCAGCCGTCCTCGGAGGGAAACGCCTCCTCAGCCGAGACTTGACCGCGCATCACCACCGTCGGATTGGCCACGGGGACAGCTTGGGCGGCGCCCGGCATCGAATCTCCCGGGGAGGTGACTGCGGGCGCGAAGGCCAACTGCGAGGCCGGCGGGACGGGTGACAGGTCCGGCCATGCCCACTCCGGGTTTCGCAGCTGCCGACCTTCCGCGTGGGTGTGCGGGTACGAGGCTGCAGTGGCGTTCGGAGCCCAGGGAGGAGATTCCATCACGAAATCCCGGCGGGGCGAGCCAGGGTCGGACGCGGGCCCCCCGTCGCCGGCTTCGGCCATTGGAGACGAAGCGATCCACGCCTCCTCGCCCAGCTCGTGCGCGTGGACGGCAGGGCCTGGCTCGAGCACGTCAGCCGGATCGCTCGAATGCGCTGGATCCGAAACGTGGATCCCACTCTCCTCCAAGCCAAGTTCCAGAGCGTAATTTCCCAATGATTCCGATATCTCAAGATACTCTCCTTGATACATCGGATCAGTGTGTTCTGCGTCCAGGAATTCAGCCACGGGCTCCGGGACGCTGCGGTATCGAACGTCCGGTGCGGCTCCACTCTCGAGCGCCGCGATGCTGCCCAGTGGCGGCGTCAATGCCACGTCCGAGTCGATCGGCCCACCTGCTGAATGGGCCCCGGACCCGACATCAGGACCTGACGAGGTGTCGGGGACGAAGCGCTGAGCAGCCCTGCGCACCACCGGCTCCGGCCGCGTCACGTCTTCCTCCACCGGCGCGAGCTGCTGCCGCGGTGGCTCGACCTGCTGCCGCGCTGGCTCGACGTCCCCGTCGGCGTACCCTGGCGCGGACAGCTGCCGAGCCGCCGGAAGCTCCGCTGCTTGGACTGGCGGTGGAGCGGTCGACTCGAAGACCACCTCGACGTGAAGCTCGTCCTGCTGCTCCTCGAGCGCGAGCTGCTCCAACGGGTCGACGCCATCAGCCGCTACATCGGGCGCGCACTGATGGCTCGCCGGCCTGGCCTGAGCCGGCGAGGCCGCGCCGCCGCGCTCGGCCGTCAGATCCTGATCCGCCGTGAGCTCCACGGAGGCTTCTGGCGGCTCGAATGACTCCGGGTCGACACACGGAGATTGGTCCACCTCCTCGCGCACCCCCTTGAGCACTCCGTCATCCAGCGCACGCTTCGTTTCCCTATACAGTCGGGTTGCTGCGCGCTTCCCCGCTGCCCGGTTGACTGGAATCAAGCTCGCTTCGAGTTCTCGGACCAGCGCCCCAACGCCGCGCCCGCAAGCTCCACGGCTTGCCCTGGAAAGCGCCGGTGACGCCGAGCTCGCGGGCACCAGCAGTTGTTTCAGTAAGGCACGAAGCGCTGCTTCGGCCGCGCGTTCCGACGCTGCGCGTCCGCCCACGAGTGCCACGGCTCCGTCAGGACCGAGGGTAACGTCAGCCGCTACGACGCGCCGTGGAGCTACAGCCACCTGGTCCGCGACCCCCAACACGAGGTATCCCGCCAGCTCGCCAACCAGCGGCGCGCAGCGCGCACGCGCGGCTGCCAAGACATCGACTAGGGTGACGGTCATCTATTCCCTCCGTGAACTTGCCGTGCCTCGAGGCAAGAGGTTTGCCCCGGCTGGCTCAAGGGGACCTTGCGGGCCACAGGACGAAAGGCCGATCTCCCCTCTGGGGGCGAGCGGAGGGTCCGGGCGTCACGTCGCTGACTGACGGTTCCGGGTGCGCCTCCGGCCGACGCGAATTGGGTTGGTTGCCTCATACCTGGGCCGGGGGGATGGCACTCTGCAGCATGCAAGACCCTTCTCCCCATATCGGATGCGCTCTTTGTTGGACAAACACCTTGCACCGCTGCATGGTCTGCCCCGGCACGCCGTTCGCGCAAAAGCCGTGTGATGTCAGCGCAACGACGCCCCGCTGAGGGTATATAGTGGTCGGGATGGTCGCCTGCCTAAGATGTGGCACGCGGAATGCCCCAGGGGATTCCACCTGCTCCGCGTGCGGCGCAGAGCTAAAATCAGCGGCCGCGCCGCAACCGGCGTCACCGCAGGCCGGCGCCGGGCCCCAGTGGCAGGATGCCGCGCCACGCCGCGCGAGACCGGTTGCTTCAAAGCAGACCATGATGGGAGTGGCACCACCTTCCCCTGGATCCTCTGCTCCGCTGCCCGTCCGTCCAACTCCCGCTTCGGCGCCTTTTCCTGAATCCCCTGCGGCCGCGGGAAGCCCTGCCGCCCCAGGCGCTCCGGCTTTTGCGCAAACCATGCTCGGCGTGCCACCCGCCACCCCGGGTGCACCTGGAGCGGGCCCCGGGGCGGCGACGGATCCCGCACCTGGTGCCGCGCCGTCCGCGGCAGGCGGCAGCCCGCCAGCGTCCCCTTTCCAGCAGACCATGCTCGGCGTGCCACCCGCTGCGCCTCCTGCCCCCGCCTCCCCGGCTGCTCCAAGGTTGAAGCAGACCATGGTCGGGATGGCTCCCGCGCCTGCGCCGATGCCTGCGCCTGCGCCAGACCCGGGGAATCCGACCGGGGCTACACCTGGCGCCGGGGCCGGCGCGAAAATGGCCCAGACCATGCTCGGGATGGCTCCAACACCGCCGGGGGCACCGACACCCGGCCGAAGCCAGGATCTGGGACGGGCGGCGAGCCCTGCTGCGCCTCCCGCAGGAGGGGCGTACCCGAACGCACCTCCGCCCGGGCCACCGGGCAAGAAGACGATATTGGGAGTGGCCGTCCCCGGCATCGCGCCGATCAATCCCGGAGTCGCCAAACCACCCTCGACCCCTCCGCCGGCGCCCACGGCCTCCCACCAGCAAACGGTCCTGGGAGTGGCCGTTCCGGGGATCGCCCCGTTGCAGCCGGGGGTCGCCAAGCAACCTTCGGCACCGCCCCCTGCCACGCTGCCGAGCCCCCAACCTCAGGCAGCGCCGTACCAGTACCCGGCATACCCGGCGTACCCGGCGCCACCCAACGTGGAACCTCCGCTGCAGGCGCCGGAACGTTCGGGGCGAGGCGCCGTCATCGCGGCAGCGTCAATCTTGATCATCGCGGTCCTGCTCGGAGGATTGGTCTTGGTGGTGGTCCTCTGGCAGGGGCGGGGCCCGGTGAATGCGTCGGCAGTACTCGACGAATCGGGCAACGAAGCACTGAAGCTCCAGTGTGAGGGCTGCAGCGACGGAACGACGGCCTCCCGCGCAGGCGAAACCGCTACCTTCAGCGGCGGTCAGGCCACGCTCCGGCTCGCCACTCCGCTCCTCGTGGGCAACAACGACCTCAGCATCTCGCTCACGCGCCCCGGCGGCAACGCAGAGGAGTTCTCGCTGGTCGTGCCGGTTCAGTTCCGCGTGCGCGGCGACCTCAGTGGTCTAGAGAAGACTCCGCCCGTCTTGGGCGTTCTCGTGGAAGCCCTGGCCGACACCGCAGTGGTCATGGACGGCAAGGCGGTCGAGTTGGGCGCGGACGGCTTCAAGCGGCTGGACATCGACGTGTCGAGTGAGCTCAGCGGCCCGGCCGGTGAAGTCGAGCAACTCGAGCGGCGGATCCCGTACACCATCACGCCGCCCGGCGCCGAGCCGAGCACCGGCGAAGTGACCCTGCGCACGAGCATCGTCCCGCTGGTCGTGCACGCACCCGGAGAGAGCATCGTGGTGGAGTCAGCCACGTTCACGCTGGCCGGGCAGACCCAGAAGGGCGGGAGTGTAACGGTGGCAGGGCGTCCCATCGCGGTGGACGGGAGTGGGAAGTTCGCCCAGCTGATGAACGTCTCGTCCGTCGGCGAAACGACGATTGCGGTTCGTGCCGATGCTCCCAAGCGCGCGCCGCGGCTCTTCCCCATCAAGGTACGCCGCGTCAGCAGCCTCGAGCAGGAAGCAAGACGCGTCGGAGCCAAGGCAACGCGCACCTACTCGGGCATCCAGTCGGACGTCGAGTCCAAGCGCGGGTGGGCGGTCGCCCTCGAAGGGTTGGTGGTCGAGAACCGAGCTCACAACCACACCAGTGTGGTCCTGCTGGACGTCGTCCGCGGCTGCACCGCCCGACCGTGTCTGGTCAAGGTGATTCACGGCGCCACGTTGTCGTTCGACCAGGGAAAGCGGATCACGGTATACGGTCAACTCTTGGGCGAAGTCGAAGGTCCCCGGTCCGGCACGAAGATCCCGGAGGTACGGGCTGACTTCGCGCTGCCGGGGAGCGGCCCGTGACGGAGCCGGTGGTCCACCCCAGCACCGTCTACTGCACGAACTGCGGAACACCGAATCCCGGAACCAGTCACTTCTGCCCGCACTGCGGCACGGGGCTGAGTGCCGCAGTCCCTCCCGCTGCTCCCCGACCAGCGCCCCCACCCGAGCGAGGTTCTCCCAGCAGCCCGCCACGTGCTGCCGGGCCGGCGTCCACACGAGCCGATCCGTTGATCGGCGTGGTGATCGCCGACCGATATCGCGTGCTCGAGCTTCTGGGGCGCGGCGGGATGGGTGTCGTGTACCGGGTGGAGCATGCCCGCATTGGCAAGAGCATGGCGCTCAAGCTCCTGACGGGAGAGCTGAGTCGGAACCCACGCTTGGTAGCCCGCTTCAAACGGGAAGCGGAAATGGCCAGCCGTCTCTCGCACCCGAACACGGTGCAGGTGTTCGATTTCGGCACTTCGGGCGGTCTCACCTACTTGGCCATGGAGTACTTGCACGGCCGCGACTTGGGCGTGCTGATCAACGAAGGTCCGCTGAGCCTCCATCGCACCGCCAAGCTGCTGGTTCAGGTCTGCAGCTCGCTCGCCGAGGCTCATGACCAGGGGATGGTCCACCGTGACGTCAAGCCCGAGAACGTGTTCGTGCTCGAGGGAACGTCCGGCGGCGAGATCGTCAAGGTTCTGGATTTTGGACTGGCCAAGCTCCTGGAGACCGAAGAGCGCGGCGAAGTCACCATGGCCGGCACGATCGTCGGCACGCCGTTCTACATGCCGCCGGAGCAAATTCGCGGAGAGGTGGGCGACCCACGCGCCGACATCTACTCCCTCGGAGCGCTGATGTACGCTTGCCTGACGGGAGAGCCCGTGTTCGACGCGGAGAGCGCGCTGGGAGTGCTGTCCAAACACCTGGCAGAGGAGCCCGTGCCGCCACACCTGCGTCGACCGGATCTCGAGATCCCCGAGAGCGTCAGCGGCGTGGTGCTCCGGGCGCTCGCCAAGGACCCGGGGCAACGCTTCCAGCACGTGCTGGAACTGCAGAACGCACTCGTCGAGTGCCTGCGGCAGCAGGGGCAGTTCAGTGTCGACGAACTGCTGGACTCGCGACAACTCCGCAAGCTCGCAGGCGCAGGTGCGGAGGGCGGTGTAGACGCCGCCACACGGCACGAGGTCGAGCGCTACGAACGCAAGCTTCGCCGTCGTGGTCTCGCCGCTTGGGCGCTGGCAGTGTTGACCGTCGCAGGGATGGCGGTCGGTGGCTGGCAACTGTGGCGCCGCAGCCAAGCCAAGGGCCCCTTTGCGGGCTTCGAGTCGGAGCCCAACGACAGCGCCAACGAGGCCATGCTGGTCCCGTTCGGCTCGGCAGTCCGCGGGCACATCGGTGAACGTGCCTCCATCCAACAGAGTGATCGGGACTTCTACCGGATTGTCGTCCCCCCCGACGTCCAGCTCGTGCGGCTACGCACGGACGCCTTGCCGAACTTCGCGCTCTGCACCGTCCTGTTTCATGGGGGGGACACCTCGCCGATGGCACGCTACTGCAGCGGGGGCCCGGGCATAGATCTCGACATTCCCGCGCTCGAGCTGGAACCTGGCGCCTATCTCTTGGCGGTCATGCAGGACCGAGACCAGTACTCTGCCCTCCCGCCGCCTCCCGTGTACGAGAACGTGTCCGACCAGTACCGTTTGGTGCTCGAACGCGCAGAGCCCGCAGCGGACAACGAGGCCGAGCCCAACGACAGCGTACGCGACGCCACCGCAATCCAGGTGGGGGGAAGGAGGGTGGGCCGTCTGGGTTGGATGCGCGACGAAGACGTCTTCTGCGTGTCGGGCGGCACGGGAAATGTTCGGTTCACGGTGGTGGACGCCGAACCCGCGCCGCGACCGGCCGAGTCGGTGCTGCAGATCGTGCCTCACGAGGGACCCACCGCAGGGATCCCAGTCCGTCTGCATCGAAGTGCAGGCACTGCACCCGCCACGACCACGGACGCTCAAAATCCGTGGCATAGTCCCGACCTGAGCCTCAAAGAGTCCCCCTCGCCCTGCATCACCCTCTCGCTGGCACCCAACCCGCGCGCACCAGCTCCCCTGCCACGGGTGGCGCCCGCCTCGAATGACGAGTACGAGATCCGTGTCGAACGTCGTTGAGCACCCCATGCGTCGTCGCTTCGCCCGCGTCGTCGCAGCGGTCGCAGCCGCCACCGGGCTGGTCGCCGGCGCTTGGTGGGCTTCCGCTGAGCCACTGGATCCGACGCTGCCGCACCAGGTCACCGTGGGACCCTCCCCCGGAGCCGCGCCCATGGCCGGGTTGAACGGATCGCGCAACGGTCGTTCAGAGCATCCGCTTCCCAGAGCGCCGAAGCCGCGCTGGCGCGCCCGCGTGCCAGGAAGCATCGTTCACGCCGTCGCCACCGACTCGCAGGGCGCGGTTGTCGTGGGGTCGACCACTCATCTGACACAGGTCGACGCGCACGGGCGTGTGGCCTGGTCGCTCCGGTTGGGTACGGCATCCGCTGCGGCCGGACCCGTGATCAGCAGCGACGGCAGCCGTGTTCTCGTTACCAGCGAGGGAGAGCTCCTGATGGTCCGCCGTGACGGGCGCGTGCGTTCGAAACGGTCCTTGCCGGTGCGCAAGGCCACCCGAGTGCCCGCACCGCTGCCCGTCGAGACCGGCGGCGTCGCGCTGGCCGTGGGCGCAGAGTTGCTGCTCTTGGAGGCAGATGGCGACGTGCGCGCCCGAGCGTCTGCGCCCGGAACCGTCCTGACGCTCCTGCATCGACCGGCAGGGCTGGTCGTGCTGACCCGGGACGGCACCGTCCTGGGCTGGACGCCACCTTCCCCACTGACCGAGATCGGATCGTTGGGGGGCAATCCATCTGGCGGAGCCGTCCTGGTGGCGGACGACACCCTGGTGAGCGTGATCGACTTCCGCCGTCTGGTCGCCCTGGACCTTGTGTCCGGTGCGCGACGCCTACTGGTTCCCGAAGCAAAGCTTTCGTTCGACGGTCCGCCGGCCGTGCTCCCCGACCGACAAACGCTGGTGGTGAGTTGGGATGGTCTCCTGCTGAGACATGACCGCAAGGGCCGAGAGACTCTTCGCCTCGCCCTGGAGCCGGCTGATCTGACCTTGGACGGGGGCGTGCCCGCGGGGCGCTCCGGCGACGGGGCACCGCTGCTCGTGGGCCGGGATGGTCGAATTGGCTTCGCCCGACCAGGCCTGGACGTCGGCGTGGTCCAGCCGAACCACGACGTCCAGACCGCGGCCGGCGCTGCCTGCGTGACGCCGGTCAGTCTCGTACCAGCTGGGCCGGAGCGAATGGCGCTCGCCTGCCGCTCCGGCATCGTCTGGCTGGTCGGATCCTGACCGACACTGGCCACCCGGCGGCTCCGTCCCTATAGTTGATTTGCACCCCGGTAGAAGTCGGGGTAGCGGGGCACAGCTTGAGGAGACCCGTAGATGATCACGCTTACGGCGTTGGCAGCCGACAAAGTCAAAGAAATCGCGAAGCAAGAGGGGCTGGAGGGCCAGGGGCTCCGGCTGCGCGTCATCGGCGGGGGGTGTGCAGGGTTCCAGTACGACCTGTTCTTCGAGGAAGAACCCACCAGCATGGATGAGACCTTCGAGTCTGAAGGCATCAAGCTGTACGTGGATCCACTGAGCTTCCAGTACCTGGACGGCACCGAAATCGACTTCGTGGAGACCGTGCTCGGCGCAGGGTTCAAGTTCGGCAATCCGAACGTGTCTGGAACGTGTGGCTGCGGCTCCTCGTTCCAGGTCTAGACTCCCGAGAGACAGGTCGGCTTCGTCCGCCAGGGCGTGCTACGCTCGACTCCGTCGCAGTAGCGGAGGCGATCGCCCAGCCCGACTCGGGTTGGGAGGAAAGTCCGGGCTCCACAGGGCAAGGTGCCGGGTAACCCCCGGTGAGGGTGACCTCGAGGAAAGTGCCACAGAAAAGAGACCGCCCGAGCCACTTCGCGTGCCTCGAGTAAGGGTGAAACGGCGGGGTAAGAGCCCACCGCACAACCGGCAACGGTTGTGGCACGGCAAACCCCACCTGGAGCAAGGCCACGTATAGGGGCGCTAGAGGGCTGCCCGCCCGAGCCCCAGGGTAGGCCGCACGAGGCGTTCGGTAACGG
>CAZSVU010000050.1:0-35093 GCA_964610275.1 uncultured Polyangiaceae bacterium | reverse complement strand
GGCGCGTCCCGAATTTCTCCTGCAGTCACGCGATCAAACCGGGATCTGCACCCATGAGCCTCTGGGCGCGGTCATGGTCGCCCGTAACGCGTCCCAATCCAGACGACGATTCGTGTGCACATGTCCTTCCCTAGAGCACGGAGTCACCCCTGAGGGTGGTGTGCCGGCGATGCCTGCGGCTCCACGCGAAGGATCCAGAAGGAGCGAAGTCACGCCTCGACTACATGGGGTGTCCGCATGCCGCGCCAACGCCGGGCGGCATCAGAGAAGCTGGGGGCAGACTCTGGCCCACCACGCCTCACCTGGGCTGAGCCACCCCTGTTCGAGAACGCACGCGGGCACACCGCGCCGCCGGTTGGCAAATGCATGTAACGCGCGTCGCTGTCATTGCGGCTGCGAGCATGCAGGGCTACTCTAACGGGTGTCATGGGCCCGCTGTCGGCGAGCGGGTGGTAGAGTCGCAGTCGGAATTCACCAGGGGTAAAGATATTCCATGACGAAGGAATGCACGGTGCAAGCCAGGAGCCTGACAGTCACCATCGTGGCGCTGTGGATCTGGACATGCAGCGCCACGATGGGCTGCGGCGACACCAAACAGGACCGCGGCGAAGCGTCTGGCGATGCAGGGCTTGGGTCGCTGGCTGAAGGCGGTGGAGCCGGGGGCGCCGTGCACGCAGCTGACCCGTGCGCCGCTGCTGTGGACGAGGTTTGCGGGGTGTGCGACTACAGGGCATGGGCTTTTGAGGGCGCTGCTGGTGATACTGGTGTGCTGCGCTCTGATTGTGCGCTTCCGTTTGAAGGCATGTTCTCGGAGAACCTCGAATTCATCGGGGTGTCGGTCATGCTCGACTGCGTATTGCTCAATCAGACAGTCAATGACCCGCACGGATGGGACTACCTCGATCCCGAAAGCGCGGCCGGGATTCGGTTTGGTGAAGCGGTTTGTGCCGACATCCGCGCCGGTGTCCCAGATCTGCTTTACGTACTGGCGATCTGCGGCGGTTGCGGCGCCGTCGGGCCGTGACGGTGGCCAGAAAGGTAGGTGCGGACGCCGACGAATAGGCGCAGCGCGTTCCCCCGCGGGTGGATGTCCTTGTTCTGACCAGGGTGCACCGGCCCCTGTGCTACCGAAGCATCGCGCTCCGTACCGTGCACTCTTGCCCCGTTGGCTTCGTGACATGAGCGATGGCTCGCCCGAAGTCATGTTCGGGAGCACTGCGCCAAACAAGACGTTTGGCCGCATGCTGCTCCGCGGCGTTGCTTGGCTCTCAACTCGGCTCCCCGCGTCGATCCCAGACTGTCAAGGTAGCTGCGCGCGGCGTAGCGTTGGAATCCATTCCGCCGGGGACGGTCGGCCAATCACCGCCGGGTGTGGCAACGGCATGAGGAGTGCAGACGCGGTGTCGCGGAAGGCCGAGAACGAGGGCTTGCCGCAGGACCCTGTGCGGCGTTTGGTCGGATCTGACCGGCGATCGGACAGATGCGACCGCTGGCACGGGTACTGGAGGTGTGTCCGGCTCCGGCGGAGATCCTCGGATGCTGCGGCCCGGCGTGTGCCGGCGGTAGGGGTCGTGGCAGCGCGGCCGGGAACCTCGGTGCGCGTCGCGAGCAATGGGTCGGCAATGAAATGGCAACGAAAATGCAGAAGCGGACGGAAAACGCACCGACCGCGCTTGCACGAAGCTTGCCAAAACGCCCGAAAACCATTGCCGGACCAATGCAGTAGCAATGGGCGAGCTTAGAAGCGGGCTTCTAAGCGGAGCAATGGGCGAGCTTAGAAGCGGAGCATGTGGGAAGGCGCGAGAGCGATCATTCAGGAGCGATCATTCGGTAGATTGTGCACGGCATCATCGAGTGTGATCATCCGGACCGATGGGTGACGGAAGGCGACGCCTGACTATCGCTGATGCCGTGAGCATGTGGCAGGTGAGCTCACAAACCATCCACGGCTGGATACACTCCAAGCCGCCCTTCATCACGTGCTTCAAGCAAGCGAGGCCGCGCGCGAAATGGCTCGCTGATGAGGCAGAGCTGCGCGCGGAGGAGGTCATTCCCAGGAACAGCGTCCAGTCCGTCTTCAAGATATCGTTGCACGCCCTCGCCGTGGCCGAGCAGGAAGGATTGGTCGTTTCGAAGACCGGACGGCTTTCCATCGACCACCTCGGGATTGATCGACGTCAACTATTTTGGCCTGCGGGCGACAACTATTCTGGCCGGTGGGCACCAGGTGGCTGGAGGGGACTGGCGACCTCAGGCTCCTCCGGGTTGGGGTTGATCGGACAGGTCGCATCCTGGTGGTGGCTAACGAGTAGCCTGCGGTTGAGGGCGGCGCTTGCTACTGCCGCCGTTGGGTTTCGAATTTGGGGAGTTGACTGATGCCGTCTTGGCGTCTTCGGTCCGGTAGCTCGACACGTGGAACTCCAGGATGGCCGAGTGGTGCACGAGGCGGTCGATGGCAGCCGCGGTGGTCATGGGATTCTTGAAGATGCGGTCCCATTCTCCGAAAACGAGGTTGCTGGTGATCAGGATGGAGCGGCGCTCGTAGCGCTCCGCCATCAGCGTGAACAACACCTCGATTTCGTCAGCGCTTTGCTGGACGTAGCCGATGTCGTCCAAAATCAGCAGCTCGTAGTTGTCGAGCTTGCGGAGGGCGCGGGGGAGCACCAGGTCCCGCTTCGCGACCAGAAGGTCCTGGACGAGTTGGTAGGTCGGGGTGAAGAGCACCGAGCGGCCTTGCTCCACGAGGGCATGGCCGAGGGCGGCAGCGGCGTGGGTCTTGCCGGTGCCGGGCAGCCCGAAGCACAGCACGTTGGTGGTGCGGTCGAGGAATTGCCCGCCAGCGAGCTCGTGCAGGCGCTGGGTCAGGGGTTTCGGCAGGCGCTGCTGCTGCAGAGTGTCGAGGGTCTTGCCCGGTGGCAAGCGCGAAGCACGACGGAGGCGTTCCACGCGTCGCTGACGACGGTCGCCGTTTTCCAGCTCCAACACCTCCAACAACAGGGGAAGCGCATCACGCTGCCCCCGCTGCTCGAGCCGCTTGATGGTCTCGTTGGCCATGGTGGGCAACCTGAACAGCGCCAACAGCTCGGTCATGCGGTCCGCCATCGCGGGTGTGAACATCGCCGGCTTCATTGGGCGCCTCCTGCCCGCAGGGCGTCATACTGACGCAGGTCCGGCTTGCCGATTTGCACCTCCGGAACGGCGGGCTTGGCCGGGGCTGCGAGAGCCTTCACGGCGGCGTAGTCGAAGGTCTCTCCGCCTTCGAGCAACTCCACCAGTGCCTCCTCGACCTGCGACTCCATGGTGCTGGCAGCCAGGTGCAGGATGCGGACGTACTCGATGTCGACGCGGTCGCCACGAGTGGCGCGCATGGCGTCGTACGCACGGCGGAAGGTCAGGGTCGGGAACAACTCCTCGCGGTACTTGTACCGGGCGAACGCTCCGGGCTTACGGACCAGCGACCAGATGACGTGCCGGTAGTCGATCCGGCAGGACCGGTCGCCCCGAAGCCTAGGCATGGTCTCGGTAAGCTGGCCCTTATAGAAGACTTCGACGAAGTCGGGATGGCGCCGAACCTCTGAGCGTCTCTCCCCAGAATGTCGATGCCTTCCACCATTCGCTTCTTGGCTCGGTGAGCTTCGTCACAGAGCACCTTCCGCGTGTCGTCGAGGTTCTGCCGGTGGAGCGGCTCGCTCCGTTGCTCGTCGATCCAAGCGCCATACGCTTCGACCAGTGGCTGCAGTGCGTTCTCCAGCCCGGGAGCGTCCAGCTTGGCCAGTGTGGCCATCTCCGTCGTCACGTCCGCCAGCGGGCGGTGGTCAACCTGGGGCACCTGATAGCGAGGCAGCTGAGTGGTGGTGAGCGTCTTGACCTTGCCGTCCACGACCTCCGGTTCTTCGAGGCTCGTGTTGTGCCCCACGGCCCACTCGCGGTGTTCACGGAACATGAGCGCCAGCACGCGCTGATCGCTGTCTCCTTCTTCCCCTCGCCGATTGGGCCGCGAGACGAAGCCCGGCTCGTAGCGCAGTGCCATCCGAACCTGGAATGCGTAGTTCCGATCTCGGTCCTTCTGCTCAACGGTGCGCTCATTGACCAGGAACAGGCTCAATACGCGCGTACCCTCGAGCAGGCCCTCCATGTTGGTCGTACGCAGTTCGCCCCTGAGCACGAGCCCACGGGACAGCGGTACAGGGACTCCTTTGCTTCCGCCCAGCACATCGGGGTCGAGCGGCACGTCGACGCGAACCGGACCGTAGGGGACTCGTTTCCATCCCGGCACCTCCTTGTCCGCGTGCTCGAGCGGCACCTCGATCTTGTCGTAGTCGGCGTACCAAACGTTGACCGTTAGCTCTCCGCCGTCTCCGGGCGGAAGAAACACACTCAGGCGATCGGATGCAGCGAAACAGAAGTCGTTCTTCTCACGCCAGGCAGACCGATTCAGACCGCCGTATGGCCGACGGGTGGTGGAAGTGCCTCGACGCTGCGTGTTTGCAGGGACGGTCAATCATTCGACCTACCTGCAGGATTCGACAGGAAACCGCCGCTTCTGGCCCATTGAGTGCACCCGCATCGATATGAAGGCTGCCCGGGTGGAGCGAGACCAGCTTCTCGCCGAGGCAGTTCACCTGCTCCGCACCGGCGAGCAGTGGTGGCTTCAACGCAGCGAGGTGTCCTTGTCCCAGGAGTCGCAGGAGGCGCGGTACGCCGGTGATGCTTGGGAGCAGAAGGTCTCAGACTACTTGGTGGATAAGGACCAGGTCACAGTAGGTGAGGTCCTTCAGCATGCGATAGGCCTCGAGATTGGTCGTTGGGGACAGTCCGAGCAGAATCGTGTCGCGAAAGTACTGAAGCGGCTCGGCTGGCGACGCACACAACGCCTGGTCGAGGGGAAGAAGACGTGGGTCTACGTCCCGGACCCCATAGCCAGTGGTGATACTGGTGACACTGATGACCGGAGTCACAGTCAAACCGAAGGAACAGGCAGCTGCGATTCGACGCCGTCACCACTGTCACCACTCTCACCACTCGGATCAGAAGAACTGTCAGTCAGGCAGAACACACTTCCAGGCTCAGCCGGTCTTGCAGGTGAGAGTGGTGCGCGTGGTGACGCGGAGCCTGAGCTCGCGCCAATGCAGATCGGGCGTGAAGCGAAAGAACGAGAGGAAGCAGATGAATGACGAAAGCAGCGTGAGTGGAGCGGAAGTGAGCGTCGAGCGGCAGCCTCGGCCCCGAGTGCGCCGAGGGGCGCGGCGGAAGCTTCCGACCGAACCCTTGTTTGACGACATCACCACCGCAGCCGCGAAGCTTGGCTTGCAGCCGGAGGCGCTGCGGGCGCGGTGTCGGCGGGTGGCGGGCAAGGAACGGGGTGAGGTGGTGGCGCGGCCGGGCGCAGGGGTGGTGGGCTACAAGCTCGGACGAAGCTGGGTATTCCGCTTTCTTGAGGCGTGAGCAGCGGCCGTTTTCCATCGCGTGGCGTTGCGGTAAGATAGGTGGCTTCGCGCGTGGCGGCCGCCCGTGGAGGTTCCCATGGGCGTACGTGGTCTTGGATTCCGCAAGGAAAAACGGGGCAAGCAGCTCCGCTGGGTCATTGACTTTCGATATACCGACAAGGACGGCGTGGAGCGCCGGTTCCGTCGGGATGCCACCGTGCAGAGCGCAGCCGGCGCTCGGGCTGAAGCTGAGAAGTTCAGGCTCGAGGCGGTCACTACCGGATGCATCCAGGCGGCCCGGCCCCAGGCGCGAACGTTCGGAGAGTTTGTCGAGAAGACCTTCAAGCGGGTCTACCTGCCGGCGAAGTGTCGGCCGGCGACGCGAGAGCGGTACGTGGCGCTGTTCGGTCAGGGGATCCTCGATGCCCTTGGGTCGAAGCGGCTCGACCAGATTAGGGCGCAAGACTTTCGGGCGTACGAGGCCGAGCTCAGCACTCGGGGCATTCAACCCAGGCACCACCTGAGCCTGGTGCGCACGGTGCTCCGGGTGGCGGTCGAGTTCGGGGCGCTGGAACGGTTCCCAGACCTGCCCACGTTGCCCAGGACAGGCCGCAAGCTCCCGGACGCCCCCAGCGACGACGAGGTGAGAGCGCTGCTTTCGTGCTCGGAGAGCTGGCTTCGAACGGCCATCGCCTTGGCTGGCTTTGCTGGCCTCCGCTCCGGGGAGGTCCGGGCCCTCGAAGTGCGAGACGTCGACTTCGAGCGGGGCGTGCTCCTGGTCCGGCGGGCGTACTCAGCGGACGAAGTGCTCACTCCCAAGTCAGGGGACGAGCGCTTGGTACCGCTCGCCCCGGAGCTCCGGACGCTGCTCGAGGTGGCGGTGCGGAGCAAGTTCCCCAAGGCCCGCGTCGTCCTGGACGAGCTCGGGAAAACCCCAACCCGGCAGACCCTGTTGGCCAGGCTCAAGGCACTTCAGGTCAGGCACGGGCTACCCGAGCGTTCGTTTCACTCCCTGCGTCATGCGTTCTGCAGCTCGATGGTTCGGCGGGGCGCCAGCCTCGAGGCGGTGCGCCGGCTCGCTGGGCACAGCGCACTGGCCGTGACAGAACGCTACGTGCATGCCACCGGGGCCGACCTGGAGGCAGCCATCGCGATGCTCACGGGCAACGGGGGGGAAACGAAGAAGCCCGGGAGGAGCTAACCTACCGGGCTCGGTCACGGTGCGAGGGGTTGGGTTGGAGGCAGTTTCCTGAGTGGTTACGTGGCCTCCGGTTAGATGTACGGCACTGATAAGCGACCCCGGTAGCCTGGGGCTACCGGGGTGAGTTGTCGGGGCGGGCAGATTCGAACTGCCGACCTCACGGACCCGAACCGTGCGCGCTGCCAAACTGCGCTACGCCCCGTGAGGGCCGAACCAGGGGACCGGCCAGGGAGGGCCGGGAGGATAGCCCTGCAAGGCCCTCTGTCAAGCTTCGCACACCGCCGCGGAGCCGGCCTGGTGAGGGCGCGGGCTCAGCCGGCGGATCGGTGCTGTTTGACGGCGTCGGTCAGCTCGGGGACCGCCTTGAACAAGTCGGCCACGAGACCGTAGTCCGCGATCTGGAAGATGGGGGCCTCGGGGTCCTTGTTGATGGCCACGATGACCTTGGAGCTCTTCATTCCCGCCACGTGCTGAATGGCGCCGGAGATCCCGACGGCCAGGTAGAGCTGAGGCGCAACGATCTTGCCGGTCTGTCCCACCTGGTAGTCGCCGGGGGCAAACCCGGCGTCGCAGGCCGCGCGACTGGCACCGATGGCCGCACCCAGTGAGTCGGCGAGCGGTCCCAGCGTCTCGAAGAACTGGTCTTTGACGCCGCGGCCACCCGAGACCACCACACTCGCTTCGGTGAGCTCCGGACGCTCATTCTTCACGACGTCGAGGGAGACGAACTCCACTCGGCTCGCGGCCTCGCCCACCGCCGCCTTGGCCACGTTCTCCACCGGGGAGGCGCCGCCGCTGGGCTCGGCGGGATCGAACTCGCTCTGGCGCGCCGTGGCCGCCTGAATGGCGGTTCCGAGCTTGCAGTAGCCGAGCGCGTTGCCCGCATACATCGGGCGCTTGAACAGTAGCTGGCCACCCTCGCTGGAAACGCCGCAGCAGTCTCCAGCATAGGCCGCCTCGAGTCGGGCGGCGACCCGCGGGATGAGGTCTTTGCCGAAGCTCGAAGCGGTGGCCACCACGAGCCCGAAGCTCTTTGCCACCTCGGCCACGGTGGGCGCGTACTGCTCGGCGACGTAGTTCTCGAGCGACGGATCGTCGCAAACGAGCACCTTGGCTGCGCCGTACCCCACGAGCGCGCTGGCGAGCCCGCTCGAGCCCGCGCCTAGCACGAGAATGCTGAACGAGCCGCCGGAGCCGGCCACGGCCTGAGCGGCGAAGGAGATGGCAGAGTGCGACGGAGTTTTCCGCCAGCGACCTCGGCAACGACTAGTGCGTTCGTCATGAGTCGCTCCTGCGGCTCAGATCACCTTGGCTTCGGTGGCCAGCTTGCTGACGAGCTCGGCGACGTCAGCCACGATCACGCCTGCGGCGCGCTGCGGCGGGGCTTCGAACTTGGTGTACTGGGTGGCGGGTTTGGCGTCCCCCACCAAGTCCGCGAGCGACTTGGTGGCCAGCGGCTTGCGCTTGGCCTGCATGATGGCGGGTAGCGCAGCGAACCGGACGCCGTCGTTGTACTGGAAACCCGGATCGGTCTCTTGCGAGTAGACGCTGGCCGGAGCGACGACACGCAGGTCGACGGTCACCAGGGCCGGGTACTTCACGCGCAGCGTGAGCACGCCGCCGTCCACTTCGCGACCGACCAGCAGCGCCCCGCCCACTTCCTTGATGGTTGCGGCGAAGGTCGCCATGGGCCAGTCCAGCCGCTCCGCGAGCAGCTGCCCCACCTGGTTGGCGTCCCCATCCACGGCCTGCTTGCCCATCAGCACGACGTCGGGGTTCTCCTCCTTCACGACGGCTTCGAGTGCTTGGGCCACCAAGCGGCCGTCGAGTTGATCGTCGGTGGCGTCAATGCGAATCGCGCGATCGGCACCTGTGGCCAGCGCGCTGCGCAACGTCGTCTCGGTCTCTTTCGGGCCCAGGGTGACGACGACCACTTCACCTTCGCGCTTCTTGGGTGTCTTGCCGTTCTCGGTCAAGCGGAGCGCGGCTTCGAGGGCGTACTCGTCGAACGGGTTGATCTTCCATTCCAGGCCGCCGGTATCGACCTTGTCACCAGGTGGGGGGATCTTGACCTTGTTGGCGTTGTCCGGGTCAGCGACCCGCTTCAGCGCGACCAGTATCTTCACTGCGAAGACCTCCTGAGGGCGGTGAGCGCCACGCCGATTTGGCCGGCAGCGGCGCTACTGAAGGGCACATGGCCTGCCGGCCGAAAGGCCGGCAGGGAGAGGTAGCGGGCTTGATACGCTGCTTCATAGTTCGAGTCAATCCGGCGATCTGCCGAGCGATCTGCGGCTTGGCCCGGACCGCGCGCTGACGGAGTTTGCCACCCCCCGCCGCCGACGGTAAGGGAGGGCCCCGCTGCCGCAGCGCGCTTGGTGCGTGTTGCGGCGACGCCCCGTTTCCCCTCGCGGAAACCAGGGCGCGTTTCCCCAGCGTGCTGCGTTCGATGGCCGTCGACACCGATTTCCTGGTTCTGGGCAGTGGTCTGGCTGGCTTGGCCTTTGCGCTCAATGCCGCTCGTCATGGTCAGGTGCTGGTGGTCACCAAGCGAAGCACCGATGACTCGGCGACCTCTCGGGCGCAGGGCGGAGTGGCAGCGGTGCTCGGTCCGGACGATGCATTCAAGGACCACGTTTCCGACACTCACACGGCCGGAGCCGGGCTCTGCCACGAAGCGACGGTGGACCTGTGCGTGCGCGACGGGCCGGATGCCGTCCGCTGGCTGATGGATCTCGGTATCCAGCTCACCAGAGGCCAAGACGGAGAGCTCGACCTCGGTCGCGAGGGGGGCCACACCAAGCGGCGGGTGGCGCACTCCGGCGACATCACGGGTCGCGAAGTGCAGCGCGGCCTGTTGGAGGCGGTGAAGGCCGAGCCCAACATCCAGCTGCTCGAGTGGCACATGGGAGTGGATCTCATCACCCACTCCAGCTTCGGCAAGCCGGACCGCTGCGTGGGGGCCTACGTCTTCGACGAAAAGCAAGGCACCATCCGCAAGTATCTGGCGCGGGCGACAGTGCTGGCCACGGGTGGTGCCGGCAAGGTCTATCTCTACACGTCCAACCCCGACATCGCGAGCGGAGACGGCGTGGCGATGGCATTCCGGGCCGGGGCCGAAGTGGCCAACATGGAATTCTATCAGTTCCACCCCACTTGCCTCTACCACCCTCGGGCCAAGAGCTTCCTCATCAGTGAAGCCCTGCGGGGAGAGGGGGCGGTGCTCCGCCTACCGAGTGGCGAGGCGTTCATGCAGCGCCACCACGAGATGGCAGATCTCGCCCCGCGGGACACCGTGGCGCGCGCCATCGACTACGAGATGAAGCGTACCGGCTCCCAGTACGTGCACCTCGACATCACGTCCCGCCCCGCCGACTTCGTGCGTGAGCGGTTTCCCAACATCACTGCCCAGTGTGCCGAATACGGCTACGATCTCACGTCGGAACCCATCCCGGTGGTTCCGGCCGCCCACTATATGTGCGGCGGAGTGACTTCGGATCTGCACGGGCGAACCACCGTTCCCGGCCTGTGGGTGGTCGGGGAGGCGGCCTGTACCGGGTTGCACGGTGCCAACCGGCTGGCGAGCAACTCCTTGCTCGAAGCGGCAGTCTTTGGTCGACGTGCCGCCACGCGACTCGCCGAGGAGATCCACGAGCTTCGGCAGGTGCCCGCCCCGAACGTGTCCGAGTGGCACACGGGATCGGCCGTGGCCAGTGACGAGGCCGTGGTCGTCACCCACAACTGGGACGAGGTTCGCCGCCTAATGTGGAACTATGTGGGGATCGTTCGCACCGATGCTCGTTTGCGTCGTGCCGCGCGCCGCGTGGGGATCCTCAAGGACGAGATCCGTGAGTACTACCTGAAACATCTGGTGACCCGCGATCTGCTCGAGCTCAGAAACATCACGGTCATCGCCGATCTCATCATCGGCTGCGCCTCCTGCCGCAGGGAGAGTCGCGGCTTGCACTACACCCTCGACTACCCAGACCTGTCTGAGGCCTGCGCCTCAGACACCGTCGTCAAGCGGGGATCTACGCCCCACCTGCGCCGGCGCTGATGGACGAGCGACCGCTCAGCTACACCCTGGCCGTTGTGTGGGCGATGGCGGCCGCCTTCTTGATGCTGCTCTTGATGGATCTGACCGTCACCTTCCGGCCGGCGGCAGCCACGGACATCGTCAATCTCGGGGCCGTCGAAGCGGTGGCGTTCACGGTTTGCACCTTTGCCTTGGTGCGCGTCTACGCCGCCGGGCGCTCGGCGCGTGCAGCGCTCGGGTTGCGCCCCACGGCGCCCCTGCTCAGCCTGCTGGGATTGCTGCTCGGCGTGGCGCTGCAGGTGCCGGTGGGGTCGCTCCGAAAGATCGTGGAGCAATACTCTCCCACCCCGGACGAGTTGCTCATCGCCAAGGCGCGGCTGTTCATGGCCGACTCCACGACTCAGCTCGTGGCGATTCTGGTCGTCACGGCCTGTGTGGCTCCGCTCGTCGAGGAACTGTTCGTCCGCGGCGCCATGTACGGCGCGCTCGTCAGGACACGTCCGGTCCTGGGTGCGGCCACCATGAGTGGGTTCTGCTTCGTTGCCATTCACTGGGAATGGCGCAACTGGCTTCCGCTGATGGTGGTGGCCGGGGCCCTGTCCCACCTCAGGGCTGCCAGCGGCTCCCTGCTGCCCGGCCTGGCGCTGCATGTCTCGTTCAATGCGGCCACCGTGCTGGCGCTGCTCACCGGGTTCTCGTCGGTGACCAGACCGGTGGAGTTCGCCTGGCCCGTGACGGTGCTTGGCTGGGCCGCGACGGCTGGCCTAGTCTTCGCGGTGCAGCGCGTGGCTCAATCGAGCTCCGAAGCTGCGGCGGCCCGGATCGGGGACCTGAGGTGACCAGTCGACCCACCATAGCCCTGTGCCTGCCCGGCGGTGGCGCTACCGGTGCGATGTACCAGATCGGCGCATTGGCCGCGTTGGAAGACGTGGTGGATGGATTGAACGTCAACGAGTTCGATCTGTACGTCGGGGCTTCCAGCGGTGCCAGCGTGGCTGCCGCCATGGCTGGAGGACGGCCGGTGCAGCGCATCTATCGCTCCTTCTTGGACCCGGCCGACACCTACTTCCCCCTCGAGCGCAAGCACATCTCCAACATGGATTTCGACGAGTGGCGACGCACCATCGTCACCACCCTGGCAGCATTGCGTCGAGGCACGGCGACCTTCCTCTCGCGTGGGAACAAGACCTCGCCCGCGGTGCTCTGGGAGGAGTTCGATCGGCTCAATGACTCGCTTCCCGCCGGGGTCTTCTCGTTGGATGCCTACGAGCGCTTTCTCGAAGACTTCTTCGTACGACGCGGCGTTCCGAATCACTTTCCCGGGATGCCCCGCATGCTCCGTATCATCGCGCACGACCTCGACTCCGGCGAGTTGGTCGTATTCGGTGATCCGGAGTTCACCCACGTTCCCGTCACCCGCGCCTGCAGTGCGTCCATGGCGCTCCCGCCCGTCTTCTCGCCGGTGCGCATTGGCACTCGACACTACATCGATGCCGGGGCGGCACAGGTCTCGCATCTGGACGTGGCCGCCCAAGCCGGGGCGGACGTGATCGTGATCATCAACCCGCTGGTGCCCGTCTACGCCGAAACCGTGCCCACGGGGCACGGGCGCCGGGACAGCGTGCGTGACAAGGGGGCGGCGTGGGTGATGAACCAGTCCATTCGTATCGGGACGCACGCGTTGATGCGCCAGGCGTGCGTTCGCCTCTCGCAGCGTGCGGCGCTCATCTTGATTGAGCCGCAGCCGACCGACGCCATCCTCTTCATGCACAGTCCAGCGAGCTTTGGAGCGAGGCGGAACATACTCGAATACGCCTACCGAACCACGCGCGCCCGTCTGATCGAGTGGCTCGAGTTGGGTGATCCATCGCTCGCTCGTGCCGGGTGGCGCCTCAGCACCTTGGCCATTGGGAACGGTGAGGCCGAAGGTCAGTCCGGCACTTGAAGCTCGATGCGTTCGAGGACGAGCTCCATGCCGGTGACCAATGCGGCCGGTGCCTCGCACTGAGGGCACACCAGTGTGCCGGTGCCGGCAGGCACCTCGCAGGAGCACCGGGAGCATTCCCAACGCGCTGCGACCGAGACCACCTCCAATTCAGCCTCGGCGCACGGGGTGTTCTCCCTGAGCACGCCAAAGGCCCAGCGGAGCAGGTCCACCTCCACGCCGGCGTGCTCGCCGACGAGTAGCCGGATCTTGCGTACACTGGTTGCGTCGCGGGCCGCAGCTTCTGCGACGACCCGTTCGAGGAGGGTGCTGACCAGGGAGTACTCGTGCACGGGGGAGGTTCTTCGGTTACCATGCGGCGCGTGGACGGACGACCCTGGAGATTGGTCTTTCGGCTGGCCGCCGCCGTGCTCGTGGCCGCCGGGCTGACCAGCTGCAAGAAGCCCTATCGGGTCGGGGAGTACGTATGGGTGGAGTGGCAGGACGAGCGCGAGTATCCGGCGTATGTCGTCGAGAAGAAGAGCAGCACTCGGTACCGTGTCCACTTCGAGAACTACGATGCCCGCTGCGATGAGACCGTGGATTTGAGCAAGATCAAGGGGCGGGTCGAAGGCAAAGTCGCTCACCCGCCCCCGCCCAGCAGGGGGCTGTGCGCGCAGCAGGTCAAGCCCACGCCATCGGGATCCGCCGTGCCGGTGAGCCCGTACCAGGTGGGCGACCGAGTCCGCGTGCGCTGGCGCGGCTCCACGTACTCGGCGACCATCGTCGGGGTGGTGACTGGGGATCAGGTCCTAGTGCACTACGACGGGCACGAAACGGCCTGGGATGAGACGATCCACATCGACCGGATTGTCAGCAGGCGGTAGCCCGCCCGCGAGCCATGCTCGCGGGCTCCCAATTCACTTCCGTAGATCGCTTCTGCTCCACCCTGACAAGCGGCAGGATGGGATTCAACGGGTAGCCCGCCGAAACCCACCGTGGCGCTCCAGGTGGTGCAGCAGGAGGTGTGGACGGAGTTGCCTGAGTCAGCCCTCGAGCGAAGCTCGAGGGCTGTGGGGCTTTCCCCCCCGTCACATCCATGGTTGAAAGATTGTCATGTCGGACAAGACGTCGTCCAACCTGGCCGCCAACCTCAAGCGGCTACGCGAGACACGTGAGCTGACCCAAGCCGAGCTAGCAACCCGCAGTGGCGTTCCGCGACCGACCGTGGCGCATCTGGAGACGGGTGGAGCGAACCCGACGCTCAGTGTGCTGACCAAGGTGGCAGACACGCTGCAGGTGCCCATCGAGCAGCTGATCGCCTCTCCCGAAGCAGGCCGGCTGCACCGTGCGGGGACCCTTCCGAGTCGCACCCGTGGCCGAGTGCTGATCCGAGAGTTGCTCCCGGAGCGAACGGCAGGGCTGAGCTTCGAGCGGCTCGAGTTGCCCTCCGGCACTCGGCTGAGCTGTCGTGCGGGACCGGCGGGCACCTGCCAATACGTGGCCTGTGAGTCCGGAGAGCTGGAGCTCTCTAGGGGCGACGAGTCCTGGCACCTCGAGTGCGGCGACGTGCTCGTTCTGCGCGCCGAGCAGGGTCATGTGCTCAGCAACCGCGGCCGCCGCAAGGCCGTCGCATACAGCCTACTGGCGCTAGCCCCACTGGGGTCCTAGAGCAAGGAGAACCCCGGGGGCTAGTTGCGGTCCGCAAACAAGAATGGAAGTGGGTTGGGTCACGTCCACGCCCCGAACCGTGAGCAGACTAGGAGGTCACCATGAATCTGGAGATGCTGAAATCCCATCAAGACACGCTCGTCAAGCTCACAGTCGCCTACCTGCCCAAGCTGTTCTTGGCGCTCGTCACGCTCATCGTCGGACTCTGGCTCATTGGCGTGTTCACTCGGTTGCTGCGCAAGGCCGTGGATCGCCGGGGCGTGGACCCGACACTGACGCCGTTTCTCACCAGCATCTTCGCCTGGGGGCTCAAGGCCTTGCTGCTCATCAGCGTCGCGTCCATGGTGGGAATTCAGACCACGTCGTTCATTGCGGTACTGGGTGCAGCGGGCCTGGCCGTGGGACTCGCATTGCAGGGGAGTCTGGCGAACCTCGCGGGCGGGGTGCTCATCCTCATCTTCCGTCCGTACAAGGTCGGCGATCTGATTGAAGCCCAGGGCGAGCTCGGCGTCGTCAAAGAGATACAGATCTTCACGACCACGCTACGCTCCCCGCAGAATCGCCTGATCATCATCCCCAATGGAGCGATGTCTGGCGGCACCATCAAGAACCTGTCGGCGGAGGGTACGGTTCGGGTGGACACGACCGTGGGCATCTCCTACGGGGCCGATATGAAGCGGGCCAAAGAGGTCCTGGTGGCCATGGCGAAGGACGTCCCGCACGTGGTCGAGGCCCCGGCACCGGTGGTTGCGGTCAGCGAGCTCGCCGACAGCTCCGTGAACTTGGTGGTGCGCCCGTTCTGCAAACCGGAGGACTACTGGGACGTCTACTTCGCCACGGTCGAAGGCGCCAAGCTGGCCCTCGACGCCGCCGGCATCGCGATTCCGTTCCCGCAGCGCGACGTGCACCTGTATCAGCAGAGAGGCTGAACGGCGCCGCGTGTTGGAGAGGCGATTCAGCAGGGTAGCTCCGAAATTCGCGCTTCGGCTGGGTCTGCGGCGGATGCGGGGCGGCGTCGTGCTCCGTCCAGCTCGCTCTGGATGCGGGCGAGCAGGCCGCCCAGGGTGTCCTTGCGGTGGGCACAAATGCACACCGCATCCCGGTTTTGCTCCAGTGCGGCTCGTTCGGTGGGGGGAACGAGATCGAGCTTGTTGAAGAGCAGGAGGCGGGGCGTCCCGACCAGACCGAGGTCGGCGAGGACTTCGTCTGTCGTGCAGAGGTGCTCGGCGTGCTCCGGATCGGACGCATCGACCACCTCCAAGAGCAAGTCCGCGTCCTCGGATTCTTCGAAAGTAGCCCGGAATGCCGCGAACAGATCTGGCGGCATGGCGCGAATGAAGCCCACGGTATCGGTGAGGATGCAGTCGGTACCGGCCGGCAGGCGGAGCTGCCGGGCGCGCGTGTCGAGGGTGGCAAACAGGCGGTTCTCCGCCAACACGCCCGCGTTGGTCAGGGTGTTGAGCAGAGTGCTCTTGCCCGCGTTGGTGTAGCCCACCAGGGCCACCACCGGAACTTTCCCCCGGGCCCGCTTGCGGCGGCGTTCTGCCCGACGACGAGCCAGTTGCTTGAGCTCGCGTTCGAGTCGGTGCAGGCGCTCCCGGGCTCGGCGCCGGCCGATCTCGAGCTTGGTTTCGCCCGGGCCTCTGCCCCCAATGCCACCGGTGAGGCGGCTGAGCGCGTCGTCCCGAGTTCCGAGCTTGGGCAGAGTGTATTTCAGCTGGGCGAGCTCGACCTGCAACTTGCCGTCTCGGCTGGTGGCGCGCTGGGCGAAGATGTCCAGGATGAGCTGGGTGCGGTCGATGATCTTCAGATCGGTCTGTGCGGTGATGCCGTTGACCTGAGCGGGCGTCAGGTCACAGTCGAAGATCAGGGTCTCCACGTCGCGGTCGATGGCTCGCATGACCACGTCTTCGAGCTTGCCGCGTCCCATGACCAGCTTGGGGTCGACTCGCTCCCGCAACTGGACCACGCGATCGATGACATCCACTCCGGCGGTTTGCGCCAGGCGCGTCAGCTCGTTGAGACGGGCTTCGGCACGCTGGGCCGCCCCGCCTCTGCGCTTGGAGCCCACGTGGATCAGGATGGCACGGCCGTCCTTGCCACCGGTCTCCCGGGTCCGCGCCAGGCGGTTGAACTCCTGTTCCAGGGAGCCGATCAGCTGCCCGAAATGGGGCTGAGGGTGGCCGTAGGGAACCGGCCCGACCACCTCGACCGGGTCGTCTGTGCGTTTGGTCGGCGGCGTGTTGTAGGCCCACCACAGCGAGCGCGGCTCGCCCTCGGGGGACAGCACAATGGCGGCCACCAGATCCAGGCGGAGCCGAGTCAGGTCCACCAGGTCGTCACGGTTCAACCCCTCGCCGAACAGGTGGGTGTGCACCAGCCGGAGTGCGCGGAAACGACCCTGGGCCGCCCGCAGGCGACCGATATCCGGTAGCATCAATCCGGAGGCGCTGCCCACCACCACGTAGTCGACCTGGCCGCTTCGGTGCACCAGTGCGCCCACCTGGCGCTTGGTCTCGCGGGATGCGTCGGCCAGCGAGCGTACCAGCTCCGGCGTGGCGATCCGATCCAAGGGCACGCGCCGTCGGTAGATCCGCTCCAGGGCGTTGAGGGCGCGGGGGGCGAGGCCGTTGGTGTTTCCGTAGACGTTAGGCATCAAGAAGAAGCGAAGCCCTGCTCGCCCCTCAAGCATAGCGGTCGTGGAACGGTCCGTCGAGACCGCCGGAGGACAACGATTGCGGCTTCTGGGACAGAGGGCTAGCTTCTGCGGACCCGGCTTCGGCTCGAGGGACGACCCCACCGAATTCGGCGCTGGTGAATGGACCCCAGGTGGCAAAGCTTCCCGACCTCGACTTCCAAGAGTTCGTCGCCGACCGCCAGGCGCGGCAGCCGGGTGCCTCGGTGGGGGACGCGCATGCCTATGCCTACGTCTCTGACCGCGCCACCCGCGCGACGTTCGAGCGGGTCAAGCCCATCGAGCTAGCTGTCTCCGCAGGCGTCCGGGTGTTCAAGCACGTGGGCAAGGCGCGGTTGCTCGGACAGGCGGTGAAAGTCGGCCCCAAGCAGTTCCCGCGAGTCCATGCCATCACGCGGGATTGCGCCGGGACGCTCGGCATCCCCATCCCCACCACCTACGTGGTGAACAGCCCGTTCCTCAACGCGGCGACCTACGGCACCAACGATGACTCGTTCATCATGGTCAACTCTGCGCTGGTCGATCATTTCAGCGACCAGGAGTTGGCGACGGTCATCGGTCACGAATGCGGCCACGTTCACAATAGCCACGTGGTCTACCTCACCGTCCTGTACTATCTGAGCAACCTGGCTGGAGCCGTGGTGCGGTCCGTCAGCATACCCGCGCTGTTGGGGCTGAGGGCCTGGGCGCGCCGTGCCGAGATCACCTGTGATCGAGCCGCGGCCTTGTGCGTCCGGGACCTGGACGTGGTGGTTCGCGCCATCACCAAGCTGGCGCTGGGGTCGCAGAAACTCTACGAGCAGCTCAACCTCGAGGCGTTCCTGGAGCAGTACGATGAGGCGCAGGCAACGGTGGGCCGATTCAGTGAGGTGTTCGCCACCCATCCGTGGCTGCCCAAACGTGTCTTGGCACTGCGCCACTTCGCCGAGAGCGAGCTCTACCTCCGCCATACCGGTCAAGGCACCGATGGCCTCACCATGGAGCAGGTGGACGAGAAGGTTCACCGTATCGTCAAGGTCGTGGGCTGAGCCGTGCTAGAGGAACTGAGCGCACAGAGGCAAGAGGTGCTGACCCTGGTGGGGGAACTGCGGGAAGTGGCGCGCTCCTTGGGTGCGGGCTCGCTGGAGCGGCACTTGCTTCAGGACGTCGAGGCGAAGCTGGAGGCGGACCGGTTCTTCTTGGTCGTGGTGGGGGAATTCAATCACGGCAAGACCGCGCTGGTGAACGCCCTGCTCGGCGAGGAGGTGCTGCCGGTGGGAGTGACACCGACGACGGCGGTCCTTCACCAACTCGCTTACGCTGACACGCCGAGTGCGCGTATCGTGCGTCCCACCGGCGAAGTCGAGGAGTTTCCGCTCGAGCGACTGGGTGACTTTGCCTCTGGCAAAGCTCGTGCTGGCGAGTCGGCTGCACACCTGGAAATCGGGTATCCCGCCGAGTTCCTGCGGGAACGGGTGGTGCTGGTGGACACGCCCGGGGTGAACGACCTGTCTCTGACTCGCGCGGACATCACCTACGGGTACCTGCCGCGGGCAGACGCGGTCCTGTTCGTGCTGGACGCGGGACAGCCACTCAAGGAGAGCGAGCGAGAGTTTCTCGAGAAGCAGTTGGAACGCGGGGGCAGGGACAATCTCCTCTTCGTCATCAACAAGTCGGACTTGTGGACCGCCGAGGAGCAGGCGGAGGCGCTGACGTACGTGCGCCAGCGGCTGGCCGATTTGCTCGAAGAGCCCGCGGTGTTCGCGGTGAGCGCCAAGGCCGCGCGGTCCGGAGCTGTCGACTCGAGTGGCATGCAGGCGCTCTCGCAGCAGATCACGCAACTCTTGACGCAACAGCGCGGCCAACTCGTGCTGGGCAACGCGATCTCGGCCGTGGCGTTTGCGGAAGGTGCGCTTCATCACGCCGTCGAGGCGCGGCGGCGCGCGGCCAAGCTGAGCCTGGAGCAACTCGGTTCCCGCATCGAGTCCCTGCAGCGCGACCTGGCCGGGCACCGGGGGGCGATCAACGCGCGACAGCAGTTGGTGCGAGAGGAGACCGCGGCCATCAAGGCGTGGGCGCGCAGAGACCTCGGGCGGTTCAGTGATGACCTACTGGAACGGCTGCCCGGTTGGCTGCGGGATGCGAGGGGCGACGACGTGCGAGAGCACCTCGGGGCGGTCCTCGAACATGCGTTCCGAAACTGGGCGCAGGCGGAGACGGACGAGATCTCGGCGGCGCTGGAGGGGCTGGCCGAGCGCGTGGCGGCCCTCTTGCGCGAGGACACCGAGGCCGCCGGGCACCGGGTGGGAGAGGCGCTGGGACGGGAGTTCGAGCCACCGGTCATCGAGGTGGACACGTTCATGTACGACATGGGGGTGTTCGCCGTGCTTTCCTTGGGGCTCGGTGTGGTCTTTGCCAACGTGCTGTTGGGGGGAGTGCTACTGGCGGCTGCGCCAGCGCTGGCCCTGTTCACTCGCGAGCGAGCCGACGCGGAGATCCGCAAGCGGGCGCGCGAGATCGCCCCCACGGTGCTCAGTGACACCGCCGCCAAGGTGGCGCCCAGACTGGACCAGATGGTGGACGACGCACGCTCCCACCTCGAGGAGTGGATCGTGTCGGTGGGGGAGAGGACCCATCGTGAGCTGATTGAAGTGCTGGAGCGCTCGCGCGAAGAGCGGCAAGCTGGCAAGCCCGACTCGGGTCAGACTGCCGCGGACTGCGACCAGTACCAGCAGCGTCTGGCTAGCATCAGGGAACGGATTGAGCGCCTTGCAGCGGCGCCGACCGACGACAGCGCGGGCGGGCGGGACGTGACCTGCGCGGAGGAGGTGTAGTGTGAGTGGTGCTCGAGGAGGTCGGCTGCCTCAGGACGTCGACGCAGCCATGCAGGCGCTCAACGCGAGCGTGGACGTGGACTGCGAGCTTTGGCGAGTGGACATTCGCGGTTCCATTGCCCACGCACGCGGTCTCGCGCAAGCGGGGGTCATCAGCGCGGAGGAGGCAGCCCAGCTCGTCGATGGCCTGGAGCGAATCGGTGCGAAGATCGAAGCGGGCGAGTTCGTCTGGGATGCCAAGCTCGAAGACGTACACATGAACATCGAGGCACGCTTGATCGAGTTGGTGGGGCCCGTGGGTGGGAAGCTACACACCGGGCGTTCTCGCAACGATCAGGTCGCCACCGATTTGCGACTCTGGGCCCGTGATCAGTGTGAAGCTACGCTGCGGGCGTTGTCCGCCTTGGCGGGCGTCATCGTCTCTCGGGCAGAGGACGAAATCGATACGCTGATGCCGGCCTACACTCACCTGCAACGGGGGCAGCCGAGCCGGCTGTCGCACCATCTCTTGGCGTGGGAGCAGATGCTCTGGCGAGACCGTGGTCGGCTGCATGACGCGATGTTGCGGCTCAACGAGTGTCCCCTCGGTGCCGGTGCCGTGGCCGGAACGGGCTTCCCCATCGACCGTGAAGTCGTCGCCCGAGATCTGGGGTTCCGGCGGGCGATGAAGAACTCGCTGGATGCGACCGCGAGTCGCGATTTCCTGCTCGAGCTCGCCTCGGATCTCGCCATCCTCGGTGTGCACCTTTCCCGTATCGCCGAGGAAATCGTGATCTGGTCCACGCAGGAGTTCGGTTTCCTGACGCTGAGCGACGCATTCGCCACCAGCTCTTCCATGATGCCACAGAAGAAGAACCCGGACGTCGCCGAGTTGGTCAGGGGCAAGAGCGCTTGCCTGATGGGTTCGGCAACGGCGCTGTTGGCGTTGGAGAAAGGTCTGCCGCTCGGCTACGACCGTGACCTGCAAGAGGACAAGCGCCCCATCTTCGATGCCTTTGCGAATGCTCTGATGTGTCTGCGCGCACTGGCGGGCGCGCTGGCGACCTGCACTTTCGACCGAGCGCGTCTTCAGGGCGCGCTGGCAAGTGGTCACTTGTGCGCCACCGATTTGGCGGACTACCTGGTGGGGCGGGGAGTGCCCTTCCGAGAAGCACACGGAGTGGTCGGCGGATTGGTACGGGCGGCGGAAGCGGCGGGCGTGGACCTGGGAGAGCTGTCCCCGGACGTTCTGCGGCAGGCACATGCGAGCTTGGAGAGCGGCGAAGCCCGCGGCGTGTTCGATCCGGAGGCGGCCGTGGAGCGCCGCGCGGTGGTGGGGGGGCCAGCCCGGGCGCGGGTCATGGAAGCCATCTTCGATGCGCGCCAGCGCTGGCAGACGGGCCCGGCGACCGGAGCCTGAGATTCGTCGTACCGAGCTCCGGGGCGAGACCGTTGGCGCGCGGCCGATGGGATGCAGTATGCTTGTGCTCCCGTGCAGCTCGATTTCACAGCTCGCGAGCTGACGATCAAGCTCGTCTATTACGGTCCTGCACTGAGTGGAAAGACCACCAATTTGGTCGCACTCCACCGGGCCGCGCACCCGGACACCACCGGGCGTCTGATGACCTTGGAGACGAAGGACGATCGGACCCTCTTCTTCGACCTGTTGCCGCTCACCTTCCGCAGTGCCGGCGGTCTCAGCGTTCGCCTCAAGATCTTCACCGTGCCTGGGCAGGTGATTCACGCCTCGACCCGACGGCTGGTGCTGCAGGGAGCCGACGGTGTCGCCTTCATTGCGGATTCGCAGCTGACCGAGACGCAGCACAATACGGAAGCCTTCATGGATCTGAAGGAGAACCTGAAGACTCACGGGATGAGCCTGCGCCAGATGCCGCTCATCATTCAGTTCAACAAGCGTGATCTCGACGAGATCCGGAGCGACCAAGAGATTAGCGACCTCGCGCGCCAAGGCCGAGAGCCGGTGTACCTGGCGGTGGCGACGGAGGGGATGGGCACCACGGAAACGCTCCTGGGTCTGCTGCATCTGACCTGGAGCTCGCTCGATGCCGAACACGAGCTGAATCGGAAGTTCTCGTTCGACTCGGCAGCGTTCTTGCAGCAGGTGCTACGGAATTTCGGCGACGAGCGCTCGGTCGAGGAGGTGCTCAGCACCTGCGTGGGGGGTGCTGTGGACGTGCTCCGTCCGGAGGCGGTGTGAGCATGGCATCGGACCGTCCCGAAGAAGTCGCCTCCCTCGACGAGCTCACGCTCGGCAGCGGCGCATCGCTGGAGGCGCTGGTAGACCGCCGCGCGCTGACGGACCTATTGCAGAGCTACTTCGACCTGTTCGGCGTGCCGCTGAGAATCTACGGTGCGGATGGAACGATGCTCGCCGATGTGGGGAGCAAGAACGAGGTCTACGACTACCTGTTTGGCTTCAGCAAGCCGCGCACCGTCTTGCAGGACGTCATCTCCACCGTCAAGGGCATCACGCCGAATCCGGGCAACGACGTCTCCTACTCGTGCGTGACCGGAGCAGTCTACCGAGTCGCCGCTGTGCACTACGACTCGCGGCTGCTGGGCCGCATCATCTTGGGTCCGTTCCTACCTGCGACCGTCACCGAAGTGCCGCGCGCGCTGCTCGCGCTGGATTCGTCGATCGATCATGTGCACCTCAAGGCGCTGCTCGGAAGTGTGCCGCGCGCGCGCGACGAGACCGTTGCGCAGATCATGGATCATCTCAAGCGGTCGCTGGATCTGATCCTGTTCAGCGGACACAAGGCCCTGCTCGCCAGCAACATGCATCTGGCCACGGTGCGCGAGAACTTCCGGGAGCTCCAGGAGAAGAACGCGAAGCTCCAAGAAGCCTACGAACGGCTGAAGGAGCTCGACCGGCTCAAGAGCAACTTCCTGGCGACGGTGTCCCACGAGCTGCGCACCCCATTGACGTCGATCATCGGGTACAGCGAAATGCTCGTGGAAGGGATTGCCGGGGAGCTGTCCGAGGAGCAGCGGGACTTCGTCGGCACCATTCACGACAAGAGCCACCAGCTGCTGGAGTTGATCAAGGGGCTGTTGGATCTGTCCAAGCTGGAAAGCGGAACGCTCAGCCTGCGCAAGGACAACGTGGACGTCCAGGCCGTGATGCAGGACATCCACGAGACCTTGACCCCGGCCGCCCTCAAGAAAGACGTCCAACTGGAAGTACATGTGGAGAACGGGCTTCCGCTCCTGTGGGGCGACGGAGGCCGATTGCGGCAGGTGCTCCTGAACCTGGGGGACAACGCCATCAAGTTCACTCCAAAGGGCGGGCAGGTGCTGTTGTCGGCGCGATCGACGTTCATGGATGCGACCAGCGGGTCGGGGGGGGACGGGCACGTGCTGTTCGGGGGCAAACGCGCTGCCATCGAGATGCGAGTGGCCGACTCGGGCATTGGCATACCGGAACACGAGCGCAGCAGAGTCTTTGATGCGTTTTACCAGGTCGACTCGAGCAGTACCCGCGAGCAGGGCGGAACGGGCCTGGGGTTGAGTATCGTGAAGCGCTTGGTGGATGGGCACGACGGCAGCGTGCACGTGGAAGAGAACACTCCGCAGGGCGCCGTGTTCGTGGTGACCGTACCCTGCCGGCGCGCCACCGTCGTCTAGCCGGATGGTGACGCCGTGAGTCGAAGTTGGAGGCAAGCGCGGACCCGGAATGTGCTGTCTGGTGAGCTCGGTACCATTCGGCTGTTGGACAAAGCGCTCGCGTCGTCGGGTGGGAGCGGTCGGCGGCGTGTGCGCGTCGGCATCGGTGACGACGCCGCCGTGATCCAGGCCGGCAAAGGGGCGTTGGTTTGGACCGTGGATACCTGTGTGGAAGGGGTCCACTTCATTCGAGCGTGGATGGGACCGGAAGACGTGGGGTGGCGCTCCTTCACTGCCGCAGTGAGTGACCTTGCGGCCATGGGGGCGCAGCCGGTGGCCGCGCTGGCGAATCTGGTCGTGCCGGCAGACGTCATCGACCGTGACCTCGAGGGCGTGGCCAGGGGGCAGGCCCGGGCGAGTGACGCGGTCGAATGTCCGTTGGTCGGCGGCAACGTGTCGCGTGGGAGCGAGTTCAGCGTCACCACGACCGTGCTCGGTGAAGGCCACCGTCTCGCGCTGCGCTCTGGCGCCCGGCCGGGTGATGCGCTGTGGCTGGCCGGCGAGGTGGGAGAGGCTGCGGCGGGGTACCGGTTGCTGGCGGCCGGAGTGGGACTGGGTCGGCGTCGCGCCAAGGTCTCCGAGCGCCGCTGCATTCAGACCTGGCGACGTCCCCGCGCCTTGATTGACGCTGGCCGTCGGCTGGCGCGCGTGGCGACGAGCCTGATCGACGTATCCGACGGGCTGTCAGGCGATGCGCACCACCTGGCGGACGCGGCTCACGTGCGAATCGTCGTGGAGCAGTCGCGTTTGGAGGGGGCGCTCAGCGACGACCTGCGTCGCGCGGCCCAGACTCTCGGTCTATCTCCGCTCGACTTGGCTCTCTCGGGAGGAGAGGACTACGCATTACTCGCCACTGGTCCCGCACGGCGTCGGCCGCGGCAGGTCGTCTGCATTGGTCACGTGGAGGCAGGTCGAGGCGTGCGTCTCGAACGTCCCGATGGATCACGTGTGCAGCTGGGCCGAGGGTTCGATCATTTGGCGGAGTAGCGCAGCTACTCCGCCCGCGTAGCCAGGACCGCCCTCGAGCTTCGCTCGAGGGCTTCCTCAGCCAAGGTCGTTCACACCTTCTGATCCACCCCGAGACGCGGCACGGTGGGGTTCAACGCGTGGCGCAGCCGGACGGTCTGCAGCAGGCTGCCCACTGAAGCCCGGTGGGACGCGTCTCGGGGTCGGGACGGCGGTGGGACGGAGTGGGGATAGGGAAGCCCTCGAGCTTCGCTCGAGGGCTCTTCTTCTGCAGGCGAAACACGCCGTTGGGACGCAGACCGCGAGCTTGCGCTCGCGGTCAGTAACAAGCCGCCGGCATGTTGGCGCCACGCAGGGCTGCGCGGATGGCACCGAGGGCGGCGTTGTTGTCCCGTCCTGCAGCAACGGCGCCGTCGCAGATGCCGGCTGCAGCCATCATGTACGTGTTCGTCGGGGCAGGAGCGTTCGCTGCATTCTGGCGCAGCGCAGCGCAGCAGTTGGCCAGGCTCTTGGCAGGCTTGTACGGGCCTGTCGGCTTCTTGGCGTCCGCGTCGGCATCCTCGCCAGCGTCCTCTTCCGGAGCCAGCTCGAGCGTGGGCGCAGGTTCGGCTGCGACCTCCGTGGCCGACGGAAGCGGCGGTGGTGGTTCGTCCTTCTTACAGGCAGGGAAAGCCAAGCCCAGCGATATGACTAGCCCCAGGGCAATGGGCACCAGAAACGTTCGGGTCGCGGCTTGCGAAGCGTCCTTCATTACGTCCTCCGCTCGGGTCGGTCTCGACGGTAGCCAACGTGGCCTGGTCACCGCAAGTCGGCTGCACGCATCGTCGGTGCATGCGGTCGTTTGGGGTGGGCCTGACGGCCCGCCGGCCGAGTTACGAGCATCCCATGGAATTGCCGCAGTTGAGGCACTTGTAGCAGGCCCCGTTGCGGACGGTGATGTGACCGCACGCGTCGCAGACGGGTGCGTCACCCATTAGCTCCTCCAGTTGTGCGTCGAGCGCACCACGCATTCCGCTCTCTTCGCCGGCCGCGAGCGCGGGAGCCACGTCGCTCGCCGGTGGCAGCGAGGAGTCCGCGGGCGGGGCCGCGGTGTCGGGCACCAGGTTCGGCCCGGTTGGGTCTTCGATGGGCGTGGGCGCGGGTGCGGGTTTGACCTGAGCGAAGTCGTACCGCTGCAGGTACTCCACTCCCAGCACGCGGAAGATGTAGTCGACGATGGACGTGGCGAACTTGATGTTCGGATGCCCACTCACCACACCGTGCGGCTCGAAGCGAGTGAACGTGAACTGATCGACGAAAGTCTGCAGCGGCACTCCGTACTGCATCCCGATGGATACCGCCATCGCGAAGCAGTTCATGAGGGAACGGAACGCAGCGCCTTCCTTGTGCATGTCGATGAAGATCTCACCGAGGGTGCCGTCCTCGTACTCCCCCGTGCGCAGGAAGACCTTGTGTCCGCCTACCTGGGCCTCTTGGGTGAAGCCCTGGCGCTTCTTCGGCAGACGCACCCGAACGCTCTCGGGATGCAGCGAGGGCAGGGGCGCAGGCGCCAATGCGTGGGGCTCGGCTTCGACCGCCGCGCCGGTGTCGTCCTCCTGCTTGCCGCGATTGGAGGCGGACAGTGGCTGGGACGCCTTGCACCCGTCGCGATACAGCGCGATGGCCTTGAGACCGAGCTTCCACGCTTCCTCGTAAGTCTCACGAATGTCGCTGACCGTGGCTTCGTTCGGCAGATTGACCGTCTTGCTGATCGCACCCGACAGGAAGGGCTGCACGGCCGCCATCATGCGCAGGTGCGCCATGGGGGCGAGGAAGCGAGTGCCCGTCGCGCCACAGCGATTCGCGCAGTCGAACACGGGGTAGTGCTCGGCGCGCAGATAGGGGGCATCCTCGACGGTCATGCGCCCCACGATGACCTTGTTGGCCTCGTCGATCTCGGCGCGGGTGTAGCCCAGGTGAGTGAGGAGACTGAACCCGGGCTGTGCGATCTTGTCGGCATCGACGCCCACCGCATCGTAGGTCTCCTTGCCCACCACCCAGGGGGCGAAGGCCAGTGACAGGTCGAACACCCCCGGGAGCGCCGCTTCGACGGCGTCCAGCGCCTCGTCACTCAAGCCACGCTCACGCAGCGCGGCGCGGCTGACGTGCGGGGCACCGAGCAACGTGTTGGTACCGGAGACGTAGGCCACGATCTCCTGGATCTGCGAGGGGGAGTACCCGAGGCGCTGCAGCGCCTTGGGAACGGACTGGTTGACGATCTTGAAGTAGCCGCCGCCGGCCAGCTTCTTGAACTTCACCAACGAGAAATCGGGTTCGATCCCGGTGGTGTCGCAATCCATCAACAGCCCGATGGTGCCGGTGGGAGCGAGCACGGTGCACTGCGCATTGCGGTAGCCGTGCTCCTCCCCCAAACGCACGGCTCGGGCCCAGTCCTCGGACGCGCTGCGCCACAACTCTTCGGGGCACTCGTCGCGATTGATGCTGAAGGCGGCCTCCTGATGCATGCGCATGACCTTCAGCATGGGCTCGCGGTTTTCGGCGAATCGGGCAAAGGCTCCCTTGGCCTCGGCCATCTCGGCGCTCACCGAGTAGGCCTGCCCAGTCATGATGGAAGTGAGTGCGGCAGCAATGGCGCGGCCATGGTCCGAGTCGTACGGCACACCGTTCAGCATCAGCAGCGTGCCGAGATTGGCGTAGCCGAGGCCGAGGGGTCGGAAGTCGTGGGAGTTCTGGGCAATGTCTCGCGTGGGATAGGAAGAGAAGTCGACCAGGATTTCTTGCGCGATGAAGAACATGCGGATGGCGTGACGGAACCGCTCCACGTCGAAGCCACCATCGGGTTGCAGGAACTTGGTCAGGTTGAGCGACGACAGGTTGCACGCGGAGTTGTCGACGAACATGTACTCCGAGCAGGGATTGGAGGCGTTGATTCGCTCGCTGTTGGGGCACGTGTGCCACCGGTTGATGGTGGTGTCGTACTGCACCCCCGGATCGGCACAGCTCCAGGCTGCTTCCGCCACCATCTGCCAGAGATCGGAGGCATCCAGGGCGTCGACGACTTCCTGGGTGGTGCGCGTGCGGGTACGCCACCGGCCACCGCTCAAAGCGGCCTTCATGAACTCGTCCGTGATCCGCACGGAGTTGTTCGAATTCTGACCGCTCACCGTGCGGTAGGCATCGCCGTTGAAGTCACTGTCGTAACCCTGCGCGATCAGAGCCTGGGCCTTCTTCTCTTCCCGGGCTTTCCACGTGATGAAATCGACGATCTCCGGATGATCCATGTCCAGAGTGACCATCTTGGCGGCGCGGCGCGTGGTTCCCCCGCTCTTGGTCGAACCGGCGGCACGATCGAAGACCTCCAAGAAGCTCATCAACCCGCTCGAGGTTCCGCCACCGGACAGCTTCTCCTGCTTGCCGCGGATGGGGCTGAAGTTGGTGCCCGTTCCGGAGCCGTACTTGAACAGGCGCGCCTCGTTCTTCATCAGCTGGTAGATGCTCATCAGGTCGTCATCGACCTTCTGGATGAAGCATGCCGAGCACTGGGGTCGCGAGTACGCATCGACGGTTTCGGTGATGGCCGCGGCGCCGTCGTCCCAGGCCCAGTTGCCGCTGGAGCCACTGATGCCGTACTGGTGATAGAGGCCGCAGTTGAACCAGACCGGGGAGTTGAACGCGCCGTACTGGTGGGTGAGCAGATAGGTGAGCTCGGCCTCGAAGGTGTCGGCGTCCTTGCGCGTAGCGAAGTAGCCACCGACCTGCTCCCCGGCTGTGCGGATCGTATGCACCACGCGGTGCACCACCTGGCGTACGCTGGTTTCGCCCTGGCTCTTGTCCCCGTAGAGGCCGGCCTTGCGGAAGTACTTGGAGACGACGATGTCGGTCGCGAGTTGGGACCAGTCGGCCGGAATCTCGGCTCCGTCCATCCTGAAGACCACCGAGCCGTCGGGGTTTGTGATCATGCTTTGCCGGCGCTCCCACACCGTCCCCGCGAGCGGATCGTCACCAACCTGGGTGAAGCAGCGCTCCAGGCTGAGCCCCTTGCGTTTTCGGTTGCGTCCGGCGGACTTGCCCTGCTTGGACCCGTTGGTCGACTTCACGGAAACCGCCTCACCGACGACCGTCGATTGCGCCATCCCTCACTTCTCCTCGAATTCTGAACGCAGAAATCCCCGACCGCTCGCCGGGTAGACCCACCTCTGGTCAGGACTGGTTCCGTCCTGACTGCAACTGCGCGGGCGTCCCTCTCCTCAGCCCTGGTCTGTTTGTCCGTACCGTTGAGCCGCGAACCGAACCTCAGACTAGGGTTCCAACAGGTTTACTGCTGGACGCACGCACAGGCTACCTTCTCTCAGTGGAGAGTGGATGTGTACCCCAACACATTGTGGTCGGGCAACAAAAAACCACGACAGGTTGTGCTCGGAGCGGGTAAGCGCTGGATGCAACTGGACTTTCGAGCCACTGAACACAGGTTTCCCAAAGCGTCTCCCACGATCGACCCCAATCTGAGCACACATCTACCCACAGGTTTCCCACCGCGATCTTCAAGCGAGTTCAGTGTGACTGGATCAACCGGGTTCGGTGACGCTCATTGGAGCCGAGGGATCGTGACCCAACTTGCGCTTCACGGTGAAGCCTTGCTCCGGGGCCACGACTTCCACCTCGCCGAAGTGCGTCAGCGCGCGCTCGACGCGCCGAGCATCCGTTGCCACCACGACCACTGCACGCTCCATGCGGAAATACGTACGGCTCATCGCGTGTACCGCGGGCACCGTCAGCGTCCGCCAAGCATCGCGCTGCAGCTCCACTTCCGCGTTGGACATGCCCAACACGCCGTACTCGCTGAGCAGCATGCTCAACCCTTGGACGGACTCGGATCGGCGAGCTTGGCGCGTGGCCAGGCGCTGAGTGGCACTGGTGAGCTCTTCTGGGTCGGGTTCCTGCTCACCGAGCCGTCGGATGTGGTCCAGGACTGAAGCGAGCGCCTTTGGAGTCGTCTCGGTGCTCGTGCTTGCTGACATCACCAGCGGGGCAGGTCCGTGAGCAACCGCCGACAAATCCGCGCGCGCTCGGGTCGCCAATGATTGGGGCACGAGGTCGCGAGCCAATCTTCCTCCGACCGGAGCCCCGAGCAGTTCCGCAGCTGCGGCAACGATGGCGAAGTCGGCGTCGAGCGCATTCGGACCCAGCAGGCCCACCCGCACCTCCGCGCGTGAGCTCTTGGGATAATCGACCAGGTACACGCGCAGGCGATGAGGCGCCACGGGCGGCACGAAGCGCGACGTCGGTGGACGCGCGCCTTTCCAGCCTCGGAATGCGCTCTCGGCTGCTGGCCTCACCGCTTCGGGATCGACGTTGCCCACGATGAGCAACTCCGCGTTCTCGGGGGTGACGTGGGTGCGGTAGAAGCGCGCGCAATCCGTCAGTCTGAGCTCCTTCAGTTGTCCCTCGGTGGCATCGAACCAGGCGTAGGGGTGAGCGTGCGTGGGGAGTCGGTAGAGCTCTCGGTACAGGATCCAGGAGGCGCCCCAACCGAGGTCGTGTCGCGCAGCGTCGCGGGCGCGTTCCACCAACCGAGTGCGCAGCTCACTGAAGGTGCCGATCGACAGCCGGGGGCGCTTGACGACCGCCCCGAGCACGCCCAGCGCCGCGTCGAAGTGATTCGACGTGACCGCCAGCGACCATTCGGTGGCGTCCTGCGACGTCCGCAGGTCGAGCTGCGTGCCGAGCTCGGCCAAGTGATCCCAAAGGCGGGCTCGAGACCAATTGCCCGCGCCGGCTTCGGCCATGAGCTCGGCCGTCAGCCTGGCGACGCCAGGTTTGGCGTCGTCGGAAGCAGAGCCGCTGGAGACGACGAGTCGCACGCTGACCACGGGCGCCTGGCGTCGCACGACGGTCGTCACCACGAGGCCAGACGAGAGCTGCTGACGAGTCGAGGTCGGAAGTTGCCAGTCGGGGGTGATGCCGCGCGGGGGCACAGGCGGTCCGCCTCGCGAGGCTCCGCTGGCGGACGCACTGACCGCGGCGACCGAGCTTCCGGTTCCGGCTGGGTTCGCACCCGGTCGTCCAGGCTCCGGCCGTTCGACCGTGCGCAGCCCGCATCCCAGAGCTACCAGAAGCCCGATCCCGTAGATTGCCTTGCGCCCGAGCATGTCGACTCGTGACGAGGCATTTCAGGTCCCGAGCGGCGTATCAAGTAATATTCTCCGCTGGAATGACGAAACCAGTGGAGCAGGGCAGAGGCCGTTGACGCGTCCCACCCGTGGCGTGGTCGCGGCTGGGGATCCCCAGACCGCAGCAGCGGGCGCGCACGCCTTGCGTGCCGGTGGCAGCTCGCCACCATGCCTCCCCCGTCTTCGGGCGGAGTGCTGGTCGCGCTCGGATTGAAGCTGCTGGAAGGCGTGGGTGGCGAAGCGCCCTTCCTTTCGAAGGCACACCTCCGACGCCTGCTGCGGGTGCAGGACACGCTGCTGAACGTGCGCGACGAACGGTTCGACCTTTCCTGTCGCGAACCGTCTGCGGACGGCAATCCTCCGCGTCGCCTCTCATCTGGTGGAACACGGCGTGAGCCCCCAGGCGGCAGTGGACGCCCCGCGGCTGCACCTCGAGCCGCTGCGCAGTCGACGTGCGGAAGATGGTCGCTGGGTGCGCAGCCTGGCCTACGAAAGCGTCGGCCTCGAGGAGTCGGTTCAGCAGGCACTCCGTCGCGACTACCCCGAGGCCCCGGTCGCCTTTGACCGTCAGAACATGTTCTTCGGTGGCGTTCACGTGGCCATGCGAGACGACGACGCTTTCTCGGGGGCGGGAGACTCGCGGCGGGGCGGGAGTGTGGCGGTCGTCGACTGATCGGGCGAGTGGCTCGGTGATTGCCACCGCTCAGGATCCGTGCTCTAGCCGGGGCATGCGGCTGGCGGTGACGTGGCTTCTGGTCCTACTCGGCGCCTGCACACCCGTGCTGCCGTCGACCGAGCCGCTGGGGAGCGGACCGTTGGCGGAGGAGCAGGAGGAGGACGAGTTGCCGGATCGCCCGCGGTCGAAGTCCGGTTCCACCGGGTCGGGTGTGCAGGATGCTGGTGCCGACGTCGGGGGGGACACCGAGGTCGCGGACGGTTCCGAGTCCACCGAGGACGACACAACGGACGCGGGCGACGCCGGAGACGCTGGCGATGCAGAGCCGGGACCGATCTCCGGGGACGCAGCAGCGGCGAGCTTCGTGGGAGAGTTCACCGGCACCGATGTCACGACCATGCGTTGGGAGGCGGAGCCGGAGGAGAAGTATCCCGACCCCACGGCCAGCGTTCGCATCGAGAGCAAGAGCGCCACCGAAGTGACCATCGTCGTGATCTTCACGCCCACGGGTGGCCCGTTCTGCTCGCTCACGGGCACGGTCAACGGCAACAGCGCCGACATCGCACCCGGTCAGACCTGTCCGGAAGCTGAGCTGAACCTGGGTTGGACTGCCTCGGTGACGTCCGGCAAGGCCACCCTCGACGGCGACCAGTTGGTGCTGGAAGTCGAGGGAGACCTCGAAGCACAGCCGGGGGGCGACCCACGCACCGGCAAGTTCGGGTATCGCTTTGAGGGCAGCAGGTAGGCTCGCACGCCGGCGCAGCGATCACCCGACCGTCAGTTCCACCGCTTCCACGCTTCGAGGTAGTAGCCCACCAGGGCCTGGTTGTTCAGGCGATTGACCTGCGCCGGGACCTCGCTCATGTCCGGTGGAAAATCGAACATGGAGCGAAGAATCTGCGAGTCCAGGTAGCGGAGCGCCAGAGCGGGCAGGGGTCCGGGGGGCTCGGTGGGGCTGCGAGTGGCCAACACGTAGCCCCACTCACCGAAGGACGGGACGAACGCGTGGTAGGGGCGGGCCACGAATCCCGCGCTACGCAGCGTGCTCACGACGCACCAGTACGCCGCTCTCGCAAACAGCGGGGAGGTGGATTGCACGACCAGAGCGCCTAGCGGGCGGAGGCGCTCGATGGCGATTTGGTAGAACCGCCGCGAGTAGAGCTTGCCCAGTGAGTAGTTGCTGGGATCGGGAAAATCCAGAATGATGACGTCGAACGAGGCGCGGCTTTCGGCAAACCACACCATGGCGTCCGCGTTGACGATGCTCACGCGGGGATCGTTCAAGACGTTTTGGTTGAGGCGTACGAAGTCAGGGTGCGAGCGCGCCAGATCGGTGATCTGCTGGTCGAGATCGACCACCGTCACCCGCTCGACGCCGGGCCACTTGAAAACCTCGCGCACGGCCAGGCCATCCCCTCCACCTCCGATCAGGATGTCCTTCGGTCGCTGGGCGGTGGCCATGGCGGGGTGCACCAGCGCTTCGTGATAGCGGTGCTCGTCGGCGGACGAGAACTGCAGATTTCCGTTGAGATAGAGCTTCGTGCTGCCGCCACTCTCGGCCAGCACGATTCGTTGGTAGGCAGACTGCTGAGCGAGCATCACGCGTTCCTGGTAGAGCCCTGCTTCTGCCACGCTGGTGAGTCGCTCGGCTTGGAGCAGCACTCCCAGCAGGAGCAAAGCCACGGTCAGGGCGAGCCAGCGTGCCCGGACCAGGCTCCGACGCTCGCGCTCGTCGCTTCCGGTCAGCACCCAGGTGGAGGCCAAACCGACCATCGCGTTGAGTAGACCACAGGCGAGACTGGTCTGGACCAGCCCGAGGCGCGGAACGAGAAGCAGCGAGAAGGCGAGCGACCCGACCAACGCCCCGGCGTAGTCGAAGGTGAGAGTTCGAGCGATGAGCTCTTTGAGCTCGTACTCTCTGCGGAGGATGCGGATCAGCAGCGGCAGCTCGAGCCCCACTAGCACTCCCGTCAGCACGACGGTCGAGTAGAGAATGAGGTGGAAGGCGCCCGTGTAGGCAAATGCGACGAAGAGGCCCGGGGCGCTGAGCCCGCCGATCATCGCCGTGGCCAGCTCGACGTCGACGAACGTGCTCGCCAGTCGTCGGTCGACGAAGCGTGACAGATACGCACCCAGACCCAACGCGGAAAGATAGACGCCAATGATGGTGGAGAATTGAGTGACCGAGTCACCGAGCACGTAGCTCGCGACGGCCGCCATCACGAGCTCGTAGACGAGGCCCGCAGCGGCGATGATCAGCACCATGGCGAGCAGGACCGTCGGGGCATATCTGCCTGGGCGACGGCCGCTCGGCCGCAGCTCGGGCCACCCCGCCGCACGCTCGGCCTCGCGCCGGGTGGACGGCGGCACGCGCTGACCTGGACCGAGCTGTCCGGTAGCGCGGCCGCCCGTGGGGGCGGACCTGGGGTCAGCCGCCGATGGCTGCGGCGATGACGATGGCGAGCCCAAGGATCACGGAGCCGATCATGATGGCGAGCGCCGTGTTCTGGTCCTCCTCGATCTCTTTTCTGAGCGAGAACGGGGTGACGAGCTTGATGATGACGAAGCTCAACGCGAACATCACGATGCCGATCAAGGAGTAGACGATCGACTCGATCAGAGTCTTGATGACGACGACCCAGTTGATATCCATCTCGAAAGCCTCTCCGGTTCGGTCGAACGCAACTTCAGGCACGTGTATCACGATCCGCAGCCGATTCGTAGCTCTCGGCGCGGCCGTCACCGGCCCGGCTGGGGCCCGTGGGACCCCAGGGCCCCGGGATGAGCTGACGCCGAGCCACCCCGGGCTTCCCCGGGGACCGGGCCCCCGGAGGCGCTTTTTCCCGCCCCGCCTTGGAAGTCGAGTAAGCTAGGAAGCCTTAGGAGAATCCGGTCTGATGCTGGTACTTCTCGGCCCCACGTTCGAGGGGAGTGGCGACGAGTACACGCGGCTGGCCCGCGCGACCGGAATGCTGCCCTACGACCTCCGTACCAAGCTGAAGCCTGGCGTGTGGGGCGTCGTTCGGGCTCTGGGGGACGCGGCCCAGGCTCAGGAACTGGGCCAGCGCCTGCTCGACGAGGGCTTCCAGGTCGCGGTCATCGATTCTGCAATTTGCGCGGACCCGGCCCGCCGAGCCGTGCTGGTTCGGGCCATGCGGCTCGAACCGGAGCAGGTCGTCTTCACCGTCAAGGACCGGGAGATGCCCATCCCCTATGGGGCTCTCCTGGTGATGGTCCGAGGCGAAATCCACACGGGTGGACGGCCGCAGGCGCGCGGGGCCCGCACCAGCAGCGCGGCACTGCGCGCTGTGGCTCCATCAGCGGCAGACGTGGCCGCGTTCCGCGCTTCCGGAGGCGGCGAGTTCGATGCGTACGCCGCGGCGGACATCCACTTCATCACCGTCACGTGGGCCGCGCGCATCGACGTGCGGCACTTCGACTTCTCGGTGCTCGGAGACGGCACCCCGGCCACGGTGCGTTCCCTCGACCAGCTGGCGGACATGGTCGTCGAGCGCGCGGGGATTCGAGTGGACCGCGGGAGCCGGACGTCGAGCGTGGCATCGTTCTCCAGCGCTGGGCCTCCACGCTCCGAGACCCCGGCGCCATCGAGCGCACATCGTCCGCTGGGCGATGCGCCGGTGGACGAGCGCTATGATGGATACTCGCGACTCATTGCCGAGGCCGAGCGGCAGACGCGCAAGCAGCGCAAGCAGACCGCCGAGTAAATAGGGGAGCGCGAATGTCGGTCACCGCGAGGAAGTGCACTGCGAGCGAACCGTTTGGGGTGGGGCCCCGCTTGCGGGGCGGGGTCTGCGGCAGACCCCGAAAAAGCAACAGGAATCTGTTCCGAGC
>CAZSVU010000049.1:0-35239 GCA_964610275.1 uncultured Polyangiaceae bacterium | reverse complement strand
CTTCCGCCGGGCCGCCACCCTCGCGTTCGGCCCGGCGGAAGCGCAACGATTGCGACTTCTGGGACAGAGCACTCAGGGCTTTCGGCACCGCTTCAGAGGAGCTACGTAGAGGACGCCTCGCACCGCGGAAGACCGCCGCAGCGGCCCTGGCTCGCAGCCACCTTCCGGCGTAGGCGAACGGGTCCGACGACAAAGTGTACTGGTACCGCGCGCTTCAGATCATCCTGATCAAGTCCGGCAGAGTGCTGCTGGAGATTTCGCCGTACGTAGTGCTCGGTGTGGTCGCCAGCCAAGCGCTTCGGTACACCAAGCTGACCGCGGCGGTGCAGCGCGCCTGTTCCGGAGCGCCATTTGTCTCGGTGCTGCTGGCCGCACTGTTCGGGTTGATTTCACCGCTCTGCACCTACGGCACCGTACCCGTGGTGCTGCAGCTCTACCGAGCTGGTGTTCCGCTCGCGCCGCTGGTCACGTTCCTGTCAGCGTCGTCGTTGATGAATCCGCAGCTGTTCATCCTCACCTGGGGCGGCATCAGCCCGGAGATGGCGTTGATTCGCTTCTTCGCGGTGCTGATCTTCGCGGTGGTGCTCGGCGTGGCGGTCCGCCGTTTGCCAACACGATGGATCACGAATCCGGCCGTGCTCGAGCGACCCGAACCAGCCGGGTGCGAGCGACCTGCCCAGCGCTTCGAGTGGCGACGGTTCCTGAGGGAGTGCTACGATAACACGCTCTACATCGGGTACTACCTGGTCATCGGCATCCTGCTCGGGGCAGCGGTCGAGGTGTATGTCCCGGGTCGCTGGATCGCAGTGGCGTTCCGGCCAGGTCAGTGGACCAGCGTGGCGCTGGCAGCCGTCCTGGGTGTGCCCCTGTACGCGTGCGGCGGCGGCACGATTCCGCTCGTTCGATCGCTCATCACCCAGGGGATGAGCGAGGGCGCGGCGTTGGCGTTCTTCATCTCCGGTCCGGCCACGCGGATCACGCCGCTACTCGCGTTGGCGGCGATTCTGAAGACTCGCTTTATCGTGGTGTATGTGTTTGTCCTACTCGCCTACTCGTTGACGGCCGGGGTGTTGTACGGCCGCTGACCTGGGTCGAGCGTCGGGTCGGCTTCTATCACGGGTGGGAGCACTTTCCGGTTCGATGAGTGGGTTCGCGGCGGACCAGGGCACCGTTTTGGTCCACTTTGGGCAATCTTGCACCGCGAAGGCGGAGTCGCTCCGGGTGCTGCAGTCGTGGCCAGGAGCTGGACAGTTTTCGGGTTGGCCGCACTGCGGGCTTGGCATGTCAGACGATGGTGCCATATTGGCTTCGGGTGCCTGGCGGTGCGGCGCGTTGGGTCGCCAACGAGCCGCGCTGCCGGGCCCCACTCGGTCTTCACTGGCCTGCCTCCCGGCTTACCCCGGATGAGTCATTGGAGCCCCGGCGCTCAGGGACGAACGCAGCACGAAACGTGCTGGATTGCCCGGCGGGGCCAACTTGATCAAGGCCCTCGGCGCAAGTACGCTCAATTAGATTGGAGGCGTAATGAAGCTTAGCCGCGCCAAGCAGATCTTCCTCTTCAGCATCATTCCGATGATGCTGCTCGCCCCGTACACGCAGAGCTGTTCTGCGGCTGATAGCGGGTCGGGCCCTGGAGATGGAACTGGCGGCAATGGTCTCGGAACCGGTGGGAATGGTCTCGGGCCCGGCTCTGGTGGGGGGCAGCCGTACGACGGTGGCGGCGCTCTCCCGAATCCCGCTGAAGTCAGGGTTGGATTGGTGCAGTCTGCGCAGCCCAACGTCAGCCTGCTCGATCAGACGCAGATCAGCCAGATGGTCGAGGAGGCGGTCAACTACGCCGGCGGCTTCGAAGGGCTGATCACTGACGGCATGACAGTGGTGCTCAAGCCGAATCTGGTCGGGATGACCGACTACACCGGTGGCCCCAATTGGCAGCTCGGTCAGCAACTCGCGCCCGAGGCCAACGGTACGACCACCGACTACCGCGTCACTCGGGCCGTGGCCGCGCTGGTGCGACGTTACAACCCCAATGGGCAGATCCTCGTAATGGAGGGCACGGGCGGTCCGGCGACGACGCCCGAGGTCTTTGCCGCGCTCAGGTACACGCCGCAGGACATCCCAGAGGTCAACGAGTTCATCGCCATCGAGAACGACCCGAACGTCACCCAGGTCCCGATCGAGGGGGGGCTACTCAACAACACCTATCCCGTCAACACCCGCCTGGCCAGTGCCAACGTTCTGATCAGCATCGGGGCACTCAAGACTCACTACATGGCCGTCGTGACCGGCGGCATCAAGAACGTGGGGATTGGTTCCACGCCGGCCTTCCTGTTCAATCCAGATCTGTATCAGAGCACGGTCGTGCGTCTGGGCATGGTGGACCACACCACCATCAACCTGCATCACTGGATCCACGACTACATCAAGGCGCGTCCCATCAACTTCACCGTGATCGACGGCCTGCAAGGATTGCAGAACGGGCCCGCTGCCTCGCAGGAAGTCGGTGGAGTGACCAATATCACTCAGTCGCAAATGAACATGCGCCTCATCCTGGCCGGGCGTGATGCCGTAGCGGTGGACACCGTGGAGTCCCTGATCATGGGCTGGGACCCTCTGTCGGTAGAATACCTCCGCAAGCTCAACGATAGCGGCATCGGAACCGCCGATACGGCCAACATTCGAGTGGTCGGCAACACCCGGGTCGACCTGGTCAAGCGCCAGTTTGCCGTTCCGACCGACGAGTTTGCCTACGGGGGAGCCATGGTCACGGACACGACTCCGCCGCCGGTCACGGTGCTCTCCGCAGCGGGGAGCGGCGGGGTGCTCAACATCTCGTTGGGCGCGGATCCGGCGGGCGATCTCAGGAAGGTAGAGGTCTCGCTCAACGGGCAGTTGATCGAGCCGACCATCACGAGCGGCTTCTCCACCATATCCATGGATGTGAGTCACATGGCGCCAGGACCGTACGAGCTCGTCGTGACGGGCTACGACTACCACCTGAACATGGCCTCTGCGCCGCCCACGCCCGTGACGCTCCAGTAGGGCCGCGCCGAACCCATCGCTGGTGGGTCACCCCTGAGCGCGTGGCGGTGGTTCCGCGACGTGCGCCCACGGGCGTTCTCGGGCCGACCACCGTCGTGGACCGTTCGACCCTGCGCTGCGGACGAAGATCAGCCCAGACTGAAGGTGCGGCAGCCCATCAGGATCTCGACCACGCCGCCGCCGAAGAACTCGCAGGTCTGGTCGCAGATGTGGATGGTCGAGGGGTTCGCAGGGTCGTCGTAGTACCAGCCGCCGCCGGACGTGGCACATTGCGCCTCGCCAGCGATGTTGTGAATGATCTCGGCATCGCCGTTCCGAGGCGTGAACCGCACGTTGATTTCGGCGGGATCGATGATCTCACCGCCCAGGGGCTGGGGCATATCCAGCTCACACATGATGGGGCTGAACGCCATGCGCCGCAGCCGGTCGGTCAACTCGGCGATGGCTCCCGCATTGACCACCAGGTGCGCCTGGTGCGTGCCACCCGCCTGGGCAATGTCGTCCAGACCCGGGGCGAGCGCGGCGTCGGCACCCACGCCCACGCCCACCACGAAGGTGCGGATGCGGCGGGAGCCGTCCGTCGGGTTGGCGTACTGCTCGGCGAGCGCAGCCAGGCGCGGGATGCTCCCGTTGTCGCACACCGTGGGGAAGCCGTCGGTGGCATACACCACGGCGACCGGCCGCATCGGATTGGCCGCCTGCCACTCGGCGGCGTGCTCCAGGGCCCCCTGAAGCGCCGGATAGCTCGGCGTGAGATTGCCGAGCGCCTGCGTCGTGATTGCGTTGACGATGGCCGGTGCGTTGCCGGGCAGCAAGCCGATCTCCACCGTGGGGGTCCGATAGTCTTCGACCAGACAAGACACCACCTGGCTCAGGTCACCGGGCGGGGGGTCCTGCGGGAAGAATTGAATCCCCACGCCCAATCCCTGGGATTCCGACGACTGCGCGAAGTCGATGAGGCCTTGCGTGATCACCTCCCACCGCGTCGGGCCGTCCGGCTCGGGCACGCGGTGCTCGCTCATCGAAATGGACTTGTCGAGCATGATGAGGATGTCAGCCGGCATGCTCTCGGCCTCGCGGGCGTCGCTGGCACACGCTTCGAATCCGAGCTCATCCGCCAGTGTCCCGGCTCCGGTGAACTCGGTACCCCCGGTGCCTGTCGCGGTGCCACCGCCCACGGCCGCACCGTCGCCGCCGATGCCTCCAGTCGAACCGACGCTGCCTCCAGAAGAACCGGGCGCGTTGGCACTACCGTCGATGCCGTTCTCTTCCTCACCGGAATCGCTGCTACACGCACTCGTGTGTGAGACCAGGGCCGCAATGGCCACCAGCCCCATGCCCAACGCTAAGCTTTGCCTCATCTTCAGCACCTCCGGTGCCCCCAAAAGTCGGCTCCAGCGAGCCAATGGATCAGTAGACCAGGACGTCACACGGGAACCCGACGTACAAGAACGGCTGCGGGGTGACGCGAATTTCCTGACACGCCGCTCCGTTGATGCGAATCGTGTTCGTCCCGACCAGCTCCCAACCGTCCGGGGACCCATACTCCAGCAGCCGATTGCCTAGCTGAATCTGCCCTTCCGCAGCCCGGTCGGTGAGAATGTTGACCGCCGTCAGATCGAACTCGCAGCTTCTTATGCTGCCGATGATGGCCGCGATGTCGCTCGCGAGTTGCTCGGGGTTCTGCGGCAGATAGGGCAGCGACGCGCCCATGGGCGAGGAGTAGGTCGCCGACGTGCCGCCACCCGGAAGCGACGACAGCCAGGCCTGGCAGTTGGGGAAGGTCACGCCCTGCTCGACCGGGAGCCCGGTTCCGGCATTGGCCAGCTGCGTCAGGTGCCGGGACGCGTCGAACTCGGTCATCTCGATGCCCACCACGAAGGTGCCGATGCCCATCGTGCGCGCATATTGCACCGCGGCCACGCTGGCGTCCTGGCCGCACTGCGGATCCATGACGCCACAGGTGTCGGGCTGACCGTCGGTCACCAGCAGCAGGTACTTGGGACCGGGCTCTGGGAACTGGTTGAGCACGGGCACGATCACGTTGATCGCCTCGCCGGTGGGCGTCTCCCCCTTGTAGAGAATGTCCGCCCCGCCGCCGTCGAGGATCGGGTCGTAGCTCAGGGCGTCGTAGGCCTGCTTGATGGGAGCGTAGTTGTCCAGCCTGATCGGAACTTCGGCGCCGAGCACCATCGGACAGGCAGCGGCGTTGGCCTTCTGTGACGTGTATGCGGCAAAACCGAAGCGGACGGCGAGTGTCAGGTTGCCCACCACCCCGAAGTTGCCGACTCCGTCGCCGACCAATGCCAACTTCAACGGCTCCCAGCGGTTGGGAAATACCCCGTAGGGCACGTCGAACATGCTCGACGAGCGGTCGACCAGGATCATCACCGTGGGGATGACGGACTCGAACTCGAAGGACGCGTTGTCGCAACTGTGGTTGTCGTCGACGAGAATGCCGTACTCCCCGGTGCCATTGCCCCCGGTGTTCGCGTTGGCCCCGCCCCCGACGTTCGTCGGGTCGATGAGGGCGGTGTCACCGCCCGTGTTGGACGACGAGTCGTCGTCGCCACCGTTGAGGTCAGAGCCAGATGCCGAGCAACTCGCGATGGCCGCCCCTGCAAGCAGGCACACGGTCGCGGCTACTCCCCCGTAGTTTCGCCAGTAAGTCACGACTACATGATAGCCTCCCAGCCAGGGCCGGTCTACTTGCGCGGGGGCAAGGCAGCGCGCGCAAATCCCGGGTAGTTCGGGCAATTGCGGGCATCACGCAACCGAACCGCAACGGTCGTCGGTGGGAGTGGGCATGTCGCAAGTACCTGTTCCGTTCGGCTGAAACCAGGTCCGCGATGACCAGCTGGGCGGAAATCAGTGGCAACAGAGTCCGAATTGGACTGCGAATCTGGCGGCACTGGGCAGGTGGGATGTTCGCCCACATGCGCGCCGCGATGGTGTGCCGAATCTGGCGTCGCTACTGCCCCAACAGCGACTGCACGTACGCCACGAGCTCGGCGCTCCCGGCAGCTCGCGGCACTGTTGCAGGCACTCGAGTGACTCGCCAGTAGACGATCCACTGCACGGTGCCGCCCACTGGGATGGACTGATACGCACCCTGGACTTCGAGCTCCGCGTACTGGCCGTTGGTGTAGATCTCGATCTCACCATGCCCGGGCGCGTGACTCGAAACCGGGATGTCGGCGAAGCTGCGCAAGAACAAAAGGTCCCCGTCCAGATACGCCAACCAGCCGCCGAGGCCGCCATCGGCGAATGACTTGTAGTCTCCGCCGCTGACTCCAGCGGTGGCAAAATCGAGCCAGATCGCCTGTGGGCCGGTCTGGAGCGGCAACGGTGTCATGCTCGACCCCGGACTGGTCACCGCCCCCGCCGGGAAGAAGATGAGCCCGCGTGCCGCCACCCGGGCCACTTCCCAGGGCGCCACCGAGACTGGGGCACTGGAGGCATTGTATACGGTGTACCCCACGGTGATCACGCCCGTGCCGGCATCCGCCAGGAACTGCTTGGTGACGGCCACGCCGACGTTCTGGTTGGGGGATCCGACCATGGTGACCGACGTGGCGTCTGCGCTCGCCGTGTAAGGACCGGTGTCGATCTCCGGGGGTGGGGGCCATCCCGAGGAGTTCCAACCGCTCTGTGGGCTGGGCCAGAACGTCGCCCCGTAGTTCGATGCGTCGAGCTCCGGCCCGGAGAGCAGGTTGATGCCCCCGAGACTCAGCGTGGTGATTCTGGCACCCACGTTGGGGTCGACCTCGAACAGGGTCTCGCCAAAGCTGAACGCGTAGCGGGTTCCGTTGAGGATCGGCGCCACGGGCATCGGTGGCACCACGGCAGTTCCGCCGGCCCCGGGCAGGCCCCCGAGTCCGGTATCCCCGCCGAGCCCTGGGCCGCCACCCGCTGCCGGCGCGCCTCCCGAAGCGCCCCCGGGACCGCCTGCCGCGGGGTCAGAGCAAGCGGCCGCGACACTCAGGCCCAACAGTGCCACCGAACATGACCAGAGCGTTCCGCGCATCGTCTCCTCGTAGCCGTCCACGTCAGAGTTCACCACTGCCCAGTCCGACAGGCAACACCGAGCATCAGGGCGTACAGGTGCCGTTCACGCAGTCGTCGGTTCCGTTGCAGCAGTGCGTGGGGTCCGAACAGTTTCCGCCGGTTTCCGAGCAGCACTGACCGCCCGAGCAATCCGTTCCGTTGCAGCACTGGCCAGGACCGTAGCACGAAGAGAAGAAGCAACAGCGAATACCGAACGTGCCCTCGGCATTGGCATTGCACGACCCCTCGCAGCACCACGGGTTGGCCGCGCAGGGCTCACCGACGGGGACGCACTCCCCGGCGTCCTGCGTGCCCCCGCTGCAGTCGCACGGGGTGTACGCGGTGCCGTGAGTGTTGCACGACTGAAGTCCCCACGAGCCATCGTCGCATTGGCAGGTGCGCGTCTCGCCCGCCGTACACCCGCCGTCCACCAGATACGCCGTGGGCTGGTCGACGGCGGCATCCGTGACCCCTCCGCCGGAGCCAGGCGCACTTGTCCCACCCGCCCCCACAGTCCCTCCCGTGAAAGTGACGGATCCATCGTCGAGCACTGCGCCACCGGTACCGTCGCCGGTTCCACCCGAGGACGACCCCGGGCCGTCGAACTCCGAGCCTTCCCCGTCCTCCTCGCTGGAACAGGCGAGGAACCCCAGAATCAACCCTGCCGCAATTGCAGCCCCTCGCGCCAACATGCCTGAAGTATACGGCGCGCTCGGCCGCTGAACAACGCGGGGCGGCTCCAAGGCGCGGCCGCACGGGCCCACGCTGGGTTTGCGACGAATCCGCAATCGCGTGCAACCGTGACCCACGCCAGATTGCGGCCTGCAACCCCGCTTTCGAAGCTGCTATATTTCCCGGATGGGGAATGCTCGCTCAGGGTGGATCAAGCTGATCAGCTCACTTCCTTTGGTTCTGGCTTGCGCAGCCGAACCCACCGGGAGCAGTGACTCAGATGACGACGGCGTGGGGGGAACACTGGTCGACGGTGGTGACAACACCGGCGGTTTGCCCGACGGTACCGGCGCCACGGGAGTCGGCGGCATGGGCGACCCGGGCACTGGCGGGGGGGTCGCGACCGGCGGGGTGGGCACGGGCCCCACCGACGGCGGTCTCAATCAGACCACCTGCGATCAGCCTGAGGTCGCCTGGATCGGTCCGCCGAGCGATCCGAACATGATCACCGACATGGAGGTCACCGGACAGGAATTCCAGCCGCCGCTGACGTCGACCGGCTCAGTCACCGGGCGCTGGCACGCGTTCAACGATGGCACGAGCACCAACCAGGCTCCGTTGCCGGGGGCCGTCTTCGTGACGGCCCGGATCTGCCCAGCGAGAAACGAGTACAGCGTGCGCGGGGCGCATACGTGGGGCAGCGGGTTCACCGACTATGGTGCCGGCGAGGGTTTTTGGATCAACAAGCCTACGGCCGACGAGCCGTTGGCCTATGATGCCAGCACGTTCAGCGGGATCAGCTTCTGGGTCGTAGGCAATGCCCAGAGCATGCGGGTTCGGGTCGTCTCCTGGCACGAGTCGAGCACGTGCACGTCTCAAGAGTGCAATCGCCACTCCGCCCCCGTGAATGTGACGGCCGGATGGACGCAGTACGTGCTTGCATGGTCTGAGTTCGCGCACGAGGTCGGACCCGGCGCCACATTCAATCCCGCTCAGTTCTACGGCGTCGAGTTCCTCGCCCCGGGCATGCCAGGGGGGAATACGTTCGACTTCTGGGTCGACGACGTCGCATTCTTCTAGGTGCGTCGGACGCTGGTGCCCCGTCCCGTCGCAGCAACTGGGCGCCTCGCGAAGATTCTGCGCAACCGACCCGACCCCCGGCACGATGGGCTCACTCGGACCCGGTGCATTCTGCCCGGGCTCCGAAACGGGAGAAGTCCATGGCGGTCGTACCTCGAGGCGCGCGTGCGCGGCGTGCAGTTCTTGCTTTCATCGTGCTGGGTCTGAGCTGCGGGCCGCCCGAGGACCCCAGAGAATCGTCCGTCGAAGAAGGAGTTGCTGGTCACGGAGGGGTGGCGGGCGCGAGCGGAATGTCTTTTGCTTGGCAAGCAGACTGGGAGACCGGGAGCGGCGGTGCTGGTTGGTTGTTTGGCAGAGGTGGAGCCAATCTGTCCGTCGGTGGCGCGACCCAGCTGAGCGCTGGCGGCAGCGGCATCGGTGGTGCTTCGAGCGCCGCAGGCGTGGGCGGTGGCGCTGGAGTCGGCGGTGCCGTGTCGCTTGGCAATGGTGCCGGCGGAGCCCCTGGGACCGTGCTGACGCCCCCGGCACCGTGTGAGTCCGAGCTCGGTGCGGGGCCCTGTAGCCTGGTCTCGCAATGCGGTTGCGAACCCGCCGAGCGCTGTGGGCTCGAGGCCGGACTGGCGGCCACCCGGTGTGACCCTGCCGGCAGCATCGGTTGGTTCGCCCCGGGCTGCGAAAGTGACGCGGCCTGCGCCGCCGGTTTGGGCTGCCTCTTCCACCCAGACAACACGCTCGGTGTGTGTTTCCCGTTCTGCAACACGGTTTCCGACTGTCCGAACCCGAACGGTGAATGCGTCGAGTTGACTGTCGCCGGCGTGGGCTACTGCATGCCGAATTGCGATCCCCGAGAGCCCCAGAGCGTAGAGGTTCCGTTCGGCGCCTGTGCGGCCGGTGCGGGCTGCGTGTTGGACAGCGTGCACGACACCAGCTACTGCACCGCTGAGCATCAGCCCGGGCGCACGCAGGGCAGCTTCTGTGAACGGGTCGCCGACTGCGCCGTGGGTCACAGCTGCCAAGAACGGACCTGCGTCCGCTACTGCCTGGCCGGGGCAGGGGAGTGTGACGATCTACCTCGAACCCACTGTGCCGAGCTCGCGACTCTGGCCGGCAGCACCGTCTTCGGCGTGTGCGCGGGGGGATCGTACGGAGCGCCGGGCCTGCCCGCCGACATCCCGGACCTCGCGTACGTGACGTCGGAGGTCACCGTTCCGGATGATTTCGTCATTTCTCGCGTGATGGTGAAGGTCGAAATCAGCCATTCGCACTGCGCAGATTTGCGCATCGTTCTCACGGCTCCCAGCGGGGACTGGGTTAGCTTGGCTCAAGGGCGAGGTGAGGCGACCGACGACTGCTATGCGGGGACCTACTTCGACGATGACGCTGCCGTGGGGCTCGGGGTCGCGACTGCGCCCTTCGTCGGCGCATTCCAGCCGGACGAGGCGCTGTCTGGTCTGGTGGGGCTCGGCTCCCAGGGCACCTGGCGGCTCACGATCGAGGACGCCGTGGGCAACGACGTAGGGGAGCTGGTCGCGTGGAGGTTGACGTTGTGGTGAAAAGAACCCGCATCACGGGCAGGGCGCTTCGCAGACCCGGGTGACGCCGTCCGCGCACACCGTGGCCCCATTTCCATCCGAGCACGTCACCGAGCAGCTGCTCAGCGAAGTGCAGTAGACCACGCAGTCTCCCGCGCACTGGACCTCGCAGTTGGTCAGGTTCGAGCAGTCCACCGTGCTGGCTGGGCCGACCGTGGCATCGCACGTCTCCACGCTGGTGCAGGTGACGTCACAGCGGCTCCCACAATCCACGCTGCAGTCGCTGATGTCAGAGCAGTCGTACACACAGTCGTCGCCGCACCGGGCGTGGCACGCCGCCGCGCTCGAGCAGACCGGGATGCACTGCTCCAGGTCCGAGCAATCCACGGCGCACAGGTCCTGACCGCGGCACGGGCAAGGTTGCCCAGAGACACAGCGGTGCCCGTCATCGTCATCGCAGCCGGTGCCCCCCCACACCAGCGCGAGCTGGAGGGCGATCCGCCAGCCGCGAAGAGGCGGTCCCATGGCGACGCGCAACGGCGGTCAGCTGGCGCGGCCGCGCCGCGCAGTGCGGCGCAGGCCAGCCAGCCCCAGAGCGAGCAGTAGCAGGCTCCCGAGCGGCGTACTGCGCCCGCCGCCCGCGCTCCGGCAACTGCACCCCGGATCCGCGGGCGCCGGTCCTCCCGTGGTGGGCGAGTTCGACACCGGAACGGGGGTGTCCGATCCGTCCCAGCGCGGGCCACAGTCCGTGCAATCCGTTCCGAGCGCGCAGGCGGCGGCGATGGAACGCGGGGCACCGTCTTCGCACTGGCCGTTGGCCGCGGTCGGGCAGTCGTCGGAGCAGACGGTGTCCACGAAGTTGCGCGCTCCGCAATCGGCGCAGTCGGTGCCATGCGGGCAGAGAGCTGCCACGGAGTTGGAGCCGCCGTCTTCGCAGACGCCGTTCTGGGCGGAGCCCGGTGTCGTGGGACAGCTGTCATCGCAGAGATCGAGGAAGCCCGGGGGCGGCCCCGTATCTTCGGTCGTCGAGGTGCCCCCGTCCGGGAGGTAAATCGGATCGATTGGGTTGCTCGATCCTCCGTCCCCTGGGTCCACGGCGCTGGCCAACGGCTCTCCGCACCAACCGTTCTCGCACACAGCGCCACCCGGGCAGACGACATTGGTGCAGGCGTCCACGCAGACGCCCCCTTGGCACGCTTGCCCGGCAGGGCAGGCGATGCCGATGCAGCCGACGTTCACACACATGCCGCTCGTCAGATCGCATTCCTTGGCGGCCGGGCACATGCGGCAGTGACAGGTTTCCATGCAGACCCCCATCTCGCACACCATGCCCGCTGGGCAGGGGGCCGGCCCGTCCGGGCGACGCGCGTAGCACGGATCCACGCACCGGCCGAGCTGGCACTGCTGACCCACCGGGCAGACCGCTCCGTCGCAGCCGCCCACGCACTGACCGGCGACGCACACCTGTGCCGCTTCGCAGATCACGTCGAGGCAGGCCGGGTCCACACACAGGCCGGCGGCGTTGCACACCAGGTCGCCGCTGCACGGGAACTCCTGGGACGCGCAACTCGGCCTGCACACGCCCTTGTCGCAGACCTCGCCCGGCGGGCACGGCGCGTCGTCGTCCACCAGGCCGTTGCAGTCGTTGTCCAGGTTGTCACACGTCTCCGGTCCCGGCTGCATCTGGCCGACGCAAACGACGGTTCCGTCAGGTAGGCATTCGGTGAGACCGAACCCGCAGGCGCCTTCTGCGCTGGTCAGGCAGGGCTGGCCGCCACCCTCGCAGGTGATCCCCTCGATGAAGTAGACGAAGTCGTTGAAGTCGCCGTCGTTGTTGTATTCGTCCGGCACGGTGGGCAGCGCGAAGTTGTCAGGAGCGGTGGGCAGGTCCTCGAATCCCACATAGAATGCGTTTGGCGTGACCGTGGACATGTAGACCACGGCCATGATCCAGGGTTGCCCGTAGATGCTCATCTGGTTGAGCCGCGGCTCGGAGTAGTGGGTCTGCGTGCAGGTGCCGTTGGGGTCGTTGCCCAACGTGGCCAGGGCGATGAAGCCACCCCAGTAGCGGGGATCGCTGCGGATGTTTTCGATCAGCGCTCCTTGGATGGGAGGATCATTCACGTTGGGGTGGAAAGCATTGTCCTCGTTGGGCTCCATCCCGTTGGCCGTGAACCACGCTGCCACGTCCGCCGTGGTGACCAGCGGGTAGATCATGTTCGCCGGCGGCGGATTCGGGCTGTTCAGGTCGACGTTGTACCAGCCAAAGTCGATCTTGCAGCCCCCGCCCCGCAGGATTAGGGTGCCGCGGAACCCGCAGAGCGGTGAGAAATACTGGGGCTCCACTGACGCGCCGGTCTGCCACTCGATGGCTTCGCCGCGCGACTGGAACAACGCCTCCAGGCTCAGGTTCGAGCCGTCTGGGTTGACCTCGCAGCAGTTGACCGTGCGGTCTTCAGTGAGTTCCTGCGGCACGAGCCGACCGTCGGGTTCGACCACGATGGCTTGGGCACCGGCGGAGTAGGCGAGAACGGCCAGTGCACACAGCGGCAGCAACTGCCGGCGCGTCGACGTCCTACTCGAGACGCACGAACGACCAAGGTTGCTCTGGCTCATGAAACGACCTCCTACATTGGAATACAAGCAACTACACCCGGGATGAGTCCTGACCAGGGAAGCACATGGGGCATGGACGAAAGTGTAGCTCAACTAGTCTACCCCCTCCGGCCCCGCAATTCCGCTTCGTGATGGCACAGACGCAGCGCCTGAAGTCGCTTTGTCTCGTCGCGCTCGGGTGGATTCCGCCAGCGCTTTCCAATCGGGCCGATTTGATGCGCTGAATTGACCGAGGGTGTTGCGCATTGCTGCCCCGGACTCGTTGGGGGGACGGGACTGCTTGCCCGTGGCCAGCGGTTCAGTTCTGTCGTCGCAGGCGCTCGACGGCGCTCACCAAGCCGAGGACCTCGTGTCGGTGACCGAAGCGGTCCTCGCCGACGGCACCTGGGCTTCAGAACTCGCGGCAGTCGTCGATGATTTCGAAGCCACCGAACGTGTGCGGTCGGGCCTGTTTGAACACCAGGTGGCGGTCATCTCCGGTCAGTTTGAATTCGACCTCCATGGCGAACCAAGGATCTTCGGCTCCGGGGTCCAGCAGCGGCCGAAAATGCGCGTTGACCGCGTACAGGCCGCAGGCGATGGCCTCCACCTCGCTCTGGGACAGGACGTCTTGCCCGCCGGCGAGACTGCTTCGAGTTTGATAGATGATCGGGGGCAGCCGAGGGGGCCAGCGATAGACGAATTGCTCGGTCACCACGCCGGGAGCCGGGTTGGTCACGCTGGCTTCGCCGATCTGCGCGTTCATGTAGTAGATGTCCGAGCGTGTCGGATTGAGCAAGTTGCGGCTGATGGCCACGCCGTTGGCGGCTTCGCTCAGGAAGGCATCGTGGATCAGCACTCCCATCGCCACATTGGCATGGTCGATCCGCGCCAGCTCTCGTTCGTCATACGCCCGCGCGTTGTACAGGCTGGCCCACACCGTGCGCAGGGCGTCCGCCACTGGGCGTTCCGCATCCCCGATGGCAGCACTGGTGGAGGTGTAGAGCCCCGCGCCGTTGAACCCGGCCAGGTCCTCGGCGTTGCTGCTGCTGCGGAATCGCACGCGCTGCCTGCCGAAGCTCGACTCCACCGCGTCCTCCACTTCCGCGAGCAGGACCGGATCCACCGGATGCGTTCGCATCAACGCCCGGACGACCGCGAGCCCTTGGGCTCGAACGAGGGGGTTGGCGTTGAACTCGTCGTCGGCCTGCAGCTCCTCGAGAGCTGCCCGGGCCCCGCTGGCCTCGAAGTGCTCGACGAAGTGCACCACCGGTATGGCGAGTGCCGGTGTCGGACGCTGGAACGGGACCACCGCGGGGCAGGAGTAGTACGACGGCGGATTGACCCGCCCGAGCTCGGCGAACTGAGCTGCTTTGGCTCCGATGTACGGTAGCGAGTCGATGGTCGCGTTCTCCAGGGACTGCACGCCACGGACGGAGAGGTCCAGGCGTGGTGACTGCGCTGGGCCGGATGGGCGACGGCTATCCCAGTACGCCTGGGCCTCGACCGGATCTGCCGGCGTGACGCTGAACCCATCGCCACGCACTTCCAGCCGGACCAGAGTGTCGAAATACGCTGCCAGCCGTGGGTCCTCCCGGGCATTGGCCAGCGCCAGGTTCGGTGTGTTGCGGCTCTGGCTCAGCACGTTCACGTGTGCCAGCGGCGTCTGGAACGCCTCGGTGACGAGTCCGCCCACCAGCGGGATGTCGTTGGGCACGTCGTCGGTCACCACGATGACGTCGAACCCCAGGGGCGTCTGGTCGAGGTCGGTGGCCGGGACGAACCGCAGCACGCCGTACGCCAGCCCCTCGGTGAGCGGCTGATAGGTCACTCCCTCGAAAGGCGCATTGCTGTCGACGATGGGCAGGTTGCCATCCACCGCCAACGCGCGGCTGGTCTGGCTGTCGTCCTGGGGGCGGAGTGCCCACGACGCGGGATCCAACACGTGTCGCATGACGCGGAAGAAAGCGAGCTCCAGGTGATCCGGACGAATCTCGTCTCCCATGGCGAATTCGACCGTGTGCAGATCCGCTCCGCCGTGATGCACCAGGGTGCCGCTCAGGAAGCGTCGCCCATCCGGGACCAGATACTCCGTGCGGCTGAACTCGTACCAGCCGGCGTTGAAGGCGCTCCGCTCGGCCGGAATGCAGCGATCCAGGTGAGGCTCCTGGTAGATGTTCTCGCGCACGAAGGTGTAGTGCAGGTCCCACGTGCGCGAGCTCAGCAGGTGGACCGCTTCGCCCTGTTGCAGGTCGACCACGAACTTGACCGACTCCATCCCCAGATTGGTGGCACCCTCCGCCAAAGCGGTGAAGTCCCCTGGGGTCCGCAGGTGGCGCAACCGATTGCCTACCGGACGGCTCGCGAGCGGGTCACAGTCGTCGTTGGGTGCGTCACGCGTCGCGGTCGCGCAGAAGACGTGTCGGCCATCGGACTCGGGTTGTCGCGCGAGCACGGCACCGTCCGGCCAGCTCATGAAGTCGACTCGTTCGCTGGGCTGTGACTCGCCCGCGCGGAACACGCTCAGCACACCTTCGAAATTCGGGTCGGCCGCCACCGTCGCGACATCAGCCGCGTCGACGTCGATCGTCAGACGTTCCCCGGCCGCCAGGGTCGCGCCTGCGGGCACGGGCAGGAGGATGCCGTCTGTCGGGCCCGGGAACTCGACGCCCGGAGCCGTGGGACCGAGGCGGACCTCGAAGTCATCGAGGGACACTGGCTCGGTGCCGACGTTCAAGAGCTCGACGAACTCCGCCGGCCGCAGCGCGAGCTCGGAGATGACGAGAGGTCCCGGAACGGGAGGGTAGGGCAGCTGCCACTCGTAGGGTTGGAAGCTCACCGTCGGGGGCAAGACGGGCGGCGGCGGCGGTCCGCAGCTGTCGCCGTTCGGTCGTCCGGGGGTCGCGTAGCGGCACACCGAAAAGTCTCCGGAAGTGTCCGGAAATCTGGCAAACGCCTGGTTGGGGGCCAACCGGGGAAACCGAACCTCGGTCAGCAGCTCTTCCGCACCGCTCCAGACCCGCAGGAGCTCGCCGTCAGAGCTCAGCTTGAAGGGTAAGTGAAGCGGGCCCTGGCCGGGTTCGTCGTCCGGCCACACCACGACCCGCTCGCCCGGCTCCAGAACCCTGGAGGGCAGCACGGTGGGCGAATTGTTCCCATCGCTCAGGGCAAAATCCGCGAGGTCGATGGACGCGTCCGTGGCATTGACGAGCTCGATGAGATCATCGGTTTCGCCGCGCTCGTCCACGAGCACGCCCTCGTTGCTCGCCACGACCTCGTTGACCACCAGCGCGGATTCCCCCAGGGGGACCAGACCACTTCCCCCACTGCCACCGCTCCCGTCGCCGCTGCCGCCGGTCGCGGCCAACTCGACGGTCGTGGACGCGCACCCGAGCTGGACACTCACCGCGAGCACGAAGACGAGGTCGCGGAGATGACGTCCGCACTTTTTCGCAGCGACTTGTGCCAAGTGTGCCAGCCTGACCTAGGATACGCCCATCAGGCCGGTTAGCAATTGCCGTGCCGGCCACAGACCGGCGTCGAAAGGGCTACTCCTGAAACGGCTGGACCCGGCACTTTCGGCCGCGGCAGCCCTCGATGTCGACGTCGAACACCTTGAGCTCCCGCTTGGCCCAGCAGCCTCCCGCGCTGGTGTCTTTCTCGAAGGAATAGACGCGGCGCCCCGCCTTGCGGTTTCCAAACACCGGGGAGTCGACGGTGATGTTGTCGCTCATCTCCAGCCGGGACTTGAACCGGTAGTAGTTGCGCTTCGAGTAGGTTGACTGGTAGCCGTCCTTCGGGGCCGTGAATCGCAGCCGCACCTTGAGCTTGCACTCGTCGTTCCACACCTTCATCTCGTAGAAGTGGTGCTGGTTGATCGTGGCGTCGAACGGGGCTTTGACCTCCCAGGCCTGAGCCAGCAGCGCGAAAGTGCCGACGGCAGCTATCGCGATCGTCCCGACCAGCAGCTTCGAAAGGCTACGCTTCATTCACGACCTCCTCGGGGGCTCATCCTAGCAGAGGCTGCGGCGCGCGTGACCGCCAGATGCTGCCTGGCCAGCCCGCCAGGTGGGTCGAATCAGCGGCATTTCTCTCTGGACTGCAGTCAGTTGCAGCCTGGCAGCTGGACGGACATCTCGCGAAAGGTCGGATCGCCGGTGGCCGAGCCGGTGAGGCTGGGCACGCCTTCTTCCACGGCCACCGACCCATTGGCGTCGGTCACTCGAATCGAGTACGGGCCTTCACCGAACCCCGATTCGTCGAGCCAGTAGTTGTAGTCGGTTCGCGACAGGCTCTTCCAATGCCCACTCGCGTTCTGAACCTCGACCCGGGTGACGGGCACGGGACTGTTCCGGACCAGGATCCCCGTCCAGTAGAGGCTACTCCCATTCTTGAACGCATACTGCAGGGTGCCGTTCGCCTCGCAGGGCACATAGCGCCAGCTGATGTCCACGACGCCCAGGCTCAGGTCCGCGAGTTGCTGGAACGCGGCCTGATTCAGGTCGATGTGGTTGGACCCGGCCCAGCACCAGGCTTCGTTCCCTTCCAGCGGACATTCGTCGACGATCTGCACCACCAGTGAGCGCCCGCCGGAGCTCACTTCGACGCAAGCGCCACACACCTCGGCCATGCCGTAGTCGGCGTCGTTCATGGCGCCGTAGTACTGGGGCAGTGTGCCACTCGGGTAGGAGCAGTGCACCAGCGGCGTTGCCAGCTGGTACCAGGTCGCAGTGCCCATACGGGTGGGGCCGGCACCGCAGTACTCGCTGCCGGCCGAAGCGCCTCCTGTGGATGAGGAGCCACCCGACCCCGTGGTCCCGCCCGACGCGGGGAATCCGCCCACGCCCGACGCTCCCCCGATCCCTTCTGCGAGTAGACATTCGTTCTGCGCTCGACACCGGCCATTGCAGAGTATCTGTCCGTCGGCACACCGGCACACGCCGTCCTGGCACCACTGGTCGCCGACACACTGAATGCCGCACAGGCCACAGTGCTCGCTACTCGTGGCCACGTGCACGCAAGCGCCGTCGCACACCATGTGCGCATCTGCGCAGCGGCAACGACCATTCTCGCACCACTGCCCCGGAGCGCAGGTTGCGCCACAGGCGCCGCAGTGATTCGGATCGAACCAGACGTTGGCGCAGCCTTGCTCGTCGCACGGGTACTCGTGCTCACCGGCGCACGCATTGTCGGAGCAGCGACCTTCCGCGCAGTACTGCCCGATCGCGCACGCTCGATCGCATCCGCCGCAGTGGTCGACGCTCCGGCTGATGTCGACACAGGCACCGGCACAATAGGTTTGCCCGGCGGCACAGCTCGGGACGGAGCCAGCGCCTGCGTTCGAGGAACCACCCACCGCAAACGCGCCGCCGCTCGCGTTTTCGCTGCCTGCCGTCGGGGTGTCCGTTCCCGCAGTCCCGCCGGTGCCATCGGGGCTACCGTATCCGGCAGCGTTGTCAGTGCCCTCGCTGGCCGCGGTACCGTCACCAGCACCACCCGGCGCCGTGGCGCCACCCCCGTCGCCGCCGACGGTGTTGCCGCCACCGTCACCTGCGGATGAAGTTCCGCCATTTCCGGCAGGGCTTACCGGCGCGCCTGCGACATCTGATTCGGCGCTGTCACCTTGGCCGCCCGTTCCTCCGCTCGGCTGAGTCGACGCAGGGTCCGGCTCCGTTGCGTCGCAGGCTGCCGCAAACGGCAGCAACGCCGCGAGCGCAACGACGATGCCAGTCAAGGAAGGGCGAAGTGGTGCCAGGCTGTGCGGTTGCCTCATGGTCGGACCCCCGGACCGCGTCGCGGCGGGATGCCGCGCGGCCCTCCGCGCGACTCATGACAAAGGTTGGCACGACTCTTCAACGTGCAAACGTCCGCACGCCGGATTTGTAACTACGAATTCATGATGCCGCACGAACCGCGATTGCGTGTTTGCCGAGTCGGCGTCCGCACGCCGGAAATGTAACTCTTTCCCCTCGCCGTGTCGGTGTATTCAGACACCCGTTCCTCGACTGTCATCAGTCGGCTTCTTGCGACCGGTGCTCGGCCGGCAACGTGCCGGGCAGCTTTCGCGGCTTTCTCCTGCATCCAACTGTCTGATCCAAACGGCTTGGGCGTCCCGGGTGAAGTTTCCAGCGTTGATCCACCGCACAGGCAATACGCTGAGACACCTCCCAACGAACTCCGCACGGTGACGCCCAAGCCGTACCCTCTCGGGCGCGCGCTCCCGGCCGCTCAGTTGCAGTCTGGCCGGCTCTCAACGAGGGCTCGCTGATCTAGCCGCCCACGGTGCCAGCTGCGCCGCTTGCACCACTCGCGCCGCTCGCGCCACCGGCGGTCGCAGCACCTGCAGCACCTGCAGATGCTCCCCCGGCTCCACCGGGTGCACTGCCCGCTGCGCCACCGGCGCCACCAGGCTCCGAGCCAGCCGAGCCACCCGGGGCGCCTCCGGCGACACCGCCGGCACCTGCCGCGGGACCGCCAGCGCCTCCAGCAAGACCACCGACTCCCGCGCCCGCGGTACCGCCAGCAACCCCGCCGCCGGCGCCGGCCAAGACGCCGCCTGCGCCTGCGTCGGTGATGATGCCGCCTCCACCACCGGCAACCTGCGTGACGCCGCCCTGACCAGCAGTACCTCCGACGGTGGACGGGCTACCCGCGGCCCCGCCCAGTTCTGCTTCGCCTCCAGCACCGCCCAGGGGGGGCAGGGCACCTCCGGTTCCGGCCTCGCTGCCGCCGGCACCGGGCGTCCCTGCTGCGCCGCCCGACCCTGGAGTCACGCCGCCGGTACCACCAGCCACGGTGCCGCCGACTCCGATGTCAGCGCCGCCGGCTCCGCCTTCGCCAGGGCAACGGCACGGCGAGTAGCCATTGCCGTCCTCGTTGCAGACCCAGGTCCCCATGCCGCACGTCGTCATGCAGGTGCGAACTTCCCCCGGTGTGCAGTAGGGAGTGTCGTTGCCGCCCATTCCGTCATCGTCCGAGCCCGACCCGGACCCGCCATCGTCACCGCATCCGGAAATCGTCGCCAACCCAGTAGCCCCGACCAACAGCAACAGTGGCAGAAGACGCGCCTTTCTCATGTCGACCTCCGAGTATAGCCCCAAGTGCTCACGCCTAAGCTCTCCGGAGTATACCCCGTGCGGCGCAGTTGACCAGCTGGTGCGAAGTGTGGTGTCACCGCATCTTTCTTGGGACGTCAGTCAGACCGGGCCCTGCTCGAGCGCCAGCTGGGCAATTCACTGGGAAGCATGGGTGCGGCGTAGTAGAAGCCCTGGCCGACGTGGCAGCCGAGGCTTCGGAGGAACTCCTCCTCCGCTGCCGATTCGATGCCCTCTGCGACGACCGTCAAGCCCAGGCTGTGGCCCAGCGCCACGATGGCACCGGTGATCGCCGAGTTGGCCGTGTCGACGGGCAACCCCCGGACGAACTCTCGGTCGATCTTCAGGACGTCGATCGGGTAGCGCTTGATGAAGCTCAAGGAGGAATGACTGGTGCCGAAGTCATCGAGCGCAACCTGGACACCGAGATCTCTCAGCTCATCGAAGATCTGCACCAATGGCTTGGTTCCCTCGATGAGGAGCCCCTCGGTGACTTCCAGGCCGAGGTACGCGGACGAGAGATCGTAGGTCTCGAGGGCGTTCTTGATTTCGGTTCCGACGTCTCGTTCCTGAAACTGGCGAGCGGAAAGATTGACGTTCACTCGCAGCGGCAGGCCATCGTCCAGCCACTCGCGGGCCTGCGAACAGGCTTCGGCGATGACCCACTTCTCCGTGGCTTCGATCTGACCGGAGTGTTCCAGGAGCGGAACGAATTCCGCAGGGGACACTCGGCCGAGCTCACCATGGGTCCATCTGAGGAGTGCCTCGGCGGCGATCAGCTCGCCCGAAATCAGATCGACCTGGGGTTGGTAGTGCAGCTCGAACTCGCCCCGCTCCAGCGCTCCATCCAGCGCTGCCGTCACTGCCAGGCGTCGCGTGGATCGCTCGCGCAGCGACTCCGAAGCGAACTTGTACTGCCGCCCTCCGGCCTCGCTGGCTGCGTGCATGGCCGAGCGAGCCGCGGAGAAGACATCGACGGCGTCTTCCCCATCCTCGGGATAGCTCGCCACGCCGATGCTGCAGGTGATGTTCAGGATCATTCCACGAAGCTCGATGGGCTCCGCCATCACATCCAGCAGGTCACGAGCCAGCCGGACCGCGACCGTGCTGGCATCGGAATCCTCCACCAGGATCACGAATTCGGCTCCGACCTGGCTCAGGGTGTCGACGTCGCGCATGCAGCTGTGGATGCGCTCGGCCACCACGTCCACGGCGGGGCGGGCGTGGGCGATGGGGGCGTCCACCAGCTCGGCGATGTGCAGCGCCACCACCGCCACTCCGGCGCGCCCTCGCCGAGCTCGCGCGAGGGCGGCGTCCAGTCGATGCCGCATCACGCTCGGGCTTTCCGGTGGCGGGATCGAAGGCCGCTCTCCGGAGCCCGTACCCAGCTTGGAGCGAGCCACCGTGTGCAGAATCGATCGCTCCAGCTGGGCGGGACTCAGATCGTCCCGGAAGATGACGTCGGACGCGCCGTCCCGAATTGCGCTCAGTCCCTGGTCGGGGGGCGTCTTGGTGATGAACAGAATGACCGGGATACGGCCGCCGTCCGTGCTGGTGTAGCGGACGAGTTCGGACCACCGGCCGCCTGCGAACGTGTCCTTGACCAGACAGACGTCATACTTGCCGCTGCGAATGGCCGGGCTCGCCCCGGCCACCGTCGCCTCCCAGCTGACGCTGATATCGGTCGAGGCTCCCGCTTCGAGCATGGCCCGAGCACTCACCCACTCCTCCCGACGTGGATCGCACAGCAGAACCCGTATCATTGGTGGGTTTCCTAGCCCGACCTGCGCTCGGCCGCTAGACGTATGGGATTGGCCCTCGACTGGCTGGTACGGCCGCACGCGAGCGCCACTTGATCACCCCCGGGAGCTCAGGGATTGCCGCCGTCGGCCGCCCCCACACAGACGTCGCTCTGTAGGCAGGGGATATCGGCGGGATCTACGGAGCAGACGTTGGCCCCGCAGCAGGAACCGGCCGGGCAAAAGATGCAGCGGTCGTCGGCCTCGCAATAGGCACACAGGGTTCCCGGCTCCCCGTCGCAAGCGCTGAAGCGGCCGAAGGTCAAGCAGTCGCTGCCCTCGCAGCAGGGAACATCCTCGGGCTGGCAGCTCGTTCCACAGTGTTTCTCGCCCGGCGGGCAATCGTGGCTTCCGGCCGTGCCCTCCCGCTGGCAGCAGAACCGGGCGTTCGTGCCCGGGGCATTCGCCGCCTCGCAGTTGCGGTCGTTGACGTAGCAGCTGTTGGTGTTGCTCGCAGCGTCGATCAAGCAGTAGCTGCTCGTGGAGCGCAGCCCGTCGTCGCAGCAAATCGTGCCGTCTGCAGGCCGGCAGCCGTCTCCACACGGGATCTGTCCGGCGGGGCACCCGGTAAGCTGCGACGCGCTGGGACCGCCCTCCTCGTGAGTGGCCACGCAGGAGACGAAGCCCGTCAGCAGGCACCCCAGAGTCAGTAGGCCACGCAGCATCATGACGCCCTCATTCGGTTCATCCTACCCGCCCCCTGGCGGACACCACAAGCCGCGGCGCGGCGGGTCACCCATTCGAGGTGTAGAACGAGGCGAACTCGGGCTCACCCGCGCTGATCTCGAAGTAGTAGCAGCCGTCGATTCGAGGCGGCGCGGCCGCCATCCAGTTGCACTCTCCCTGGATGGGACACTCCACCGGCACGCCATTTGCGACCATCGTGCGCGGTGTGCCGACCCCGAAGTTGTTGACGTACAGGCGCATGAAGGTGTGGTTGCACATCATCGCGCACACCTCACCGGTTCCCAGGTTGCCGCTCTGGCCGTTCACAACCGTGAGAGTGGGCTCGCACGGGGTGTAGCCCTGGTCGCCTCCGGTTCCGGCACCGGCAGAACCGGCGGTGCCGCCCGGGCTGTCGCCGCCCGTGCCGACGACGCCACCCGTGCCGACACCGCCACCCGTGCCGACACCGCCAGTGCCGACGGCGCCACCGGTGCCGTCGCCCCCCGTGCCGGTCCCGCCAGCGCCGGTGGTGCCTCCGGTGTTCCTGGCATCGCACGCTGCCTGCGTTTCGTCCTCGCCGTCGCCGCAGTGGGGCGTCAGGTCGCACACCAGAACCATGGGGATGCACGTGCCGTTGCTGCAAGCGAATTGCCCCGCCTCACACACCACCTGCGCACCGCCCGTTCCGCCCTGGGCGAGTCCCCCGGTGCCGCCTGCGCCGGTGGGATTGCAGCGCGCGGGATCCTCGTCGCTGCCGTCGGCGCAGTTCTGGGACAGGCCATCGCAGACGCTCGTCATGGGGATGCATTCGCCCGAGCCGCATTGGAACTCGCAGGCGCCACCCCCCCCGGTGCCGCCCGAGGCGGAGCAGGCTGCGGCCGCCTCGTCGCTTCCATCCGCGCAGTCCACGCTGAGGCGATCACAGACCGAGGTCAGCGGAATGCACTCGCCACTTCCGCACTGAAACTCGGTCGCGCCGCAGCCTGCCGGCGCACCACCGACTGCGATGACGGACCCGCCTGCGCCAGGCATCCCTGCGGCTCCCCCGGACTGAGAGGCTCCGCTGCTGCCGGCTGCCGGCGGTGGCGTTTCTCCGCCCGAGCCGCCCACGCCCGAGTCGGCCCCGGTGAGGTCGGGCTTCTGCGCACTGACGCACGAGCTGGGCCCGATCGCTGCGATCAACGCCACCGTCGACCACGGGAGCCAAGCTGCGTTTCTAGCCAGTCGCACAAGCCCTCTCCAAGATGATTCGAAGCATACTGCAACCCCAATTCGACCGCCGGGCGCAATCCCAGCGCGATTGCTCCCAGTCTGGCTGCCACTTGCTGTTCACGGAAACTAGAAAGTTTTCATGAGGCTAGCGAGTTGCCATCACTGAACCACCGTCCGCCCCTCGGTCATCTCCTCGATCAGGTCCTCGGCGGTCACCGGTGGCGGCGGCTCCTCCACGCGCTGCCAACCGAGCTTGCGGGCTCTGGATGCAGCTTGCGGTGTGAGGCACCAGGCGACCACGTGGGAGCTCCAGCCACGGCTGTCGCGTTCTTCGTCGAAAATCTCGACCTCGTTGGCGCTGCTGACGACGCAGTCGGTCAGCGGCAAGGCGCCCATCACCAGTCGCGCGGCAGGCGTGAGCGGCAGCGGCACCGACACGATCTCAGCGCCGCTGAGCTCCAGTGGCTCCCCGAAGAGGTCTGACGGAGCGGCCATCACCACGCGGCGACCGAGGAGCGGACGCCTGCCATGCCAGTCGAGCTCGTCCGCGTGCCCCACGGTTCGTCCGATCACAAAGAGGCCAGGCGGCTCCAGCCCGGCCTTGGCCACTGCGGCCTGGAGCTCTGCCACGGGCGCTGTCACCACGCGTTGGGCCGAAGTCGTTCCGTGCTGGATGAGAGCCGCTGGAGTCTTCGGATCCAGACCGGCTGCCAGGAGTTGCTCCACGGCGTGCTCGAGAGCACTCACCCCCATGTAGCCCACCAGGGTTGCGTGCGGGTCCTGGGCGAGAAGATCCCAGCGCACTTGGGGCCCCTTCGATTTTGAAGCCTCGTGTGCCGTGACCAGCGTCAACCGCACGGCTTCCTTGCGAAACGTGACCGGAATGCCGGCGTATGCCGGCACCGAGATGCCCGCCGTGATACCGGGCACCACCTCGAACGGAACTCCCGCCAGGACGAGCTCGTGTGCCTCCTCCCCGCCGCGGCCGAAGACATATGGATCTCCGCCCTTGAGGCGCACGACGTTCTTACCCTCCAGCGCCAGGCGGACGAGAAGCTGGGAGATCTCCCCTTGGGGCACCGGGTGGTGTCCGGCCTCCTTGCCGACGCCGTGCACGCGTACCCTCGCCGGCAGATCGGTCGGCAGGGCAGTGAGCGCCAGGCGGTCGCAGACTACTGCGTCTGCCCCCATCAGGCGCTGACGCGCTCGGAGCGTGAGCAGCTGGGGGTCTCCAGGCCCGGCTCCCACCAGTGAAACCAGGCCTACCACCTGGCCCGGCACCGCGCGAGGTGGGCTGGGGGCGGGCCTGGGATTTGGGAAAGCGCCAGGGACGTAACTCGGGGCTCGACGGCCCGCCAATAGGTGTGCCTCTTCGTCGTCGGTTGGGACCCGAGCGGTGAGTCGTTGCGGATCGACCGTGGCAGCGAAGAAGCCGTCGTACAGATCCTCCCGCTCGGCGCGTGGAAAGTTCCGGGAACGCACTTCCTCCCGAAATCGGGCGGCAGCCTCGATCCACGCTTCCCACTCCGGACCGAAGCGTCGCTCCAGCAGTTGTCGCATGCGTCGCACCACGAAGGGTGCCTCGCCCGCGGAAGCCACGCTGAGCTGAAGCGGCCCGCGCAGCACGCGGCTGGGCAGTTGGAAGCTACACTGTTCGGGGTCATCCGCGACGTTTACCCACACCCCGGCAGCGTCTGCGTCTTCGAACACCTGCTGGTTCACCTCTCGATCGTCCGTGGCAGCAAAGACGAGGGCGAAGCGCTTGGCTTCCCCTGGCTCGTAGGCACGCTGTTCGAGCTCGAGTTGACCCGCACGAGCCATCTCGCAGAGCGGTGCCATGGGCTCGACCGCCACCACCAGCACTCGTGCGCCCTCCGCGAGCAGCGCTTCGGCTTTGCGCAAGGCGACGCCTCCTCCACCCACCACGAGGCAGGCGCGCCCGCGCACATTGAGCATCACTGGATACATGTTCTCGCCGCTTTACCATACAGGTGCGCCGGGGGCCCGCATTGGGCTGCCCCGGCGCAGTGGACCGCCACCCGGAAGTGGGGTGGCGGGTGTGGCGCGTTCAGCTCTGGGCTTCTTCGCGAACGCCGACGGCGATTTTGTAGAGCACGGTGAGCACCAAGGCTCCGATGCCATAGACGCCGAGCGTGATCATCAGCTCCGGCCCGGTGGGGGCATATTCGCGCACCTGATGGAGCGTTGACGGAATGAACCCCCCCACGATCATTCCCATGCCCTTTTCGATCCAGATGCCCACGATCACGGCGGCGCAGGCCAGGGCAAGCGACCCTGACCGTCTTCTGTTGCTGGGGAAGAGCAGTGTCAATAGCGCCCCCACCACCAGCGCCTGCGAGGTCCACATCCAGGGCACCAGGGCGCTCTTGCCGTCCAGTCCGAAGAACAGGTATTCGAGGTGGCTCACGTGGGACGGTATGTCGCTGTACAGCACGGTGAAGAGCTCGACCGCAAAGAAGAAGATGCTCACCGCCAAGGCGTAGGTCACGATCTGCCCCAATTTCTGGATGGCCTCGTCGCCGGCATCGAACTTGGTGAACCGGCGCAACAGCAGTGCCAGCAGAATGAGCAGACTCGGACCAGAAGCGAACGCCGACGCCAGGAACCGGGGGGCCAGAATGGCGGTCATCCAGAAGGCCCGGGCTTCGAGCCCGGCGTACAGGAAAGCCGTCACGGTGTGGATGCTCACCGCCCACGGGATGCTCAGGATGATCACCGGTTTGATCCACTTGGCTGGCGGCACTCCTTTGCGCTCGGCGCCAAATGTAACGTAGGCGATCACCGCGTTCAGGGCGAGGTAGCCAAATAGCGAGAGCATGTCCCAAAACATGGGCGAGTTTGGCGTTGGAAAGAGCATGACGTTCGTCACCCGCATGGGTTGCCCCATGTCGACGAAGATGAACAGCATGCAAGAGAGCACGGCCGAGATGGCCAGAAACTCTCCCAGGATCACCATCTTCCCGAACGCCTTGAAGTTGTGCAGGTAGTAGGGAAGCACCAGCATCACGGCTGAGGCCGCAACACCAACCATGAAGGTGAACTGGGCGATGTAGAATCCCCACGGGACGTCGCGACTGAGCCCGGTGATGCCGAGGCCTTCCTCGAGTTGGCGGAGATAGGTCAGCAGCCCTGCCGTGATGATCACGAGCAGCGCGCCCACCAGCGTCCAGTACTTACCACTGCCTTTGAGTGCCTTTTCCAGCATGGGAGCCTCACACTACGTAGAAGACGTTGGGGTTCGTGCCGAGACCAGGCTTGCGGCGTATGGTGTGGGCGGTCTGGAGGATGAGGCGGACCTCGGAATCCGGATCGGCCAGATCCCCGAAGGCCAGTGCGCGAGCGCCTTGCTTCTGGCAGGCGAGCACGCAGGCCGGCTGCAGACCTTTGGCCAGACGCTCGGCGCAGAAGTTGCACTTCTCCACCACGCCCCGGGTACGAGTGGGGAAATTGTCGTGAATGCCGGCGACGAAGGGCCGGGGATCCTGGAAGTTGAAGCTGCGGGCGCCGTACGGGCAGGCTGCCATGCAGTAGCGGCAGCCGATGCAGCGGTGCATGTCCATCATCACGATGCCGTCCGACTCGCGCTTCCAAGTCGCCTTGGTCGGGCACACGCGCGTGCACGGCGGCCGCTCACAGTGATTGCAGAGCACCGTCACCGGCTTGCCCTTCAAGTCGGTGTGGGTGTAGGCGTGGGCCTGCTCCGGGAAGGCGTGCTCGTACGTCTCCTTCCAGATCCATTTCACCTCGTGGCGTTCGCTGTCGATGTTCGGCACGTTGTGCGCGGCGTGGCACGTGTCGAAGCAAGCCGTGCAGCCCTCCTGCTCCAGGCACTTGCTGACGTCGATGACCATGGCCCACTGTTTCCCGTCCGCGGTCTTTCCCGCGGAGCTGGCGAGTGCGCGCGCGACCGGCAGCGCGCAGCCGGCGCCGGCCAGCGAGACGCCGGCGATCTTCAGAAACTGCCTTCTGCTCTCGGCCATGGTTCAGTTCCCTTCCGGTGCTACGTGGCACTGCCAGCAGCTGAGGTTGACGCCCAGGTAGCTGTGGCACTCCTCACAGAACTGTTGCGGGTTGCCGTGGCACCCCAGACAGGTCCGCGAGAGGCTCATGTCCCACTTCCTGCCGTTCGTTGCGACGTACTCTCGCTCCCCATCCCGGACTACGGCGTTCCGCCACTGGTCCAGGAGGTCCATGTGAGAGGCGCGCATGAACTCTATGCTCTCGACGCATTCGGTCTCGTTGGTGGGCAAGACGAGGTCTGGCTTCTGGTCAGAGTCGTCACTTGCACTTGCATACCAAACCGGGAATGCAGCCAGCGCGATGAAAGCGGCCAATCCGAAAACGATCTTTCCGCCGTCGTACATCACTGAGGCCCTCACTCCTGCCCCTGCTCGTCGATCGGGTCGAGTCGCAGGTTGACTTCGCGTTCCTTCTCGCCCTTCAGCACCAGAGCGTTGCCGACGAGCTCGTGAATCCCGGTCACACTGACCTCTGGCGCCCAGAACTCGCACACCGCAGGCAGCGTGGCGCGGTCGATGGCGCACATGGCGGCCAGGCGATTCACACCGTACTTCTCGGCGACGTGCTGGACGGCGTTTCCGCGGGGCATCCCTCCGCGTAGACGCATCTCCATGTTCTCGTCGGTGCCGAGCCCGGCGCCCCCACCGCAGCAGAACGTCTGCTCTCGGATGGTGTTGGGCGGCATCTCGTAGAACTCGTCCACCGCGTGCCGGATCACGTGGCGCGGTTCCTCGAGGATACCCATGGCGCGCGCTGGGTTGCACGAGTCGTGGAAGGTCACCTTGAGTCCACGATTGCGGCTGGGATCCAGCTTGATCTTCTTGTGCTTGATCAGATCCGACGTGAACTCCGTGATGTGAACCATCTTGGTGGAGCGGGCGTTTTCGAATACCGTCCCGGTGATGGGTGACTTCGGGACTTTGAGGAAGTCCGCCGGTCCGTTCATCGTGTCCATGTACTGGTTGACCACGCGCCACATGTGGCCGCATTCTCCGCCCAGGATCCATTTTACGCCCAGACGCTTGGCCTCGGCGTAGATCTTCGCGTTCAGATCCCGCATCTTGTCATGGGAGGTGAACAGTCCGAAGTTGCCGCCATCCGATGCGTAGCTGCTCCAAGTGTAGTTCAACCCGATGGCGTGGAAGAGGATCATGTACCCCATGCAGGTGAAGGTCCCCGGATCCGCCAGGAAGTCGCCGGACGGAGTGACGAAGAGGATGTCCGCACCCTTCTTGTTGATGGGGATGTCAACCGTGACGCCGGTGGCTTCTTCGATGTCTTCAGCGAAGAATTCCAGCGTGCTCTTGAGACCATGCGGCTGGATGCCCAGATGGTTGCCGGTGCGGGTGCAATTGGCGACCGGCTCCATGATCCAGTTCACGCTCAAGCCGAGCAGGTGCAGTAGCTCGCGACCGAGCATGGTGATCTCAGCGGTGTCGATGCCGTACGGACAGAACACCGAGCAGCGGCGGCACTCGGTGCACTGGTGGAAGTAGTAGAACCACTCCTTGATCACGTCCGCGGTGAGCGGGCGCGCCCCCACCAGTCTGCCGAGCAGCTTGCCCGCGGTCGTGAAGTCGTTCTTGTACACCGACCGCAAGAGCTCGACCCGGAGCACGGGCATGTTCTTGGGGTCGCCACTGCCGAGGTAGAAGTGGCACTTGTCGGCGCAGGCGCCGCAGCGCACGCAGTTGTCCAGGAAGACCCTGAGTGAGCGGTACTTGTCCAGACGCTCTCTGAGGCCGTCGTGGATGATCTGCTTCCAGTTCTTCGGGAGCTTCCAGTCCTTGTCCGCGGGCGACCACGCTCGCGCATGCGGGAAGCCGATGTACTCGAGGTTCTTCTCCTTGGCGGGATAGATCCAGGTACCCGGTCGGAAGTCGGGTTTGGTATCCATCCAGTCCTCATCCGGTGGCCCGTAGTCCACCTGAGAGACCTTCTCCCGGTCGTAGTAGGCGAGCTCGTCGAATTTCGCTTCGGCCATGGCTACTTCTCTTCCTTTTCGGCTGGAGCGTTTTGCTCGACTTCGGCCGCCTCTTTGGCTTTGGCCTTGCTCTCGGCCTTGGGCTTCTCGTCCGCGTCGGCCTTCTCCTTCTTCTTCTTCTTCTTCTTAGGCTTCTCTTCGGCGGTTTCCCGCTCAACGGGGATGCCGGCCTGGATCATCTTGTCGCGGAACTCGTCCTCGTACTTGGCGTAGGAGTGAATCTCAGCCGGCTTGGCCCAGGGATTGATGTGACGCACGATGCGGCTGTTGTTGGCCAGGTTGCGGGTGGGGCTGAGGAACACGCCGGCCATGTGCGTCAGCTTGCTGAAGGGGAGATACGCGAACAGCACGCACACCAGGAAGAGGTGGGCGAAGAAGAGCGGGTGGACCCCGTCGGGCACGTTGGGCTGGAAGGTCACCAGACCCATCGTCAGCTCCTTGACGCCGACGATGTCAGTGCGAATGAAGTGCCGGAGCAGGATGCCGGTCGACGCGATGGTCCCGATCAGGAAGAGTGGGAAGTAGTCACTCGGCAGCGACAGGTAGCGGAGCCCCGGAGAGACCACGCGCCGGAGGAAGAGGAAGGTTTCCGCCAGCAGCAGGACGATTCCGGTCACATTCACGGCCGGTACGCCGTGTTCCATGAAACCATCCACGGCCTGGATTCCCAGCACGAGTCCCGGGACCGGTTCGGTGAAGAATCTCAAATGTCGCAGTAGCACCAACAGGAACGACCAGTGAAAGGCCAGCCCAGCGAGCCACAGCCACTTGGTGGAGCCGTAGACGAGCCGCCCTCCGTAGATCTCGGACGAAGTGTTGCGGAACAGCGATCGGAAGAAGAGAACTTCCAGCGCCATGCGTCCGATTACCCCAGCGGTGGTGGTGGGATTCTCGAGCTCATTGTGCTTGATCCAATCGTGGGACTTTTGCTGCCCGCAGGTGGTGGTGATGCGGAAGGGGACGGGCGACTGCGCCCAGGTCACCACACGGTAGATGAGCCCACCGACGAAAAGTACGAGCGCAACGTACGGCAATATCGTCCCGAACAGCGGACGCAGGCCGGGTTGCTGTGCTCCGACCCAGGCCAGCGCCAGCAGCGCCGCCACGGCAACCAGTGCGTATACAACCTTCATGGTTCTTGCTTCGAGGGTTAGCGGCGAAGCGCGGTTTCCGGAACGTCCGGACCCGGCTCAAAGTCATCCAGGTTCATGCCCAAGCGGCGCATGAGACCGGAGACCCGCCTCTTGATGTCATTGACGCGGACCTCATACATGCGTTCCCGGTAGCTGGAGTAGAGGTCGAATCCAACGAGGAGTAGCTGGTCGACTCGCGCGTCGAAGCGTGCGAGCCCATCCGCTACGCCTGAAGCGCGCAAATCCGAATCCAATTCCTTCCGGACCGCGCCCTTCAACAGCAGGATAAACCCTACTGCCTGCGCGGCGGTGAAAGTCTGGACCGAGCGGATCCGGAGCAACTCTCGCAGCGCCGGCGCCAGCTCGGCCGGCTCCTTGCCGGTCACCAGACCATCGACGACCGCCTGAGTCCCGGTGGTCAAAGCATGACCCACCGGGTTGGCGAACTGATCCCGCTCCCGCAGCAAGTGCGTGGCCGTCTGCGGGTCGTACGTACGAAGCGTCTCGTCCAGCCACCGCTTGGCGATGCTGGCCCTCCGTGCGGCTAGCTGGTCATCGAGCGCCATGGTGATGAAACCTCGGCGGTCCGCCTTGGGCGGGAGGTTGATGCGTCACGGCAGGCCCCCGACCCTCGGTCGCCGAGGGTCGGGTTCGAAGTGGGGGATCGCAGCCTTGGGCCGGCTCCGACGAGTGTCTCAGACGCAGCCCGTGGGCTTCGGCAACCCGGCCACCTTGCAGGCGCCCTTGGCCGGCCCGGACGGGAACAGCTCGTAGATCTGGTTGAGCTTGTAGCCCGTCTGCTTGCAAAGCTTCCGGATCATCGGAGCGACACCGTACTCCTGGAAGTAGTCGCGCAAATAGTCGACCACCTTCCAGTGGTCTTCCGTGAGCTCTTCCACTCCCTCGGTCTTGGCCAGCGCGAGAGCGACGTCCTTGTTCCAGAGATCCGGGGTCTGGATGAAGCCGTCTTCATCGAGTTCGAGGGTCTTGTCGCCAACTTTCAAGTCAGCCATTGGCTCTCCTCCGTTCCTACTGTGCAGGGTTGCTCTTCGCTCCCTCCTTCTCGGGAGGCGAAGACTTCGCAGCGAGTTTTCGCTGCAGAGCTTTGATGAAATCCGGGTGCGGTGAGAAGCCGAGCTCACTGGCCCGCAGCATCCTCATCGCCGCTTCCTGGACGCGGCCGAGCTCCAGCTGGGCCACTGCGAGGTGGTACTGCCCCGCAGCGTTTTTCGGGTCGAGTTCGACCACACGCTGGAAGCAGGCCGCCATCTCATCGGGTTGCTTGAGATACATGTGTCCGAGGCCCTGGTTGTAGTGGGCCTGGACCGAGTCCGGGTCGCATTCCACGGCGCGCCGGTTCGCTTCGACGCAGCCCTCGAAGTCCCACTGGTGCATCCGGGCTCCTCCGAGATTGACCCACCCCTCCACGCACTTGGGATCCAGTTCTACCGCCTTGCGCAGCTCCTGTTCGCCGCGGGCAATGGACTCGAGCTGCATCAGGGCTGTTCCGAGCCGGACTCGGGCCAGCGCCGATTCGGGATTCTTCTCCACGGCAGCTTGGAGCCGCTGGATTCGGCTCGACGTTCTTGGTGCGCTAGATGCCACAGAAGCCTCCGTCCTTCGCTCGCTTGCTGAGCGATTCGCTGAGCCCCCTGCCGATCTGTCCCGGACACCGACTTGCCACGCACCGGAGCATGACGCTGAGACCTTCTCGAAGATCGTCGTCGGCCGCTAGGCGCACCAGGTCCGGTATCATGGGGATCAAGAGCTCGGCGCGCTCCTCGGCGATGGCCTGCAGCACCTCCGGAGCGGTTAGCGAATTGGTGCCAGACTCGTCGTTCATCGCCCAGATGAGCCTCCGAATGACGTTCTGCACGAGGCGTGGGTGATAGTGGCTGGCCAGAGCGACGCCACGCGCTGCGGCCCGGCGGAGCGCGGGGTCACTTTCGTAGGTGAGGGCAAGCAGGAACCGCACGGCCCGGGACTCTTCCGCCACCAGCTGCTGGAGCTCATCGAAATCCGCTCGCTCGACCGCTGCGCGAACGCGCTGCCGCAATCCTGCCCCGCCGCCGCGAGCGCGTTTCCGGTGGCTGAGGGCAGCGGCCGCCTTGGAGCGCTCGGCTGCGTGCTGCGCGGCACGCTCACGCAAGGTCGACGAGTTCCTCTCGGAGGCGGTGGCCACTTTCGACGTGGCTCGCCGCGTCGACGCCACCACGGGCAGTGCCCGGCTCCGGCGCACACGCGCGCGCCCGTTCTTGGGCGCTCCCGACCGCGCGACGTGGACCACGCGCTCGGCCCAGTGCGGAGTCCCGAGGGCGTGCAGGTGGGTGTAGGTCGCCACAACCGCGCCGTTGATCAGCCCATCGCGGTTGCCCCCGAGGCCGACGCCGCGCTGCACCTCCAGAATCGTGTCGACTGTGGTGACGTCAGTGGTCACGTGCGAATAGTGAAACTCGTGGCCCCTGAGCTCGGTTCCCTCGTCGAAGAACGGATTGGTGGTGTCCACGCGGGCCTCGACGTACCCGTGACCCCGAGGACGCTCCGTGTGTTCCACCGCGACTGGAAGTGCGCCGACCATGGGGTAGGCACGACCCGCGTGAGTGAGGGTTTCGGCCAGGTAGGTGATGCCACCGCATTCGGCCCACACCGGCAGCCCCTCCGCGATTCGAGCCGCCAACTGACTGCGGAACTCGTGGTTCTCGGACAGCTCGCGGGCGTAGACCTCCGGGAAGCCCCCCCCCGCGTACAGCGCGTCGATGTCCGGGAGCTCGTCGTCGTCGAGGGGAGAGACCGCGACGAGCTCGGCACCGGCATGCTCCAGTGCTGCGAGGTTCTCGGGATAGTAGAAGGAGAACGCGCGGTCACGCAGCACGCCGATTCGAACGGTGGGAGCGGCGCGAGCATCCTCGGCGTCGGCATGACGTCTCCCACTCGGTCGGGCCAGGGGCCACGAAGCTGTTCTGGCCGCGTCGAGCAGCGCAGACACATCCACGTTGCGCTCGATCGCGTCGCCCAATCGCTCCAGTGTGGCCTCGGTGTCCGGGTGCTCGATGGCTGTGACCAGGCCCAGGTGACGACTCGGGAGATGCTGCTCAGTCAGCCTGGGGATCGCCCCCAGTACGGGGATGCCGGCATCCTTGATCACCGCCTCCCGAATGACCGCTTCCTGCCGCGCCGTGCGCACGCGGTTCAGCACGACCCCGATCAGCTCCAGCTCTGGGTCCAGTGTGCGACAACCGAGCACCATTGCCGCCACCGTCCGCGTCACCTTGGTGGCGTCCACCACCAAGACGACGGGCGTCCCCGTCAGCTTGGCAAGGCGCGCTGTGGAATGCGTGCCTTGGGCGTCGAACCCGTCGAAGAGCCCCCGGTTGCCCTCGATCACCGAGACGTCCGCGTACTCAGCAGCCGCGGCGAGCGATTCGCGGTTGGCCGATTCCGGCATCAGGAAGGTGTCGAGGTTCCGCCCGGGGCGACCCGCTGCCGCCCCGAGCCAGGCCGCGTCGATGAAGTCGGGACCCTTCTTGAAAGGACCCACGCGGAAGCCCCGCTTCCGCAGCGCCTTGATCAGGCCGAGCGTCACCAGCGTCTTGCCGGTTTCACCAGCGAGACCAGCCACCATCACTCGCGGTGGCGCGGCGGGTGACCCGCCTTGAGCGCTGCGGTCTTCAGTCACGCTAGATCATGTCCAGGTACCCACAGGGGCACTCGTCGACGCACTTCTTGCACCCGTCGCACGTATCGATCTTCACTGTGTAGTAGCTGCCTTCGGTGATCTGCGGCTGCTTGATGAAGCAGCCGGGCGTGCAGTACATCCAGCACCGTTCGCAGCCGAAACACAGCCCACAAGAGAAGCACCGCGAGGCTTCCTCGAGGAATTGGTCGTCGTTGATGCCCTGAGCGATCTCTTCGTTCGGCTTGGTCAACCACTCATTGACCGGGCGGTGAGCGCTCTCGACCTTGGGCTTCTCGTCGTAGTAGCTGAGCTTGATGCGATCGAGCGGAATGGGAGGACGATCTGCTGCGCGCCTGAGTTGGTTGCCGCGCAACTCCGAGTGGGCTGCCTCGGCGGCGCGGCGGCCGTGCAAGACTGCGGTGGTAGCGATGCCCAGGTCGAGCACGTCGCCTCCCGCGTAGAGCTTGTCTTTCACCTTGCCGTTGGCGTCTGCCTCCAGCCAGCGCTTCTCGGGGCCGAACTCAGGGATGGGATCCCAGTCGGGCTCCTGCGAGATGGCAGCGATGAGCGTGTCGATCGGGATGTCGTACTCGGAGCCCTCGATCGGCACCGGTCGCCGCCGTCCGGAGCTGTCCGGTTCGCCGAGCTCCATCTTCTGCACGACCA
>CAZSVU010000048.1:0-35526 GCA_964610275.1 uncultured Polyangiaceae bacterium | reverse complement strand
CGCTATCCCTCTCGATCCAGGCGCTCCCGTCTGCCTCGACGTCGCCCCGACAGCCTTCAGGTCTTCCCCCCGTAGCGTTACTTTGCAGCTCAGGCTAAACTATTCCGGATCCCTGGGGAATTCCACCGAGTCTTACTTCGGAGGACGGCAATGAAGAAGCATGGGGCGCTCTGGAAGACGGTGTTGGTGTCACTCGGCACCTGCCTGCTGACCGCAGCCTGCGGTGATGACAAGTCCGATTCGTCGTGCATCGAGGGAACCGGGAGGGAATGCACGTGCCCGGATGGCACTGAATCGATTGCCGCCTGTGGGAGCGACGGCGAGTGGGAGGAGTGCGACTGCGACGGGGACGACGGAACCGGCGGCAGGACCGCGCGAGTCTGCCTGGCCGGAGAGCTCGACTCTTGCTTCGGGCCGGGCAACTGCGAAGGTGTCAGGGAGTGCAACTCCGACGGGACGGGCTACGGCGACTGTACTTGCCCTCCGACCGGTGGCACGGGCGGTGGTGGCACGGGCGGTGGCGGCACGGGGGGTGTTGGCACCGGCGGTGGCGGCACGGGGGGCGGCGGCACCGGGGGCGGCGGCACGGGTGGAGTGGGCACGGGTGGAGTGGGCACGGGGGGCGGCGGCACGGGGGGTGTCTCTGGCGCCGGCGCCGGTGGCACGGCGGGTGCTGCGGGCGGCGCGGCCGGCATGGCGGGCAGCGCCGGAGTCATCGTGGCCGGATCAGCTGGCACGTCGGGTTTTGGAGGCGTTGCCGGCGTCAGTGGGACCGCCGGATCCGCCGGCAGTGTCAGCGCGGGTGGGGTCACCGGGACCGGAGGCGTCGCGCAGGTCGGCGGCTCCTCGGGTCAAGGCGGAGCCGCAGGAGCGGGCAGTGGTGGTGTGAGCCCAGTCGGAGGCGGTGCCGGGATTGCGGGTACGGCCGGAGTGGTTGGGATGGCGGGGTCGGCAGGTGTCGGCGGCTCAGGTGGCGATCCCGGTGTCGGTGGACTGGCTGGCACCGCAGGCGTGGCGTTCTGGAGCGGACCGTATACCGGAGAAGTCCCGACCGCAGATTGGACGGGGGCGGACCACAACGAGGGGGATGCGTGCGAGTCCTGCCACAACGATGGCTTGGGTACTGAGCAAGATTTGGTGTTTGGCGGCACGGTCTATGTCGAGAACGGCAACACGGGCGTGTCCGGCATCCAGATCGGCGTTCGCGTCGGAGGCCAACTATACACGGCCTACTCAACGGAAGGCGGCAACTTCTGGGTGATCGGCACGCCCATCGTGGACTGGTCAGACGCCGAGGTCCGGATCCGAAACGCGAACGGTGAGCTCATCATGGGCGAACCCACCACCGGCGTTCTGAGCGGCGACTGCAACAGCGCCGACTGCCACACGGGTAGTCAGGGCCGTCTTGAGGAGCCGCCGTCGTAGCACTCAGCCCACCTTGGGAGGCTTGCGGTTCCAGGAGCCGGTTTCGGCGCGCTTCCCTAGCTGCCACCGCTCCGAAAAGCTTGGCACCGGAGCGCGCCGCCAAAGTCCACCGGTGGCCTTGACGTGCCCGGTCCTCGTCCCACGATCCCAGGCGAGCACCCATGCCCCCGCCCCCCTCCTGGATGCCCGCCGACCTGACGAGACTCCTTGAGGCCTTGCCGTTCTCGGCCATGCTTCTCGATGCGCATCACCGGGTCGTCGCGGCCAACGCCTCGGCATTCGAAGAGCTGGAGCTGGACCCCGACAGCGCGGTCGGCGGGTTCTGTCCCCACATCGCCCGTGGCGATTCCATTCCTTCCGACTGCCCGCTCAACGGAGCGGTGCTGTGCGGACAGGGGTGTGAGGTGTCGCGAGTGGATCCCCGTACCCAGCAACCGGTGGACGTGGGCGTTTACCCGACCACGCTTCGCAGCCCCGATGGGCACGAGCTCTACCTGCACCTGTTCACCGACATCAGTCGCTTTCAGGCCAATTCGCAGCGGCTCTGCCGAAACGCCGAGCACCACCGCGCGCTGTGCGAGCTCTTGCAGCAACTCGGTCAGTGTCGCAGCAGCGCCGAGATCTTGCAGGGGTTGGTCAACCGCGTGACCCAGGTCTCGTGGCTCGGTGTGACTTCGCGAGCGACGGCGTTCCTGGTCCAGGGGGAAGAGCTGATCATGCTGGCTCACCGGAACGTCGGCGAGGAGCAACTCGGTCACTGTGCGCGGTTGCGTTTCGGCCAATGCCTGTGCGGTCAGGTTGCCATGAGTGGCGAGCGCGCCATCTGCGGCTCGGACGAGCCCATTCACGATATCCACCTCCCCCACATGGAGCACCACCACCACGTGGTGCTGCCGCTCAGGTACGAAGGTCGTGTGTTGGGAGTGCTCAATCTCTACTTGCGAAAGGATGACCACCTCGACGACTACCGCCTGGAGTTTCTGGAGGCGGCCGCAGCGGCGGCGGCCACCGTGCTGGCGGAGCAACTCAGTCGTGAAGCCGCGGCTGATGCGCAACGAAAGCTCGACTTCACCAAGCGACACTATCTGGAGAGGGTGATCGAGTCGCAGGAGAACGAGCGGCGCCGCGTCTCGCGCGAGCTCCACGATCAGCTCGGGCAGTCCCTTTCGGCGCTGCTTCTGGAGCTCGAAGCGCACCGGCCTAGTGCGGAGGGTTGTGACGAGATCCGCGATGGGATCGGGGTCCGCATTCGCGGGATCATCGATCAAGTGCGTCGCATGGCCTGGGAGCTGCGGCCGGCCATTCTCGATGACTACGGCCTCGAATCCGCCGTGGCGCGCCTCATCGAGCAGCTCACCGAGCACGCCGCCGTGGCCATCGACTATCAGTGCTCGAACCTGGATGGCTCCCAGCCGCGACTTCCAGAGCGCGTCGAAGCGGCACTCTACCGAGTCGCCCAGGAGGCGCTCAACAACGTCGTTCGTCATGCGCACGCGTCCCAGGCCAGCGTGATCGTGTCGCGTGGCGAAGAACGGGTCATGCTGCTCGTCGAAGACGACGGGTGTGGATTCGATCTGGTCGAGGTGCGCCGCAATACCGAAGCCTCGCTGGGGCTGACGGGCATGGAAGAGCGTGTGCAGTTGGCGGGTGGCACACTGACCATCGAATCGGCGCCGGGACAAGGCACCACGCTGCGTGCCGAGCTTCCGCTCACTCCGCACGCCGAGTCGCAGTTCGCGACCGAGCTCAGAAACATCGATTCGTCGAGCCTGGCCGAGGTGCGGGACCGAGGACGGTGATGGAACTCCGTACAAAGTACCGGCGGAGCTGCGACTCCGCGCGGAGCGCGGCCCGGCTTCGCCGAGAGGGTGGGCCTTCAGTGCCCACCGGGTGCGTGCTAGGGTCCGGCACACAGGCGCGCGCCAGGAATCTTTGCGGGGAAAGCGCATGACCAACCCAATCCGAATTCACATCGCGGACGACCACGCGGTGTTTCGTTGTGGTCTTCGTGCCTTTCTGGAGAACGAGGAGAGTCTGACCGTAACTGGCGAGTCCGCCGATGCCGGCGAGGCGCTCCAGCACATCCGCAAGGATCCGCCGGACGTACTCATCCTCGACGTGCACATGCCCGGGCTTCCGGCAGCCGAGCTCGTGAAGGAGCTCAGCAAGAGCTACCCGCAGGTGAAGGTGCTGGTCCTGACGATGCACAACGAGGAGCGCTACCTCCGCGAGTTTCTCAAGCTCGGGGCCTGCGGGTTCATGGTCAAGACGTCCACCGGAGGTGACGTCGTGCAGGCCATCGAGCAGGTGGTCAACGGCGAGCAGTACGTGGATCCCAGACTTGCGCACTTCCTGATTTCGAACTACATCGGTCGCTCGGTGGAGACCAAAGGCGGTGCCGAAACGCTGACCGCACGCGAGCGAGAAGTTTGCGCCTACCTGGCGTCGGGGCACACCAACGCCGAGGTCGCCAGTGCGCTGCGCATCTCCCGTCGCACCGTGGAAACGCATCGCGCGGCCATCATGGCCAAGGTCGGACTGAAGAGCCGCGCCGAGCTGGTGCAGTTCGCCGTCGACGCAGGGTTGTGGGCAGGGCCCATGGGTACTGGTCCAGCAACCTGAAGGTTGCTGGACCCCCGCCCGGGAGCGGAGCTCGCGGGCGCCCTATCTCCCTGGCGTTCCCCTGCCGTCGCCAGCCCGAGACGCGGCACAGTAGGCTTCACGGGGCAACCCCAACCGCCAACCGTGCCTAGAAATCCACCGCACCGTTGAGGTGCAGATCGGGGTCGACGAACTGGAAGGCGTCCGTGATGTTCGAGTGGCAGGCGTAGCAGGTCGTGAGGTTCACGTGCGGCGCCACCGGGGGGAGTCCGTGGCAGCCGGTGCAGCCGAGGGGCGCTGAAGTGGTCCACACCGGTGACACCGACGCGGCCGTATCGCTGGGTCCGTGGCACCAGCTCCCGCTGCACGTTCCCGTACCGGCATCGTAGACGACCGTACTTCCATCAGGGCCCGCGGCCACCGCCGAGAAGTTGAGCTCCGCACCGGGGGTCGAGTCGAGGTGACCGGCATCGTCCACCGCGGTAGGAACCGTATGGCAGTCGTCACACTGCACGGCGCGGCCCGAAGTGGTGGGGTTGAGGTGAGCTTGGTGCGCCCCCACGCCGGGGTTGGTGGGATCGGTGTTGCCGAGCAGGTCCACGGGGGGCGCATTCGACGTGGCGCTTCCGTGGCAAGTATTGCACGCCCCGGACAGGTCGACGGTGCCATTCACGTGCAGGCTGGGATCCGCGAAGGTGTACGTGTCGTCGATGTTGGCGTGGCACAAGTAGCAGTCCCCGTAGTCTGGGTGCGGGGCGGTCGGGGGGAAGCCGTGGCAATCGGTGCAGCCCAGCGGCCCAGCGCTCGTCCAGTCCGGGGAGACGGAGGCGGCCGGATCGGAGGGCCCGTGGCACCAGGTGCCCGAACAGGTCAGGGCAGTTCCATCGTAGCCTACCGCGTTACCTCCGGTGGTCGCCACGCCGGAGAAATCGAGCTCGGCCCCGGCGGTCGAGTCGAGGTGGCCGGCATCGTCCACCGCGGTCGGGACGGTGTGGCACTCGTTGCAGGCGAGGACCCGGCCCAGGCCGCTGCCGGCGAGGTGCGCCTGGTGAGCGCCTACCCCAGGGCTGGTCGAGTCCGTGTTGCCGAGCAGATCGATGGGGGGCGCGTTGGAGCTGGCACTGCCGTGGCAAGCGTTGCAGCCGTCATTGACCTCCACGCTACCGTTGACGTGCAGGCTGGCGTCGACGAAGGCAAATGTGTCGTCGATGTTGTCGTGACAGACCCAGCACTCGCTGTAGCTCGGGTGTGGCGCGGGCGGGGGGAAGCCGTGACAGTCCGAGCACCCCAGCGAATCGGACGAAGTCCACTCGGGGGAGGTGGAGGCCGCCGGATCGCTGGGGCCGTGGCACCAGGTCCCCGAGCAGGTGAGCGCCGTGGCATCGTAGCTCACCGAATTGCCGCCCGCGGCTGCGACGCCCGAGAACTCGAGCTCGGCGCCTGCGGTGGTGTCGAGGTGTCCTGGGTCGTCGCGGTCCGTGGGCACCGTGTGGCATTCGTTGCACGCCAGGGCCCGGGCGTCGGTGGTGCCGAGGTGTGCCTGGTGCGCGCCCACGCCTCGGCTGCTCGAGTCGGTATTGCCGAGCAGGTCGACCGGTGGGGCATCGGACGTGTCACTGCCGTGGCACGAGTTGCAGTCCGTGAGCAGATCCACGTTGCCGTCGACGTGCAGGCTTGGCTCGGTGAATGCGAGGTCGGAGTCCACCCCAGCGTGACACTGCCAGCAATCGGTGGCGTCAGGGTGCGGCGCTGCTGGCGGGAAGCCGTGACAAGCAGAGCAGTCCAGCGGATCGGTGGAGGTCCATTCGGGAGAGATCGAGTCGGCGGGGTCGACAGGCCCGTGACACCAGGTGCCGGAGCAGGTTCCGGTCGACGCGTCGTATTCGCCCACGGCGCCACTGGTCGCGGCCACGCCGCTGAAGACCAGCTCGGCCCCGTCGCTGGCGTCGAGGTGGCCGGGGTCGTCCACTGCCGTGGGCACGGTGTGGCATTCGTCGCAGCCGAGCGGTCGACTTCCGTTCGCACCCGTCAGGTGCGCCTGGTGCGCGCCCACCCCCGGGCTGGTCGACTCGGTATTGCCCAGGAGATCTTGGGGGGGCGCGTTGGAGTCTGCGCTGCCGTGGCACGAGTTGCAGGCGAGCACCACGTCCACGGTGCCGTTCACGTGCCGATCGGAGGCCAGGAATTGCAGGCCAGCCTCGATGACTTCGCCGTGGCACTCCTCGCAATTGTGGTTCTGAGGGTGCGGTGCGGGTGGGGGAAGCCCATGGCAATCGGTGCAGCCGAGCCCGCCGAGCGCCGCTGTCCACTCGGGTGAGGCGGAATCGGCCGGCGCAGACGGCCCATGGCACCAAGCGCCCGTACACGTCAACGTGTCCGGATCGAAGCTGGGTGTCGTCCCCCCCGTGCTGGCCACTCCGGAGAAGGTGAGCTCTGCGCCCGCGGTGTCGTCGAGATGCGCCTCGTCATCCACGCGCGTTGGCACGACGTGACACTCTTGACACTCCACTGGTCGCGCGAAGCCGCGGTCGCCCAGATGCGCCTGGTGGGCGCCCACGCCGGGGCTCGTCGCTTCGGTATTGCCGAGCAGATCGCGGGGCGGTGCGGGCGAGTCGTCGCTGCCGTGGCAACTGTTGCACCCGCCCGCGGCCTCCACCGTGCCGTTGACGTGGAGCTCTGGCGCGATGAACGCCATCTCCTCGTCGATGACGTCGGCGTGGCACTCGAAGCAGTTCTCCGATTGGGCGTGCGGTAGGGGCGGCGGGAGCTCGTGGCAGCTGCCGCAAGCGTCTTCCGAATTCCGCGGGTGGGTCCAGTCCGGATCGCTGTCGCGATGGCAGTAGGTGTCCGAGCAGGTCTGGTTGCGCGCCGAGTAGCTCGGCGAGCGATCGCCGGTGCGCGCCAGCTCGCCAAACGTGAGCTCCGCGGGCGGATCCGAATCCACGTGCCCTTCGCTGAACGTCTCTTCGGGCACCTGATGGCACTCGTCGCAGGCCACCGGCTCGTGAGTGTCGGACGCGGTCAGGTGCTGCTGGTGCGCCCCCACCCCGCGCGCGCGGCTGCTGGTGTTGCCGTCGATGTCGACCGGCGGCGCCGCCTGGCTGAGCCGACCCGCCTCGCGTTCGTCCGACCCATGGCAGCTGGTGCAGGAGTTGTCCGAGCTCTCCGGTTCGTCGCGGCGCTCCAGGCACCCTGCCGCCAGCCCCGAGAGAAGGAGCAGCACGGCACCGGCGACCGTGACGCGGGTGTGGGCGCCGTCAGTTCTCATGGCAGTACCTGCACATGGCTGAGCTCTCCGAGCGGGTGCTGCGCCAGCCGCCGGGATGAGGGCTGCCGCCATACGCGCCCACCCGGTGGCACTGGATGCAGTTGGTGGCTGGGCCGTGATCGTGACATGCGGCGCAGGACGCGATGTTGCGACGCGCCGCTCGTCCGTGGAAATCCTTCGAGCCCGTGTCGCTGCCCACCCAGCCCACCGGATGGGGGCTCACGCTGCCCGCGCGAGCAGCACTCACTCCCCGCTCCACGTGGCAGGCATCGCAGCTCGCCGCGGTGTGACATTTCAGGCAACTCGGTGAGTTGGAGCGCGCTTCGATGGCGTGGCGAGCGATGAAGTTGCCCCGGTGGACTTGCTCGCTCGAAATGGCGTCGGGTTGACGGACCTCGATGGGGAGACTCTGCCGCTGATCGTGACAGTCGGCGCATTGTGATTCGGTGTGGCACTGCTCGCAGATCGGCTGTTGCCCTCGGGCCGCGACTCCATGCCGCCCGATCCACTGATCAGTGTGACGCAGGAACGTTTGGGGAACCAGCCTCGGTAGATCCGCTGCGACGTGGCAGGGTGAGCATTTCGCCTGGTCGAAGTCGGTCTGGTGACACTCGAGACACTTGGCCATGTCCGGCATTCGCTCTTGGGGCTTGGCTTCGTCCACCACGCCGGCATGGCAGGTCACGCACTGCCCTTTCACCTCGGGTAGAGCCAGGTGCGGAACGTGGGGAAACTCGATCTCGGCACGGCGCGGTGACGCGGCATGGCTGACCTGCAGGGATTCGGTCAGCACCTGTTGCCCTTGGTCGTGACAGGCGGAGCAGTCATTGGCATTGGGCTCCAGGGCCCGCGACGTGTCGGTGGTGCCCTCATGACAGCTCGAGCAGGTGGGGCAGGCGGGCTGACCGTCGCCGCCGCACGGGATCCCGGCCAGATGCTTGAGGTGGGGAAACCGAGGTTCGGGCTGAGTGCGACAGGCGGCCAGCAGGGCAGCGCCCACGAGCAGCAAGCCGGCCGTGTGCCAGTAGCGCGCCGTCATGGCTCCACTCCCGCGACGCTGTAGCCGTAGGCCACGCGCAACATGGTCTGTGCGTCGAGCTCGGCGTACGGCGAGCTCGACACCGAGCCACCCAAGAGCAGACGCAGGTCCGCGAGAGGCTCCCACTCCAAGCTGGCCGCTTCCACCGTCGCGCTCTCGATGCCACGGATGGCCTCGTCATAGAAGTAGGCGTAGTGCTCAGCGGTGGCGGCGAGCGGGTCGATGAAGCGGTAGCTCGCCGAGGCCCGCACCGAGTGATAGCCGTTCTCGGGCTCGGAGACGCGGCCGTACGCAATCTGGAAGAGCAATCGCTTTGCCGGATCGACGGCAGCCCGGAGGCGAAGATCGGCACGAACGCCGAGCTCTCCTTGACCGAACAGCTCCAGGTATCCCCGCGACAACAGCCGCAGCCCAGGGAAGAGGCGGTAGCCTACGCGGCCGCCGACCTCGTCGAATGCGTCCGTCACGAACACGCTCAGCACCGATTGGCGCGACATCAGTCGGGCGGGATCGACCCGACGGTACTCGGCGCTGAGCTCCCAGTCCTCGGCCGGGTAGACGTCGACCGCGGCCAGCGCCTGGGCGAGCCGCGCACTGTCCAGATCCATCACGCCCTGCAGCGTCAGATCCGCGATATCGAGGGGGCGGAGGTGCACGTCGCCCGCCACGTCTCTGCGCCCGAGCTCCGAGGCCTGCCGCTCCTCGTGCACCGACAGGCCCGCCTCCAGGAATGATGGGTCGGCATAGTCGGCACGCGCACCCAACATCCAGTTTCCGGACCGCGACGGCTCGGGAAATGCGTCCGGCGATTCGAGCAGTGTGTCCGCGGCCGAACCCAGGTGGTGGTAGCCCGGACGCTCCGCCCAACGGGGCAGCACCGAGAGCCCACCGTATCCCGATACCCCGAAGCCGCTGGCGGTACGGAAGCCCGCAGACACGCCGTCGAGCTGGGACAACCCGGCGGCAGCCCCCGCGACCATCTGACGGCCGAGCCTGAGCGAGCCCGGTCCCCAGCGGTAGGCGACGTTGGCCACGGTCACGTCACCGTCGAAGCGGCGTTCCCCTTCGGGAGCTGCCAGGGCGCGCGTGCCCCAGGCGGCCACTTCCAGATCGATGCTGTCCCGGTGCCAGGGCGAGTCGAGATCCGTGGCTCTGAGCGTCAAGTACTCGTGGATCGGAATGAAGCCGTTGGTGTCCACGCTGGCCCCGCCCGGACCCGGCAAGAGCGCGCGCTCGAACATCCGCAGGTAGGTGGCCGAGTGGGCGTGCAGGGCATAGCGGTCCACCGCGATGGGCGGCGCTGGGGGAGGCGAGGTCGGCGGCGGGGGCGCGTCGGTCGGTGCCGCTGACGCTGCGCCGGCGGTGCCGGGTGGGGGGGCCGGAGAGGTCTGCGTCTGCGCGGGTGTCGGCGGTGCGGCCACCAGCGTGGTTGCCACCAGCGCGAGGCTGACTGCGCGTGCCTCCATTCGCGGCGTGGGCCGCGTTGGTGTCGGGCGTCCCGTTGCCCCACGGTGCCGCCCCGGGTCGACCCAGCGCCGATACACTCCTACTTGGTCCCTTCCTGGATCAGGCGGGCGTCTTCCAGCAGCACGCTGTAGCTGTACCCGGACCCGAAATCACGGTCCACTCCCAGCTTGCCCTCGACTTCGATGACTTCTCCCACTGTGGGTTGAGACTGCATGGTGACGGTCAAGTCGTTGGTCCCGTCTGACGCGCTGCCACTGCCATCGCGCAGGTGCACCCAGGTCTTTCCCATCACGTTGGCTGTGGCACGGACCACCACGCCACGCACGCGCACCGTCTTGCCGGAGAGCGTCGTCTTCTGAGCGTGCACTTGGTGGATCGCACGACCATCGGGGCCGCTCGCCCTGGTGACGGGCTCGCTGGGTAGCGCCACACTCGGCGCTGGGCTTCCGTGCGGGCTTCCGCTCGAACCGGCCATCGCTCCGTGCCCGTGGGGGCTCTGCATCCCTTGCGCTCCGCCGGGCGCGCCGTCGAGCACGCCGAAGTAGATGACCTCGAACGCGCGCTTGAGCGTATGGCTGGTGAACTTCTCCATGCGCTGAGGATTGTTGATGCGTACCTCGGTACCGGTCGCGACCTGCGCGGCGGGCACGGCCGCCCAGACCTCGCCGGCGTTCTGGGTCGCAATCCGGAGGTACGTGTAGCGCGAGACCTGAAGTGACTCGAGCACCTTGCCCTGGATGACGTTCGCCATTCCGGTCGTTGCCGCCATCGGCCTGGCGCTGGCGGCTTGCTCGGGAGCCGGGGCCGGGGCCGTGTCCATCGGCTTGCGCCACGTGAGCAGCGCGAACGCGATGCCGATGAGCAGCGCGCCACCGAGCAACACGTAGGGATTCTTGTGCCAGGGCGTCTCGTTGCGGCGGTCGTCGGCACCCCTGGCGTCGCGCCGTCTGTCGTCACCCTTGGCGTCAAGGCGATCGTCGTCGCTCTCGTCGTCGCGGCGATCGTCGTCACTCTCGTCGTCTCGTTCTGTCATGTCTCACTCGCTCCGGCGTCGTGAGTGCGTCCACCTGGTCGTTGGTCGCGGATCGAGCGCGTCACCACCCGGGCTGCGAAGGTAGTGGATCGCCGCCGCCGTGCAATTGGGACCAATCCGAACCCATTTGACTCGGCTTCGGCTGTCCGGGTGAATGGGCGCGTCATTCCGACTGGATCAACGGCGGGGGCTCGGGCGAGGTGCCCAGTGGAATCAACGCATTCCCATGCCACTGGACGATTTTGCTTCCAGCGGCCGAGTTGAATCGGTAGTTTCTACCCACGCGGCGCAAAACTTTGCGAAAAAATCAGATGGGCTCATACCGCCGGCCCGCTACACTGTTTCAGCGAAGGCGACTCCGCGATCCGGGCTGGTGAAGGAGTCTGATCCATTTCTTGTTGGGAGGTCAGTACATGTCGATGCGTTGGATGCACGAAGGTAAGTCTTACTTGAAACTCGGTCTGCCACTCGTGGTGGCCGCGCTACTGCCGCTGGCTGGCTGCGGAAGCGACAGCAAGAGCTCTTCCGATGACGGAGGCGCAGCGGGGTCTGAAGGCCTGGGCGGTTCGGGCACCGGAGGGTCCGAAGATGAAACCGGTGGCGCAGCACAGTCGGGTGGCGCCGAAGCCGGAGGCGAAGCTGGCACCCCTGGTTCCGGCGGCGCAGCGCAGACCGGCGGCGCGGATCAGGGCGGAGCCCCTGGCGTTGGCGGCGCGGATCAGGGCGGTACCGGACCGGGTGGCGCAGCAGGCTCAGCGGGCGCTGTGCCGGGCGGTGCTGGACCTGGAGGCGCAGCAGGCTCAGCGGGCGCTGTGCCGGGCGGCGCAGGACCGGGCGGCGGCGGACCCGGCGGCGCAAATCAGGGCGGCGCAAATCAGGGCGGCGGGAATCAGGGCGGCGCAAATCAGGGCGGCGGCGGACCTGGCGGCGCGAATCAGGGTGGCGCGAATCAGGGCGGCGCGAATCAGGGCGGCGGCGGACCCGGCGGTGCTGGCCCGGGCGGCGCTCCGAGCTTTGCGTGGCCTGCAGACTACGACGCCAATGGCCTGCCGGATCCAGACGATGGGAACCACCGATCCGGTCAGGAATGCATGTCCTGCCACGATGCGAACAACACCTCAGACGGAAACATGTGGCTGTTTGGCGGAACTGTGTACGAGTCCGACGGCACCACTCCTGCTGCCAACGTGGAAGTCGGCATTCTGGCGGGTGGTGTGACATACACCACGTACAGCGCCACCAACGGCAACTTCTGGGTCGCAGCGGCTGGCGCGAACAACATCACCAACAACGAATGGCTGACCGCCGAGATCCGGATCCGGAACGACAACGGCGAGTTGGCGATGAGCACCCAGGCGTCGAGTGACTGCAACAGTTGTCACTCCGGCGGGATGGAGCTGACCGAGCCGCAGCCCTAGTCAGTTCCCGCACTGGCGTGCGCGGCATCCGCGCACCCGCACGCCAGCCCCAACCGAGTCCCCCCGAACGGAGTGCCGAAATCATCTCTCGGTACACCGCGGGGGGATTCGTGTATTTGGCGCTGCACCGGCAGTTTCCCGAGGGTATTCGCCTGGAGCCATCGGGCGTATGAAGGGGGCGTGATTTCGCTGCGCGAGCGTGTCGCCGAGGCGTTCGGGTTCCAGAGGGGTAGCGTGCGGCAACGGATCGACCGGGCAGCGGTGGTCATCGGTCTGATCGCCCTCGCTGGCTGTAGCCGCGATGAGACTCAATCGGCCCAGCGCTCTGCCGTGACCGCGGAAGACGTGCACGCGACCACGTCGGCGGCCCAGGCGGCCGCGAGTCGTCGAGCCGTCGTGGGTGCGCGTCGCGATGGGCTGCTCCGACGCGACGCCAAGGATTGGCCAAAGCCCGGTCGGTACGAGCGCACCATCGAGATCGAGAAGGTGCCGCGACGCTATCTGGTGCAGCTCCCGGGCGGGTTCAATCCGTGGCGCAAGGTACCGATCCTGGTTGCGCTTCACGCGGCCGGCAGCACCGCCGACGAATTGGCGGGCGACGACGCGCCGCTCACTCGGGCGGCTGCCGCCGAGCAGTATGTCGCGGTGTTTCCCGAGGGAGGGATCGCGCGCGACGGGGGTGCGGGCAAGGGCTGGGCGGATCAGGGGTGCCGGCCCAGCAGTGAGGCCGGTGGGGACCTCCGGTTCCTTCGGGCCCTGCTGGCCGAAATTGGGCGCGAGCCAGGGGTGGACGCCAAGCGGGTCTTCGTGCTCGGCGTGGCCGAAGGCGCGCGGGTCGCCCACCATCTTGCACTGGCGCAGCCGGACAAGGTGACGGCGTTGGTCGCCATCGGGGCGGTGCCACCGTGCGAAGCGGACTCGGCTGTGCCTACCCCGCAGCCCGACGCGCGGCAGCGCAACGTACGTTCGCTGCTCGTGCTTCCCTGGATGACCGCTGCCCCCGCTGCCGACAGCACCGCTCCGACGACGTCGGCGGCACCGAGCGCCGCGCCCGTGCCGAGCGCCACACCCGTCCTGGTGGAGCAGCCCCCGCCGCTCGTGCGTTTCTGGGCCGCGGCCAACGGATGCACGGACTCGCCGACCTGGTTGGGGTACCCTGGGCCTCAGCGCCGGCTCGTGTACGACTGTCCCCGTCCCGAGGCCGAGGTGATTTGGATGCCGCTCGATCGGCCACTCCGGCGCATCCCACCGCGGTTGGGCACTGCGGAGACCATGCGGGTGGTCTCCGGATTCCTCGATCGGAGTGTGTCCAAGTGAAGGGCCACCATCGTGCACACTCCCAACCCACGAGCGCTCGTCGTCTGGGCGGAACGTCGCCCACCATCGGAAGCTAGCCCGAGATTGCGGTCATGACCGAAGAGAAGACCGAAGACCAAGCCGTCGAGAAGCCGCCGCGCGTTCCGCTGTACCGAAACATCGTCAGTCACCTCGGCATGCTGGTCGTACTGATCAGCGCGTCGCTGATGCTGTTGGTGTTCATCATTCAGCTAACCGCCGGAGGCTTGAGCCCGTATGTCGGCATCATCACCTGGATGGTCTTTCCCGGCATCGTCGCCCTGGGGGTGGTGACGATTCTCCTGGGCATGCGCTGGGAGGCGGGGCGGCGACGACGGGTCGGGGCGCTGCCCACGCTGCCGTACCCCCAGATCGATCTGAACGAGCGACGCCAACGCGTCCGCTTCGGGGTGGTGGCCGTCGGCGGCAGCATCGTGGCGGTCCTGCTCTCCTGGGCTTTGTACAATGCGTTCCTCTACACCGAGACCGTGGAGTTCTGTGGCACCATCTGTCACGAGGTGATGGAGCCCGAGTACACGGCCTACCAACACTCGGCTCACGCCCGCGTCTCCTGCGTGGAGTGCCACGTGGGCGAGGGCGCCGGCTGGTACGTGAAATCGAAGCTCTCAGGCGTGCGCCAGGTGTTCGCGGTGATGCGCAACACCTATCAGCGCCCGATCCCGGTGCCCATCAAACATCTGCGTCCGGCGCGCGAGACGTGCGAGCGTTGCCACTGGCCCCAGAAGTTCTACGGCGCCACGTTGATGCAGCTGCCGCACTATCGCTACGACGAGAAGAACTCGCCCGAGCAGATCAGCCTCACGCTGAAGACCGGTGGGGGGAGCAAGGAGCGCGGCGCGAGCACGGGCATTCACTGGCACATGCTGGTGGACAACACCATCAGCTTTGCCGCGACCGACGAGAAGCTCCAGCAGATCCCCTGGATCGAGGCTCGCCACAGCGACGGTTCGAAGACGGTGTATCGGTCACGCCGCAGTCCGGTTTCGGACGAACAGTTCGCCGGGCTGACCCAGCACCAGCTGGATTGCATGGATTGTCACAATCGGCCGAGCCATGGATACCCCACTCCCGACGGTGCCATCGACGATGCGCTGTATCGCGGGCTGATCGCCAGCGACCTACCGTGGATCAAGAAGCTCGCGGTCGACGCGATGACGAAGTCCTACTCCGACCAGGAGCAGGCCCACTCGGGCATTCGCAAGACGATCGTCGACTTCTATCAGCAGAAGCAGGCCAGCGTGCTGAAACAGCGGAAGGCAGACGTGGACGCCGCCGTGGCCGCCACCACGGCGATCTACGATCGCGGTGTGTTTCCCAAGATGAAGGTGGATTGGCGTTCCTACCCCTCGAACATTGGACACCGCTACTGGCCCGGTTGCTTCCGCTGCCACGACGGAGACCACGTCACCACAGACGGCAAGGTGCTCTCGCACGACTGCGCCCGGACCTGTCACACCATGCCGCAACGCGGGATGATGACCGAGCTCGGCGAGGTGGATCCATTTGCCGGAGAGGACTGGCACCCATGGCAGATGCCGGCAGCGCACGTGTCCGTCAAGGCGCACGAGAACGTGCTTTGCCATCAGTGTCACGCCGCCGGCCAACGCCCCAAGCGCGAGTGCAACGACTGCCACCAGTAGGGGTCGAGATTCGCAACGCTGCCACCAGACCGGGCAGGTGTCACCTCGGAACTGACTCGCAGGATGGAGAGATGAAGCCAAGGCCCACGATTCGCGTCACCGACTCGGGTGCAGGGGTGAGCTGAATGGACCAGCCGACGTTTGACGTGGTGTTCGACGGAGATCTGGTCGCGGGCAGGGGCCTCCACGAGGTGGAGCTCTTGCTCGCCCGTTCGCTCCGTGTGAGCGTCGAGCAAGTGCACGCCATGGTGGCCCAGGGCAGTGCGACCCTGCAGACGAACGTGGGTCAGGTTGCGGCGGAGCGATGGGTGGAAGCGTTTCGGCAGGCCGGCGCACTGTGCAAGCTGGTTCCTCACAGCATGTCGTTGCCAGAAGGAGGAGCGCACGCACGGGGCGCACCGGTGGCGCCCATTGCGCCGATCGTGCCCACGCGGGCGACTCCAAGGTTCCAGCTAGAGGCTCGAGCTGACGTCGTCGGTGCGGGACGGCGTTCCGCCGCAGCCGGGCCCGTCGCTCCCATCGTGCCGAGTCGAGCCGTACCCGAAACGGCGAGCGCTACGCACCAGGCGGAGACTCGGCTGCAGCCCGAGCGGCTCGTCCCGCCGGATCCTCCGCCCGCGGCCGCGTCCCCCGCGCCGGGGTCGCCGCGCCCCAGCCCCATTGCCCCGGCGCCGGTCATCGCGGCGGCGGAGTCATGTGCCTCACCGCCTGCAGTCGGTGACGCGGCTGAATCGTCGCACGAGCCCATGCCGCCACCGGTCGAGATCGGAGCGGCGACGTTTGCGTCCCCGGACATCCCCGATCTCCAGCCGCCGCCGTCGATGTTGCCATCCACGGACGCGACCGTGCCGACGTTCGCCGCGATGCCAGAACCGTCGCGCGGAGGCTCAGTGCCGGCGGCGCGACCGCCCCACCCGGATTCGGAGCTGCCACTTCTCACCAGCGTCGGGGTCGAGTCGGAGCGCATCCCACTGGTGGAGACCGACGCCGCGGTAGCGAGCCCGGACGCGCTGGCCTCGCCGGCAAGCATTCCCTTGGGCGGTCTGCTGCTGGCGGATGTCAGGCCCGAGCGCGAGCCAGGGGTGATGGCACCACCGAGCGCGAACGCCCTCGTGGAGCGACTCGTAGGCTCGTCGGATCTGGATCCGAAGTTGCGAGCGGGTGAGGAGCCGGGCTCGCATCTACCGGCCTCGTCACACCTGCTCGAGCTGGACCAAGGCGATCCTGCTGCGGCGCCGATCGAGCTCGAAACCGACGCTCAGGTCGCCTTCCCGGTCCGCAATTCTCGGCGCCCGGCTGGCCCCGCTTCGGGCGGTGCTCCGGCGCTCCCGACTTCGCGGCCGAGGCCAGCAGCAGCCTATCCTCCAGGCGATCTGGCAGCGGACCGGCGGACGCTGCAGGACTCGGGGTCGCCGCGCTCGTCACGCGCCGGGCTGATGATGGGAGCCCTGATTGCGGTGATCGTCGGGGTGGGGGCGCTCATGGCCGGGGGCGGGGCACTCCTGTCGCGCTGGTCCGACCCAGCGACAGCGCCGGAGGACCAACCGAATGAGGGTGTGACTCGAGTCGGGAAATGGGAGGTCCAGTTCACGACCGCCACTCGGTTCATCGTTTCCTACCAGTGCGACGATGAGGTGGACCGCAACATCGTCTGCTGGAGCCCGATTCGCGACCAGTACGAGTGCACCTGCTACCGCGATGGCTATGAGGGTCAGCGCTTCGAGCTTCAGGGAGTCCCCACCACGACCACCGAAGCCCACACGTTGGCCCAGCAGCGGTGCCAGTGGAAGCTGGCCGAATGATCAAGCGTCATCTCCAGCGTGGGCTGCTGTCGCCGCATCGGTGCAAAGAGCAGGATAGCTCTTGCCTGGGGACGCGTAGAGTCGATCTTGGCGCACATCAAAAGCCACGCGCAAGTGCTGCAGCAGGCCCATGCCAGCGAGCCCGACTCCGGGCAGTTGGTCCAGGTAGTCGTGCACGAGCACGGGTAGGCCTGGAAAACTGAATGGCCCCAACGTGACCCCGGAAACCTCGGCGTAGTAGTCTGGCGCGCCCCGCGAGTCGGCGGGTCCCGAACTCGGCGCGCCCGATCGTGCTCGGGCTCGCTGCAATGCGCCCTCGAGTCCGACGGTTCGGGCGCTTTCACCGGGTGCGCCGCACCCCAGAGCCATCAGCATCGTCACGCCAACCAAACGCTGCACGCGCAGACTCAACGCAAGGCGCGTGCCGACGAAGGCGGTCGAGAAATGCCCATTGGCTGCAGCGCACGACGCCGTGCGTTCACGGCCTGCCGACACCGGTGTGAATACCGTGCGTCACCCGTTGGTTGGCGTCTTCAGCCCTGTTCGCACAAGTAGCTCTGCACCGTGTCACACGGAATGTCGTCCCACTCGCCCAGATCGGCGCGCCACATGTGCAGGCAGTTGCCCGACGCGTTGGGCTCGTCGGGTGCGAAGGACTGGTAGCTCCAGGCTTCGCCGGTGACCCACTGCCAGTCGTCTTCGGTCGCTGCGTCGCTGGCCCCGAGCCAGGTGTAGTCGGTTATTTCCGACGCAATGAAAGCGTTTTCCTGAGCGGTGGTGATGACCGCGAGCGTTCCGCCCCAAGCCTCACACTCTGCCTCGGCCTCTGCCCACGCCAGCGGGGTGTCGCTCACGAAGCGGTAGCAGTGGCCGGTGAGCCCCCAGTTAAACTCGCCCGGACCCTCACACGGGCCGGGCGGAGCGCCACCGCTCCCGGCCATGCCCGCCGTGCCGCTCTCGCCGACACCAGCGGTGCCGGCCACGCCCGCGGCACCCGCAGCCGCGCCTCTGCCGCCAGCAGATCCGCCCTGTGCCCCACCGTCGGCTGCTCCCGCTGATCCACCCGCGCCCGCCATGATCACGCCGCCGGCACCGGCGGTTGCAGCGCCACCGCCTCCCACCTGCAGGCCGCCCTCACCGGCTTTGCCGGCCGCACCTGCGGTGGGTGGTTCACCAGCCGCGCCGGCGGTAAGGGGACCACCACCCGTACCGGGCGCACCGCTCGTGCCGGCAGTCGGAGGGCTGCCGGCGTCTGCGGTCTCACCGCCGCTGCCTTCTGCTCGTCCCGCTTCGCCGCCCCTGGAATCGCCCAACCGAGGATCCAGGGTGTCCCAATCAAAGCTGCAGGACGCGAGGAACACACCCGCCAGGACCCAAGGCCACCGCATGCCATCAGCGTAGCAGCAGGGCTCGGAACCAGGCCATTTGGCGGACGCCGGGGCTCGGCGCTTGGGGTACAGTGATGTCAGGGTCTCCTGTGTGATGACACAGTCGTGGCACACCTCCGCAACTGCAATGCACTGAAATTACGTTGGATTGTTGCGTCGACCCCGGCGGCGTACTTGGCGCGTCAATTGCAGCTCATGTGCTGACTCCCCAGCCGAAGCGTCGTGATGTCCGGCCGCAGCGTGGGAGTGGCGCCAGGGAGATTCGCGTGAGGCGACTGATTTGTCTGTCGATGGTCCGGGTCGGAGTCGGGTGCGGTGGAACGACCAGCAGTGGCGGCACCGAGCGCAGCGTCGGAGCGTCAGGAGGCTCGACGGGCGCGGGGGGGGTACGACCGGCGCGGCAGGCTCGGCAACGGGCGGGCTGGGAGGACCCGGCACCCTGAGCTTGCTGGTTGGACACGATCGAAGGTGCACGCGCCGCGCGCGAGCGCCATGCTTCACGATGGCTTTGGACCAGGTGGGTGGGTTGGTTGGCTGCCTCATCCACTGAAAGGAAGGCGAATGCGAATCCTCGGGGCATCATTGGTTCTCGTCGTGGCAGCGGTGGGCTGCGGAGGCGTGGCAGGGGGCGATGACTTCGTGAGCGCGGACGGCCTGGGAGGCGCTGCAGGCGCAGACGGCGACGGGGCGGACACGGGCGGCGAAGCAGGTGGCTCCGATCTGACGACGGGAGGAACGCCCGGCAGCGGCGGGGACACGGGCTCCACTGGAGGATCGGAGGTTCGAGGGACGGGGGGAGACCTCGCGGCGACCGGCGGTCGTGCGTCCGGTGCAAGCGGCGGCGCGCTCACCGGCGTCGGTGGGGAGGGCGTTGGCGGCAGGGTCACCGGGGTCGGCGGCGCCGGCGTTGGTGGCAGCATTTCCGGCGTTGGTGGTGCGGGCGTCGGCGGCACGGTCACCGGAGTCGGAGGCAGCGGTGTCGGCGGCCACGTTGCCGGAGTGGGCGGTAGCGTGGTGGGCGTTGGCGGTAATGTCACCGGAGTGGGAGGCACCGCGTCCGGCGGCACTGGCGGCGTCGCGATGGATCCGTGCGCCAACCTGATCTGCGGCGACCCCTGTACGCCAGCGGGGCAGGGTGGCGGTGCCGGGCTGGGTGTCCTCTTCTATTGTGACGCCGAGGGACAGTGCAACGCTGCCTACCCGCTCTGTGGTGGAGCCGGCGGAGCCGGTGGCGCTGCCGGAACCTGCGAGACGGTCAACGACTGCGACGTGCTGATCCCACCCTGCGCGTGCATCGACGGTTGGGCGGAGTGTGTCACCGTCGAGTGCGTCGACGGTGAGTGCGTGACCGGCACGGAGCGCCTCCCGTGTGGGACGCCGAGCGGCGAGTGTGACGATGGCACCGAGGTGATCTGCAACATGGTCCCGCCAGAATGCGACGAGACCTTCGAGGTGTTGGCCGTTCAGGAGGGCTGCTACGTGTGCGTGAATTCAGCCACGTGCTTGCCCTGGGGCGAGGCCGGTTGCCGCGAATCCGCCGAGTGCGAGTCCGGCTACTGCGACCCCTGCGGGACGTCTTCGTGCCCCGTGTGCGACGATTGCCTGGGAGCCTGTGTCTGGCTGAGTCTCTGACGCCCACTCCGCATGTGCCAGGTGTGCCACAGCCTCGGCGGCGGCCGGTGGCGCGACCGAGCCGGAATTCGATCCGGCCCGGGGAGCGAGCGGTACGGCCGCGCTCAGTGGGTCCCCGCTCGGTTGCGGAAGCCGCCGAGTGCACCTCCGTGGGCACGAAAACGCTACGGTGACGTAGACCAGGCCACCGTGGGGACGGCATGAGGTCAGGCAATCACGAATGGCACACTCGGCGGCTCTAGCCGCATGGGAGGCGTGAGTAAGCATTTTGCGTGCCAACGGGTGGCGCACGCAACGTCGTCGGCTACAGGGATCCGGCCTCGTCAAACTCCGTGTCCGCCGCGTGTCGGGCGCTCAGCTGTGCGAGTGCGACGCACAAGCAGGCACTGGTAAGGCAAGAGGCGACGCGCCACAGGGAGGACGCGGTCCTCGCGACCGAAAGCACCCTGCGACCCAGAGTACCCGTGGCGGCCGGGCGTCTTGTCGTTGCGATGGGCGGCTGAAGCTTGCGCGCTTGCGGTCGGTCTGCGTGGGGGGTCGTCTTTCGACGCGGGGGCTCAGTGGGAGGGGCTCGTCTTGCCGAGCGGCGCGACCGTCGCGGTGGGGGCTGTGAGCGCTTGTGCGGCGTCCCCGGTCGTTCGTGAAAAGAAGGAAGTTGCATGGCTCGATCCGTTCTGCGCAGCGAGGCAGCTCGAGCCCTCCGGCGCCGCGTGGCGGCAGCCGCACGGGATCCGCACTCACCGCGCTGTCAGCTGTCGGTTTCAGGGTTGCCCTGAGCAGCGCGGGTCGCGTGGCGTGGAGCGCCACGCTCGACCGTGCAACGGAAAAGCACTGTTCGTGCCAGTATCCGTGATGTGACGGAAGTGCCCGGAATCAAAGCCGGAGACCGCACCGGAAATACGGCGTCTGAGCGTGGTGTGCGACCACATCGCCACACTTCCGTCGGGCGGTGTGGTGCGTGGGCAACACCCGTAGCGGACCTATTCGTCGTCGTCGCGGCGGATGTCGCGGTGGACTTCCGACACCTCGGTGAATTGCAGCAGCCGATCCAGTCGATCGCCGAGCTCGCATTGCTCGGGGTCGTGAGAGGACTTGAGAAGCTCGGCGACGGCCCGTACGTCGTGCACGGCGGCGGGCAGCAGGTCCCCGGCACCGCGAACGTAGCGGCGCACCAATTTGCGCGCGCGTGGCTGCATCAGATCTTCGCCACCACCCAGGCGCACGGCAGCGTGAATCGCGTTGGCCGTCCCCACGGGGCGCGGTTCGCTGGCGGCCAGAGTCAGGATCTCGGGAACGTACTGGCGCGCATCCAGTCGCACCAACGCCGCCAATGCGTCCCAACGCCCGGAACGATCCGGCTTCAGCGCTGCGGCAAGCACTGGCAGTGTTTCGGTTCGGTTCCATTGTGCCAGCACCAGCGCCAGCTTGAGGCGCACGTCCTCGTCGATCTCGCGTCGTGACCCGTGCAGAAGCTCCACGATTCGGTCGGCGTTTTCGGGAGTCGCGACCGTGCGCAGCCGTTCGGCTGCCGCCAAGCGTATGGGAGCCTCTGGGCGCTGCAAGTAGAGATAGACCTGCTCCTCCGGTAGCCGAGCGATCTCCTTCGCCTCCGGGAGCAGCTCCAGCGCTTCGCCGAGCGGCGCGAACTCGTCCAGCGGCTCCCCCCCGGTTTCCACGACATCCTGGGACTTCTTCCTCCGGGGCAGGAGCCCGGGTGCGATCCACCCGAGTACCGAAAGCGCCAGCAACCCGACCGCGAGGTAGCCCAGGATGGGCACTCGCGTGAGCACCCAGGCGATCATCGTGAGCCAGAACCCGAGCCGTACCGAGTGGACCGCGTTCGGGCCCTTGCGCATCACCTGATAGGTGCGCCACACCATGATTACGGCGATGAGAAGCAAGATGAGTCGCATGTAACGCTCTGGCTCGCTAGGAGCCTCGCTCGCACTCTACTCAGTAGGACCGGGCGAGGGAACCGCCAGTCTCTGCCGCTCATCCTTGATCCATGTTCCGCCGGACGCCCAGTGCGAATTTGTGCGCATCCTCGCCGCACCATCTCCGCGCCACCTAACTCACCGACGTTGCTCCATCATCTTCACGCCGCCCGGCCCAACCTCCGAGCGAGGGTGCTCTGCCGCTGAAGGCCGGTTCGAGCGGGGCCTGCAGCGCAGCTGTGGGCGGGCTGTCGCTTCCAGCAAGCGGTGGGCCGACTGGGGTCCGGGCTACGGATCCGCGTCGGGGAGCCCGGGCACGCCGTACAGCGCATCGTCCACGCACGGTGGATCATCCGCGCAGTCCGAATCCAGGCAATCGGTCAACCCATCGGCATCGTCGTGGACGCCGTCGGTGCAGGCAGTCTCGGTGGGGGGATCGAAGATGCCGTACAGATCCACGCCGCCGCAGTATGGCTCGCGGTCTGGGTCGTCGCAGTCGACGAGTCCGTCCAGATCGTTGTCCGCTTCGAAGGACACCTGACTGATGACTCCACAGCCGGGTGGCGAGTAGTCACAGGCGAGCGCGAGCGAGGTCCCGGGCTCACCAATCGTGTCATCAGAAGGGGGAGGTGCGTCGACAAGGTCGCAGCTGCGCGCCGCGCACGCTGCGTCGGAATTACGGTGTAGGGATCACATCAGGGTCGCGAGCCCAGCTTGCGGAGCCGCTTGCGGGCCGCGTCCGCCGCGGCGTCGTCCGGATACGCGACCGCGAGCTCCCGGAGCGTTCGGATTTCTCCCGAGGCATCGCCGAGGCGTTGATACGCTCGCGCCATCCCGGTGAGTATCTCCACCTCGAGCGCTCCGTTGGGTTGGACCTCCCGTGCGCGCCGGTACACGTCGAGTGCGCCCGCCGGGTCCTTGGCCTGGCGCAGTGAACCCACGGCCGTCATGGCGACGTACGCAGGGATCGATTCGGAGTCGAGACGAATCACGCGGAGGTAGGTTCGCTCAGCCTCTGAGAGCTTGCCGCGGCGGCGCAACACGCTGGCACGCTCCAGCAGCGCCTCGACCGGGCGCGCGTCGGCCGCGTCGACGCTGGCCGCAGGCGCGGCAAGCACGGGGGTGTTTGCGCTACCGGTGGCAGTCGCGGACGCGTGGGATTCGACCCTGCCCGTGATATCGGTAGCGGAAGCCTGCCCCAAGGGCGTGGAGGGTGTCGGCGGGTCGGAACGGACGGAGCGGTCGGTTACCGCTGGGCTCGGTACCGCTGGTGCAGCGGAGACCTCCGAGGCTGGCTGGTTGACCCGTGCATCTTGGTCACGCCAGAAGAGCACGAGCCAGAGTGCCGCAGCCACGGCGCCTGGCGTCAATGTGGCCGCCGCCAGCACGAGAACCAACCGGCGGTGGGACGGGCCGCGTGACGTCGACCGGGCTCGCTCCGCTTCGGTGTGCTCGTCGATGGCCGCGCACACCATGTCATGGGCGTGTTTCAGCTTGATCAGACGTGCCGGCCCTTGCGCGTCCAGCGTGCGAGTGAGCGCATCGACCACGGTCCGAGCTGCGTCCTGTTCGGTCATGCCCCACCCAGTTTCTGCTCGGCCACCTGTCGGAGCATCCCCAGGGCCTGCTCTACCCGATCCACGATGACTTCCCTGGGCAGGTTCTCCACGGCTTCTGCTTCCGCGAGAGAGAACTCGAGTAGCTTGAGCATGACCAAGGCCGCACGCAGGTCGAGGGGCAACTCATCCAGCAACTTGACCATGTCGCGGCGTACCAAGTAGCCGTCTGGCAACGACACTCGCGTGTCGTCTTCTTGCGGGTCGACGTCGTCGACGTCGTCGGCTTCAACTTGCTCTTCCCGGATGTGGTCGAGCGCGACGCGCACCGTGGAGCGGTCACACCACCGCTTCTGTGGTTGCGCTCCCAGGTCCGGCAGAGTCTGCAACAGTTCGACCAGCACCTTCTGGGCCACCTCGTTCACGCCTCGATCCCTTCCCAGGAGCGTCCGCGTCACGTTGCGGATTCGCGGGAGGAACTCGCCCAGCAGGGATTCTGCCGCTTGCCGGTCCCCGTCGAGGACGGCGGCGACCCGAGGATCGACGCGCACGGCTGGCCATTTTGCGTGGCTGGAGCAGCGCCGCAATAGTCGTCTTCTTCGTCGCGTGCTGGTCGGACGTGCGGCGCTGAAGGGCGCTCGATACCAGGCTCTCTCCAGCGACCGGCTTGCCGCCCGAGCCTGGTTCTGGATGGCGCACCTTCGACCACACTTCCACACGGGTTGGGAAGCAATGGGCTTTCGAGCGGGCCGTGTGGCGATACCGGGTCTGCTGGCCGCTCGGACCGTCCGGAGCTGGGACCCGGGGCGGGGCCGGACGATTCGGACGCCGCACGCGTGTCGGCGTCAGCCGGGCGGATTCGCCGCCGCACGTCGTGCCTGCTGCACCACCGCCAGGAACTGCCGCGCACGATCTGCCAAGGCCGAGTCGCCGCAACGCTCGAGCAGATCGAGATCCACTAGCGCGCTGCCGACTCCCAGCACGGCCGCGCCGGCGTTGATGAACTCGGCCGCCGTGTCCAGGTTCACCCCGCCGGTCGGCAGCAGCTTGACCGCTGGCAGCGGGGCGCGCAGTGCTCGCACATACTTCGCCCCGCCGACAGCGGAGCAGGGAAAGACCTTCACCAGATGGGCGCCCGCGCGCCATGCGCCGATCACCTCCGTGGGAGTGAGCGCTCCGGGCACCATTACCTTGTCCAGTGAGCGGACGGTCTCGATGGTGGCCAGATCGACGCCGGGGGAGACGATGAACTCCGCGCCAGCGGCGATGCAGGCACGCGCCGCTTCCGCGTCGAGCACCGTGCCGGCGCCCAGTACGACGTCCCCGCCGACCTCACTCGCGAGTCGTCCGAGGACGGCGAGCGCGTTCGGCACCGTCATGGTGATTTCGACCACGTCCACGCCTCCGTCCCGTATCGCTCGGGCGGCACGTAGCGCCGCTTCGGCTGATGGAGCGCGGACTATCGGCACCAACCCAACGGACTCGATGGTCGCCAGAACTCGTGCGCTGCTCATCGCTGGATCCTCCCGTTGCCGCCCAGCATGGCTCGCTCGACCTCCGCAGCACGTGCCATGCTGGTGTCCCCGGGAGTGGACATGGCCAGGGCGCCGTGCGCCACCCCGCATTCAAGTGACCACTGGGGCTCCCGGCCCTCGAGCAAGCCGTGGATCAGACCCGAGGCGAACGAGTCCCCGCCTCCCACCCGGTCCAGTATCTCGACGTCACGTTGGGGAACTTCGCAGCACCTGCCGTCGAAGTATCCGATGGCTCCCCACCCGTTCACGTTCGCGCTTCGCGCCGTTCGCAGGGTGGTGGCCACCACCGAAACGTTCGGGAAAGCCTCGACCACCTGGTCGATCATCTTCCGGAAGCTCGAAGCTCTGAGCTCGGAGTAGTTGGCGTCGGTGTCGGGGACCTCGAAGCCGAGCGCCGCAGAGAAGTCCTCCTCGTTTCCAAACAGGACGTCGACGGACTTGGCCAGTCGGCGATTGACGGACTGAGCGCGAGTTCGGCCGCCGTACTCTCGCCACAACGAGTCTCGATAGTTGAGATCGTACGAGACCACCGTTCCATGCTTGCGGGCGATTTCGAAGGCGCGCTCGGCCACCAGCGGAGTGGATTCGCTGAGCCCGCAGAAGATCCCCCCCGAGTGCAGCCACCGCGTTCCGCGTCGTCCGAACAGATCCTCCCAGTCGAAGTCGTCTGGCGTCAGCTGCGACACGGCTGTGTGCCCTCGGTCGGAGCACCCGAGCCCCGGGCGAGGCCCAAAGCCACGCTCGGTGAAGTTCAGACCGTTGCGCACCGCGCGGCCAACACCGTCGTCTGTTTTCCACCGGACGAGGGACGGATCCACACCACCTTGCAGCATCAAGTCCTCGACCAGGCGTCCCACCGCATTGTTGGCGAGCGCCGTGATGACGGCGGTGCGCTTGCCAAAGCAGCGGCGGAGACCACGGGCCACGTTGTACTCTCCGCCACCTTCCCAAACCTGGAAGCCACGGGTGGTGTGGATTCTTCCGGGGCCAGGGTCCAGTCGCAGCATCACCTCGCCCAGGCTCACCAGATCCCACTGACACGCGACGACGGGTTTGATCTGGAGCATGGTCTTCCCGGTGGTTGGCGATGCGCAGTCCCCCTGGGCTGCGAAGCCATGCGGGGTGCGGAGGACGTGCGGCGCGTGGAGCGTCGCTCGACCACGCGGAGAAGTCCACCCACGGACGCCTTGGTGGAGCGTGGCGTGGCAGCCTGATGTCGTTGCGTTGCGACGTCGCGGCTACGGAGGTTGGATCGAAGCGCCGGAGCGTCACCGGGTCGGGCGTGTCGGGCTGGTGGCGCGTCCTACTGATCGCCGCCGGCACCAGCGGGCGGACTCGTCCCAGCCACTCCTCCGGCAGACGGTGCTCCGGCCTGGCCACCGGCGGTGGTGGCGCCGCCTTGCCCGGCCCGGCCTACTGCGCCGCCTTGCCCGGCCCGGCCTGCTGCGCCGCCTTGGCCAGCAGTCGCGACGGATCCGGCATGACCACCCGGCCCGGTGCCAGCGAGGCCCGCCTGCCCGACGCTGGGACCGGATCCGGCGACACCTGAGGTGCCCGCTTCACCGGCTGCGGCAATGGCCCCGCCTACGCCTCCTGTGCCCCACGTCGTGCCCGCCGCGCCACCCCACATTGCGCCTGCTGCTGCCCAGGATGCTCCGGCGGAGCCGGTGTTGGATCCGGCAGCGCCTCCACCAGGCGGGCTGCCGCAATCTTCCGGGCAGGTGCTGCCGTTTTCGGTGGCTGCGCAGATTCCATCTCCGCAACCGGAGCTGGCACCGCCGCCAGTGCCTGTGGTGCCGCCCAATCCCATGGGCATGCCGCCGCTACCGACGGCACCGCCGAAGCCGGAGCCGCCCATGCTCGAGCCACCGCTGCTCGCCGTCTCTGTGCCGCCGGTCTCCGTGATGTCGGCGTTCGCGCCACCGCCACCCGTCAAGGGCTCCTCGGACTGCGGGTTCAACGTGCAGGACCACGCCAGCCCAAATAGCCCGATTACGACCCACTTCGACCTAGATTTCACCGCTCGCTCTCGTCAACACACCCGCCAGGACTTGTCCCACAACTTCCACGAGGGTGCCAGCCATCCGGTTTCGCTCAGGTGTGTTTTTCGCCTCAACGGCGAGCGCGGTGGGAAGAATCGGCGTCGAAGCTGGCGTGGGTGGTCTCGGCGCGAGCGCGACGGACCGGCTGACGCGGCCCCCGCGGCGCACGCAGTCCGCGCCCGCTCGACGTTCGTACGAGTGAGCGGATGCTACTGGCAGGCGAACTGTTGCCCGCTCGGTTGGCTACCGCCAAGGAGCGAGACACTGCCCTCCACGACGTTTCCGTTGATGTCGGTCGCGCGTACGCGGTAGGGCGACGTGCCCATGTTGCCGTCGGGTGCCAACCAGAAGTTGTATTCCTGACGAATCGCGTTCACCCAGGTGCCGTTCACCAGCACTTGCACGCCCCGGATCGGGTAGACGTGTCCTGCCACCATCACCTCGTTCCAGTAGGAGTTGTCCGGCTCCTTCAGGCGGAAAGAGACCGTCTCCGAGGTGGGACAGGGAACGTAGGCCCAGGAGATCCGGCCCAACCCAGCCGTCGAGCCCACGTAGCCGTCCGACACTGGACCGAGGGCAGCAAAGGCAGCCTGGCTCAGGTCGATGTGGCCGGCGACGCATTTGGGATTGGACTCGACGGGGCAGTGGTCCACCACCGTGGCCGTGATCGTCTGACCGGTGTCGTGACGGGTGACCCGCACACACGCGCCGCAGGCCGCGGCCCCCGCGTAGTCCGCTGTATTGATGGCCGCGAAGTACTCCCCGTCGCCGGTCGCCACGTGATTGACGCGGTCCGGATTCTGCGAGATGCCGAAGCTGCAGTTGACGTCGCCGAGGGCCGCCGTGCCCTGGCTGAAGGTGTACCAAGTGATGGTGCCATCACTGTATCCACCCCACTCGCCACTGCACGTCTCGGCGGGGCCGCCGTCGGTCGCCGGCGCGCCTGAGTCCACGTCCTCGGGGTCCTCGCCGTCCGGTGTCGTGACTGGGGTCTCATCCACTGGCGGCTCGTCGACGCCCCCCCCGCCGGTACCCACCACTGCTCCCCCCAAGCCAGAGCCGCCCGTGCCCACCGGCATTCCACCAAGGCCCTCGTCGCGCGGGGTGGTGGGCGCGCCGCCCACACCGTCGCCATCAGGGCTGTCGAGCGGGACGCTCGTGCCGCCCACACCCTCCAGCGACCCGCCGGGCGCGTTGTCCAACGCGGCAGCCCCGGCCTCCCCGTCTGGGTCAGCCGTCGCAACCGGTTCCCCCGACCGCACGCAGACACCGTTCCTGCAGACGCGACCCTCTGGGCAGTTCCCGTCTTGGACGCAGTCCGTGCCGGTGGGCAGTGCGGCGTCGCCCGGCTCAGCTCTGCACGCGAGAGCAATCCAGAGCGCAGCCGAGACGGCCAACGGGTAGGCGAGGCGGTATCGGTCAACGGTCTTCATCGTCGGGGTCGCACAAGAAGAGCAACGTTGCCTAATGCCTGGCAAGCGCGAGACGATCGCCGACGACAATCCTTGACGTTCGAATGTCGCCGCAGAATTCCCGGAGCGACACACCGGCCGAGCAGTTTCGCTGAAACGCTTCACTGAGGCTGGAGTACCTGTACCCCACAGCTGCTCACTGCCGCCGTAGGCGACCTCCGGACTCTACACCTGCGCTAGCTCGGTAACCGGCCGTGACTCGGGCCGGCCCCGCATCGAGGTCGCTCTGCACCACTCACGTGTCGGAGCAGAGCACGCCGCCGGTTCGGGTGCAGTACGAGATCCTGCCGGGGCAGGGGCAAAGCTGCCCCGGGTGCGCCGCGTACCACCTAGTGCGCAGCTGGCACCCGACGCGATCCTGGCCTCAGTGGGCGTGTCGGCGTGAGACTCACGATCCGGCCAGATGGGAAGACCGCTGGCGTGACCCGAGCCGCCGAAACCAGCGTGGCTTGTGGCCAGGTGGTCGAGTGCATTCTCGATTCCACATGCAAGCCAAGCTTACCCAAGCCCAAGCGTGGCTCGGTGCAGGCCGAGTTTCCGATCGTGCTGATCGCCGAGTGAGCGCAGAAACGGCCCGCGGCGTGAGTCGGACCACCAGCCTGTTGCTACCGGCGGTGGTGGTGGAAACGGTTCGCCGAGGCGCATCGCCTCCCGGATTCGCCGACTCGGCGCGCGGGTAACCAAGGCAGCGCATTTCGCCGGGCAGGCACCGAGAGTCGTCATCGTCTGGTCTGAAAAGCAACGGCCGTCAGGGCGCCAGTGTCAACGACGTGCAAGAACTGCCTGGGCTTGGATCGGCAAATTGCAGGCCGGGAGGCAAGCTTGCGCAATCCCAGGGACCCTACGGAGTCGGACCGCCTGCTGATGGTCGTGCTGGATTCTTGCGCTTTCCGGTGAGTGCCCGGCGCGCGTGAAGAGCCAATTCCCATGTGCAATCACCCCCAGGGGTGATGGCTGAATCCTGGGGGGTCACGAGCAAGATAGTGCAAATTGTGAAGCTCCCTTTGGATGTCACTCGAATTGACTTCTCCCCCCTTGTGGATCCAGCGGCCCGGGCTATTATCTGAGATTGGAGAGGCTTTGGGTTGCTAGGCGGCAACCCTTCCGCAGCTTGTGCACCCCCTGCCCGCGGACAACGCACACGAGCAACCATGTCAGCGCTACCTGAATACGAACCCAGTTTTGAGTCCGAGCGACACAGCGAGATCCGGGCCGTGCTCACGCCGCCCCCGGGATCCCCGTCGCTGCCCTCCATGCGCGCGGTGGAGGGTCCCCAGTTCATCGAGGCGGTGGTTGAAACCCTGCCTCCGGGGTGGAGGCAGGAGTTGCCGCGGACATCGGATTTCCGGGTTATCGTCGTGCTGGGCGGTCACCTCGAGCTTCGGGACGAAGCGGACACGGTATCCCTGGGCGGTGGGGACGCCCTCGTTCATCGGAACGACTTCGTAGAGGAGGAAAACGTTGCCGGCGACGAAGAGCTGGAGCGCGTAGTCATTTCCTTCGCGTGGCCTGCGCTCAATCCCACCGAGCCCTGCGCTATCCAGGACAGCGCCGGGCGCCTGCGGGAGCTGGCGCGTTGGGTGCTCGTCGAGAGGCATGCTGATTTCGAAGGCGCGACGAGGTACCGCGCCGATCTTCTCAAGCTGCTGGTTGACGAATGCCAGCGGTTGGCGGTCGATTCGGCCGGGGCGCTCGAGCGTCAGCTGAGAGCGTACGTGCTGGAGCACGTCGACGAGTCGATCACCCTGGATGCCATCGCCAGACACGTGGGCATTGGCCGACACCACCTCTGCCGCAAGTATCGCAAGATCACTGGCCAGTCTCCGATGTGGGCCGTGCGCTCCATCCGAATGGAGCAGGCCAGGGACCTGATCCGGGGCACGGCGCTGCCGTTGCGCACCATCGCCAAGCGGGTGGGCCTGAGAAGCGAGCAGCACCTGAGCCGCTTGCTGCGGACGCACTTTGGCGTGGGTGTTCGCGAGTTGCGTGCCGGGACGCCATTGAGCCAGCGCCCAGAGTGACGTTGCCGTCGTTCGTTTCCGGCGACGCGTAGCGGATTCGTTCCGGGTGCACCTCGCTGTGTCGTCGTGACCCGAGTCGCGGTCGGTGCCGCTGCGCGGAAACGCGGAGTGCACGATAGCTCCACGAATTCTCCTCGTGGTACAGGATGGAGTGCCTACTTTCCGCAGTATGGCTTGATTGTGCAGAGGATGAGCGAGTATTGGCTGCAAATTGGCGCGATTGCGCTTTGGGTGGCCGCGGCGGTGTGCTTGTGGCTCTTCGCAAGCAATCGCTGGGTGATGAACTGGACCGACGGGCCGCTGAAGACGGCGACTCTCGTGGGCGGGTTCCTGTTGCTGGCCGGTGCGGCCGTGTGGTTCGGCTCAGCGCGCCTGTCCGCACGTTGGACAGTGGTGCCACTCGTGGTCCTCGGATTGGTGGTCGCTGGCGAAATCCGACGTGTCGTTCTGCGCCGATGCGCCCGTGCCGAGGCCCCCGTCAGTGTGAGCCCGCCTCTCCGGAGCAACTGGCACCCGGACACGACGACTGACCTCGCTGTGATTCGCCACCGGGTAGTGGTTCCACGCCTGCAACGAGACCGACTGCGCGTGGTCCAACTATCGGATCTGCACGTCACGGATCAGGTGCCCTACGAGTACTACGTTGGCGCGTTGGAATCCGCCGCGCGTCAAGACCCGGACTTGCTCGTCCTGACCGGGGACTTCGTGTCGACCCGGCGACGTGTGGACCTGATTGAGGGACTGCTCGCGGACCGACTCGAGGCGCGCTTGGGCGTGTTCGGTGTCCTAGGCAACCATGACTTTTGGACCGACTCGTTCGCGGTGCGGCGGGTACTGGAGCGCGTGGGAGTGCAGCTCGTGAGTGGTCGGTGCCAGCGACTGACATTGAGCGGCGGTGCCACGGTTCAGCTCTGTGGCACCGAGCACCCCTGGGGAGTGAAGCTCGAAGCCGGCGCCGTGGGTGAGGCGGATCTCACGTTGGTGCTGAGCCACAATCCGGACAATATCTACGAGTTGGCATCGCTGGGCGCGACCGCCGTGTTCGGCGGCCACTATCACGGTGGCCAGTTCCGCATCCCCGGTTTGGGTGCCTTCGTCGTGCCGTCGCGGTACGGACGGCGTTTCGACCTCGGGCGCTTCCGCATCGCCAGAACCGATCTGTTCGTCTCCTCTGGCGTGGGCGTGGACCGACCAGCGCTACGCATCTACTGCCGGCCGGACATCATGGTGGTGGATTTCGTGGGGACCTGAGCTCCACGGGCCTGCCTCTCGAATCCACGGGACACGCGGGCTGGCGTGCCGCTCGTGCTCATTCTGGACGAAAAGTGGTACTGTCTGCTTCGGTAGCACGGGAGCCGGATGAAGGAAGCCGATCAACTGTTCGCGGATGAACTGCGGCCCGGTGACGAGATCGGTGAGTACCGAGTGGGTCGTCGGCTCGGAGCCGGGGGGTTCAGTGTCGTCTACGAGGCGCTGAACCCGGTGATTGGCAAGCGTGCCGCGATCAAAGTGCTCGACCGCTCGATCTCCCAGGATCTGGAGATGGTGTCTCGTTTTCTGGATGAGGCCCGCGCGGTCAACCGGATTCGACATCGGAACATCATCGACATCTACGCGTTTGGTGAGCTTCCGGACGGACGCCAGTACTACGTGATGGAGCAGCTCGACGGGTTGACGCTGGCCGCCTTCCTCGACGAACGTGGTCGACTCTCCCCCGCCGAGTTGGTGCTGGTGCTCAAGGGTGTGGCGCGTGCTTTGGATGCCGCTCACGCGCGTGGTGTCATCCATCGCGACCTCAAACCAGACAATGTGTTCCTGACCTTCGATGATGAAGGGGCGCCGTTCCCGAAGCTGCTCGATTTCGGCACGGCCAAGCTCACGCAAGGCGGTGCGATCCACCAGAGCAGTCCAGGCACCCTGCTCGGAACGCCGCACTACATGTCTCCCGAGCAGTGCCTGGGGGAGCCACTCGATCACCGCTCGGACGTCTACTCGTTCGGCGTGCTCGTCTACGAGCTCTTGACGCGCACGGTACCGTTCGCGGGCGAGAACATCGCAGGCCTCATCATGAAGCACGCGCGGGAGAAGCCAGCGCCCCCATCCGCGGTGGTGTCGAACCTTCCGGCGGAGCTCGACGCTCCGGTGTTGCGCATGCTCGCTCGGCATCCTGCCGACCGGCCCAGCTCGGTGGGCCAGGCTTTCGCCGAGCTCCTGGGGGCGGTGCAGAGCTCGGGCATGGCGCCCGACATTCGCGCCTCGCTCCCGGCCATCTCCATTCGGCCGGCGGCCGACCCTGACGGCGGGCGGGACGGATCGGATCCCACGTTGAGCGAAGCGGTGCCCAGCGTCTGGGAGCGGTGGTGGCACTCTCAACGCCCGGTCCAGCTGGCAGCTCTGGCTGGAGTCGTCATGGGGATCGGTGGCTTGGGGCTGGTCGGATGGACTTGGTTTGGCTCTGACGTGCGAACGACTCCGAGCGCGGCAGCCAGCTGGGGTGACACGCGTGGCGTCGGCGAGTTCGCCGCGCCCGTTGCGGGCGGATGTCGGCCGGTTCCAGCGGCGGAGTGGTGCCAACACCCCTTGCTCATCGACGACATGGAAGATGGTGACGGCCAGATTTGCCCCAGAGCGGGACGCACCGGACATTGGGTGGCCTTCCACGACGGAACCGGCACCCTTTCTGTGCCCTACGGCCCCATCCAGGCCATGCGCGTCATTCCCGGCTGCCGTGGCCGCAGCCGCCAGGCCCTACACTTCAAGGGTGAGGCGTTTCGGGAGTGGGGTGCTGGCGTGGCAGCCAAGCTCGGACGCCACGGTGGTGCCGCCTATGATCTCAGCGGCTTCAGTGGCATCCGGTTCTGGGCGCGGGCGGAATCTCCAGTGCGCTTGCGCGTGAGCGTCGCGACCCGCGACACGCTCGACGCGAGCTATGGTGGAGACTGTTCGGCGCCTCCCGGTCAGGTGTGCGACAATCACTTTGCGGCGTACCGCGCTGTCGGTCGCGAATGGGCGAACTACACCGTGCGTTTCGATACGCTGGAGCAAGGCGGCTGGGGCGTGAAAGCCAAGTTCGATCTCAGTCGTGCCACCGAGCTCCATTTCGTGGTGCCGCGTCCGGAACAGGCTCGCGACGTGAGCTTCGAGGTCTGGCTCGACGACGTGGCACTGGTGCCGGCGGCCCCTTGACGGACGGGGCCACCCGAGTCGACACGGGTCGACGCCAACGCCGCACATCGGTCTCGGACCGGGCCAGTTTCCTGACAACTGCGCGCCCCACCCGGACGATGGGTGCAGCGTGTCCCACTCCGCCACGAGCCGCCTGTCCATCGCAACCCGTCGCGCCCTGCTGGCGCTGATCGCACTGGTCGTCCTGCTGGCGCCCGGGTGTCAGTGTGGATCCGAGCGCCGGGCCCAGTCCGGGCCTCGCGCCATCGACGAGGTGCCCGACGACGCGGTCTTCTTCCTCAACGACCACCAGGGCACGCCTGTGGTCATCACCGACGCCCGCGGCGCGGTGGTGCGCCGGTCGGGGCATCACCCCTATGGATCCGTTCACGAAGAGCGTGGCGCGTCGGAGCCGTACGGATACGTCGGAAACGAAATCGACTCCGGCGCTGGTCTGAGTGACTTCGGTGCGCGTCCGTATCGTCCGGAGGCGGGGATCTTCCTGGCACCGGATCCTGTGGCGGTGTTCGAACCGGAGAAGCTGCTCGATACGCCCGGAGCGTTTGCGCCGTACACGTACTCGGTCGGCGATCCGGTCAATCTCAAGGACGCCACCGGTCGGATACCGACCAACTCCTACGAGTACATCTCCGAAAACCTCATCGGTCCCAAGCTACCGCCCGATGCCAAAGCCGCGCTGGACGCCGGCCGCGCCCAGGGCTGGTGGCGCACCGCGGAGGTGCTCAGCTACGCCTCCATCGCGAGGGCGGGATTCGGCCTGGCGCGGTTTTCGGCGCGGCTGGCGACGTCCCCGGCCGCCCGGCGCGGAGTTCTCCAGATGGGGAAGCTGGCGTGGGCGGGAGTGAAGGACCGAGTCGCACTGATAGGGAGTCGGGGAAGATCTGCTGGTACGTTGCTTCGCAGCGTCCGGGTCACGCGTGACGTCGCTGCCAAGCAGCTGGTCCGGAGAGGCGTGGCGGCGGACCAGGCCAGCAGCTACGCTCTATCGTTCTCAGGTCCTGTCACGGTCTCCGTCATGACGAAAGGGAGAAATCTCGTACGGTATGCCAACGAAGCTGGCAGCAAGGGCCGCTTTCTTACCGAACGACTGTACCCGACCTCGTCGGACGCGATTGGAGAGCTCTGCCTTCAGCCGTACGGGAATTTCGCGGTGGTGCGCCAGATCGTGACCGCGACGAGACCCAGCATCGTGCTTCAGGGTGGAGTCGCCCAGGGCGGCGCCCGGGCAACTCAGACGTTGATCACCAACTTCAATGGATTCAAATACGGTCTGGGAGCAACGTTCTGATGAACCGTGACAAGCAGGAGATACTGCGTCGCGTGGAGCGCATGATCGAGCGCCTGCAGGCGCCAATGCCGCCCGAGGAGGTCAGGAACGGGTGGCGGAAATACGCCGTGGGGGGAATGACTAGCTACTACCAACAACTCCGCGACGACGTGCTGAGAGGGGAGCGATTCTGGGCCAAGGTCGAGTACTACACGGTGGCGAGGGGCCTGGACGGTCACGGGGTCCTACGTGGTCCGCTGCACGACGAGGCCATCGCCATCTCGGCGCTGATCCTGGGCTACCCAAATCTCAATCCATTCCCGTTGCTGCGAGACTTGTTCCGGGGGCTTCGTTCTCGGGGGAGGCGCTAGATCCGGCTGACCGCGGCCGCACCCTTGCTCGGAGTTCGGGCCGGACGGGGTGAAGAAGATGGAGCAAGGTCGC
>CAZSVU010000047.1:0-36312 GCA_964610275.1 uncultured Polyangiaceae bacterium | reverse complement strand
CCATCCCATGTTTCGGCGCACGCTGGCGGCCGGCGAAACATGGATCAAGGATGGCTCAGCGGGGGCTCCACCGCCCGGCCGCTGCGGGTTTCTGCTACGCTACCCGGTGCAGTGGGCACGCAATCCGCGCAGCCATCCACAGCCCGGGCTGACTCGGGGTTGCCCAGAGGATCGATTGAATCCAGAGGGGGCCCTTCTCGCCGGGACAGCCACCGGCAAGGATTGCTCGTTGCGGGTCGTTGCAGCCATTGCGCGGAGAAGGTGCTGCGCGTCAGCATTCTGCGGAGCGAACCCTGCCCGCACTGCGAGCGCGCACTCTGCCAACCCACGGGGGGAGCGCTTGCGGTCGTGCAAGACCTCGGAGCCCGGTGGCACCGGCGTCGCTGGCTTTGCTATGGCGCTTTGACCGCTGGCACGCTTCTGACCGGGCTGGTGCCCCTGCTGGCGGCGCCGGTTCGGTTCCTGGGGCTGGTGGCGCTACATCTGGCCGTGGTCCGGCGTCCGTTGCGTTGGCTCTCGCTGCGACGTCGACTCGTTACTCGATTCAGCGTCAAGCTGCTGCTGGTGGTGCTCGCGCTGGTTGGCCTGTTGGCGGACGTGGTCGTTGCCGGGCTGCCCGTGGTCAACGGATTGGTGGCCTCGGTCGTCACGCTGGCCACTGCCCTTGCTTTCGTCGAGGGTGCGTTTCGCCTGATAGAGAATCGGGTGCAGCGCGAGGCCGAGACGCAGCGACTGGATTGGTGGGAGTGGACTCTACCGTTGCTGCTCGGCGGTGCCCTGTTGCTGGTGACGAGCGTGATGGTGGGGGCGACGGTGGCGCTCTACTACCTGCTGTTCGAAATGCCACTACCAGCGCTCGGTGACCTCGTGAGTGCGGCCCCGTGAGGGAGGCGGAAGCGGAGGTAGACCATGCTCGAATTCGTCGCCCAGTTGACCGTGGTCTCAGGACTCGCTGCCAGCCGTCCCGCGCTGACCCTGCTGGCCATGCAAGCGGCTTTGTTGGCTCGGACTCACTTGGGGGGGGACCCCGCGCTCGGTGACCACTGGTTGGTGAGCCCGGCTGCCGTCGGCGTGGGACTCGCTCTCGCGGTGGTGGAGCTCTTGATTGAGCATGAAGCGGATGCCGAGGAGCTCTACCGGAGCCTGCACCTGGACCAGGGGGTGCGGACGGTCTGCGTGGTGGCCACTTCACACCTTCTGACCGCTGCCAATTTGCCCCACGAGATCGCAGCGAATGGCGCAGCACTGGCGGGTGCAGCCGACGCCGGCGCCGCGGTGGGCCAGCTGGGCAGCACCGCGACGTCGTGGTGGGTCGTGCTGTCGATCGCGGGCGGCGCCCTAGCGCTCAACTTTCTACTCACTTGGGCACGGAGCAGGTTGTTGGAGCGACTTGGTGACGTCGGTCTGGCCAGTCTCTGGCAGAAGCTGGAGACCGGTGGGGTGGTCGTCCTCCTGGTGGTGCTGGCGCTGGCACCGGTATTGGTGCTGGCACTCTTCTTGGCGCTGACGCTGCTGCTCGTTACCGCCACGGTGCTGGCCCGCGTGTGGGAACGGGCTCTGGATCGTCGCCACAGCCGTGCGTGCCCGCACTGTGCGACGCCCATCCGAGTCGAAGCGGTACTCTGCAAGCAATGCCGCCGGGACGTAGAACCCGAGGTATGGGTCGGGGGGTGAGAGGCGGTGAGCGAGACAGGGAATCCTGGTGTCGCGCGTCTGGTCGGGCAGCCGCAGAGGGGGACGGGGCTTGGTTGCGGAGGCCCGCGAACTGCGTTCGCGGGCGGGCTACATCAAACAAGCACCCAGCTTGCGTCGCACGCGAGTCACGTGGCGGGTGCGCGCTGCGCGCTCGCCACCGGCGAAGCGGGAGGCGTACTCCTGAAACCACCCCATGGCCTTCTCATACAGCCAGCGCGCGGCGGCCTTCTGGTCTCCGCCGACCGCGTCCCCCGCATCCTCAGCCAGCCAAGCGCGGGTCAGTAGGTCATTCTCGTCCGGGTGGTGCTGAGCCCACTCGGCGAGCGTGGCCTCCGCCTCATCCAACTCAGCCGCGATGGCCTGCCGGCACAGCACCGAGAGCGTCGTGTCCCGTGCGTGCTTGCTGGCCTCGGCGCTGTGCTGAATGGTCGCCAGCTTGCGCTGCAGACGCCGCAAGTGCCAGCCACGGACCACGCCCTCGGTGGACCCGGACCGAGCTGCATAGCTCTCTAGCAGCAAGAGCGCCTTCTGATAGAGCCACCGGGCGGCTCGGTCCCGCCGCGCGCGGAGGCCGTCGCCGGCTTCTTCCGACAGCCAGGCGCAGGTCAAGAGCTCGTCTTCGTCGGGATGATTGCTGGACCAGGCCGCAAGCCAGCGGTCGGCCTCTTGGTACTGGCGGGCAGTGACGATCTTGCGGAGCACGGCGATGGCGGCTTCTCTCTCCTCGCGGCGCACGCCCACGTAGTCGTCGAGTCGATTCAGCAGCGCCAGCGCCGGCGCCCGCAACGCCGAGGTGTCCTGGGCCTTGAACCCACGCACCGCCTGGCGCAACTCTTGGGCCTTGGGCTGAAAAGAGCGGACACGTCCCGCGAATTGCAGCAGGCACTCGAGGGCCCAACGCGCTTCGTCCCGGAGCAGGTCTCCGATGAGAGGCCGTCTCATTGCTTCCAGCAACAGCGGATCCAAGCTCTCCGGGAGGTGCCGCATCTGAGCCACGAACTCGAATGTTGCCCGCTGTGTGGCCGGTTCCTTGGACTGCAGGATCGCGGCGAACTCGGACTCCACGTCGGTGCGCTGAGCCAGCAGCCCTCCGCTCATCAAGTTGGCCGGGTAGTGACGATGGGCGACCGCCGCCTGGAGCAGGCGCCCGAAGGACACGTTTGCGGCCAGAGCGCTGACCTCGCGCACGGACGCGCGAGCATTGTCGTCCAGCGGGGAGATGTGCACGCCCTCGGGCAGGGTCTGCTTCGCGATGACCATGCCGCACTCGAAGCATTCGTACACGTGCTCGTCCTGCCCACTGTACACCTCCGCCCAGTCCGCCTCACCCGCTTCACAGTCACAATTGAGGCGATAGTCCTCGCTCACGTCCACGACGTGCTCGAAGTGTTCATGCAGGCGATCGCAGATGGGGTAGGCATCTCCCGGGTCCGCCATGAGCGGAATGGGGTGACGTTCGCCGACGGCGTCGCGAATGAAGAGGAAGACACGGTCGCCGCCTTCGCCCAGGCGATGCGTCAGATACGTCCACTCTTCTCCGACATGGTGCGTGTCGCCTCCCGCATCGGTGAACGACGCCCGCACGCGGTACTTCTGGCCACAGCGCAAGTGGCGGAAGTCCAGTGGCGGCTCGCGATCGGGTTTCATCGACGGGTGGAAGTAAGGGTGGTCGCGGGTGAGGGGCGCGGTCGCTCCGGCCTCCGCTGGGGATGATACGCCAAAAGGCCCGCGGGGAAACCTGCGTGGTCGTTCGTCGCCCGCCCGGCGTGGCCGGAGAGCAGGGCCGCGGCCTGGCTGCGCGCACTCGATGGGTTTCGGTCCCGGCCCATTGACAGCACCCTCCCACGCTGACCAAGTGACGGGGCTTGCTGCCGGACTGCTGCTCCCACCGCCCCCCCTGTCCGGGTTGTCCGCGTTTCGGTCAACCGGGGATCGAACGTTCTGCGCTCGAGGTGTTGCGTGCGCTGGCCGAACCCGCGGGGGTCGCGGTGCGCGCTTTCGAGGGACCGGCACTCGGGTACCGCCATCGCGTGCGCTTGGCCGTGCGTGGCCGCAGCCGCTCGCCCAAGGTCGGCCTGTTTCGGCTGGGGACGCACCAGGTGGTCGACATCCCCACCTGTCCGATTCACCACCCCCTGGTCAACGACGTCGCGAAGCAGGTAAAAGGCGCTCTCCGCGACACTTGCGTTCCGCCATATTCGGATGCACGCCACCTGGGGACGGTGCGGTATCTGCAAGTGGTGGTCGAGCGAGCCACTCGGACGGCGCAGGTCGTCGTAGTGGCCAACAGTCGATCGCCCGAAGCGCTCGGACCACTGTTCGACGCCCTGCGCGATCGACTTGGAGATGCCCTCCACAGCCTGTTCTGGAATGGCCATCGAGAGCCTACCAACACCATCTTGGGCTCTGACTGGGCGTGCGTCGGCGGCCCTTCCTGGGTGGTGGACCGAATGGGTGGAGTCGACGTGTTCTACCCCCCCACTGCATTCGGCCAGAGCAATCCTGTGCTGGCAGAGGCATTGGTGGCGCAGGTGCACGAGTGGGTGCCGTCGGGTGCGACCGTCGTCGAGTACTACGCCGGGGCCGGGGCCATTGGGTTGGGGCTGGTTTCGCGTTCGCGCGAGGTGCGGTTCAACGAACGCAGCGACGGATCGATCGTCGGGCTGCGGCAGGGGCTACGGGGCTTGGGAGTCGACGCGGAGCGGCGGACCCGAGTATCGGTATCCGCCGCCGGTGACGCCGTCCATTGGCTCCGTGACGCCGACGTGGTGATTGCCGACCCGCCCCGCAAAGGGCTGGACGGGCCGCTGCGAACCGCGGTGGCCGAACGGGCCCCCGACAGGTTCGTGTACGTCAGCTGCAACCTGGAGACCTTCGTGGCGGACGTTGGAGCGCTGGTGTCACGAGGGAGTCTCGAGCTGCGAGCGCTCACGGCTTGGGCGATGTTCCCGTTCACGCATCATGTCGAGACCGCGGCGCTGCTGCGTCGGCGTGGAGCACGGTAGCAGTCGGGATGCACCAGCCCAGGCAGCGGGGTCAGTGCGCATCTTTCCAGGTCGGTCCGTGACCCACCTCGACGAGCAGGGGAACCGCGAAATCGTAGACCCCCTCCATGATTTCTCGAATGCGCTGCGACGCTTCCGGGACCTCTGCGTCCGGAACCTCGAACACCAGCTCGTCGTGCACCGTCAGAATCATTTTCGTGCCCGGCGTCACGGGAGGTGCGAGCTCGAGCATGGCCAGCTTGAGCAAGTCGGCAGCTGTGCCCTGGATGGGCATGTTCATCGCGATGCGTTCTGCCGCCAACCGTTTGGCCCGATTGCCACTGCGGATATCGGGCACCAGTCGCCGTCTGCCCAGCAGGCTTCGTACCGCTTCGCTGGCCTGCGCCTGCACCAGCGTTTCGTCCAGCATGAAGCGGCGGACGCCCTGGTATCGGCGGTAGTAGGCGGCAATGAAGTTGCTGGCTTCGGCCCGGGATATCCCCACGCTTCTGGCGAGTCCGCTGTCGCCCTGTCCATAGATGATGCCGAAGTTGACCGCTTTGGCTCGACGCCGAAGCTCCGGAGTCAAGTCGTCCACCCCCACGTCGAAGATCTCCATGGCGGTGCGCGCGTGGATGTCCTGGCCCGAGCGGAAGGCATCGAGAAGCACGGGATCTTGCGACAGGTGGGCCAACACGCGTAGCTCGATCTGAGAGTAGTCCGCGCTCACCAGTTGGTGGCCGGGGGGCGCGACGAAGGCGCTGCGGATGCTGCGACCGAGCTCGGTCCGGATGGGAATGTTCTGCAGGTTGGGTTCGGTGGAGGACAGGCGTCCGGTGGCGGTAACCGCTTGTTGCCACGAAGTGTGGATGCGACCCGTGGCGGGATTTACCAAACTCGGGAGGGCGTCGATGTAGGTGCCCTTGAGTTTGGCCAGCTTGCGGTGCTCGAGCACCACGCGGGGCAACTCGTGATGCTGGGCCAGTACTTCCAACGTGGCAGCGTCCGTGGAGCGGCTGGTCTTGGTTCGCTTGATCGGCTTGAGACCGATCTCGTCGAAGAGCAAGGTTTCGAGTTGCCGTGGGGAGTTGACGTTGAAGCTGCGCCCGGCGACCTGCTGCGCGCGCTGTTCGAGTTCTTGGAGGGTACTGGACACCAACCGGCCCAGCGTGCTCAGACACTTCACGTCCAGTGCCACACCGTGGCGCTCCATTTGTGCCAGGACCGGGGCCAGCGGCAGCTCCACTTGCCCGTACAGGGCGCTCAGACGCTCTTCCTCCAGGCGTCCTGCTAGCGGCTCCCGCAAGCGGGCGATGGCATCGACTTCGGCCAGGGCAAACTCTCCGGCGCGGTCGATGTTTACCGAGTCGAAATCGACGCGCTTCTTGCCGGTACCGGTCAGCTCGTCCGGGCTGGCGATGGCAGTGCCCAACTCTCGCGCTGCGAGCGCCTCGGCCTCGTGCTGGGCTTCGGGGTCGAGGAGATAGCTGGCCAGCAGAGTATCGAAAGCGGGGCCGGCCAGGGTCAGGCCGTTGTGCGTCAGCACCAGGTGCAATCGCTTGAGGTCATGGGTCGTCTTGTGGACCCGGTCCTCCTCGAGCAGCGGCGACAGCACTTCGCGGACCGTCTCCCAGTCGAGCTGCGGCGGTGCCCCCATGTAGCGGTGGCCGACGGGAACGTAGACCGCGAGGCCGCCAGGGCATGCCAGCGCCAACCCCGCCAACGTCGGACGGTGCCGGTCCGGCGAACAGGTGTGCACCTTGATGGAGAGCTGGCCCGCCGTGCGCGCGGCACGCACGAACTGCTCGAGCGCCTCTTTGGTCCGCACGACCGCATGGTGGTGGCTCTGCACGTCCTTGGGGGGCGAGGCCCGGGTTTCGGCAGCAACCTCGGGTTCCGCGGACTGAGCATCCAATCGTTCCAGCAGGCGAAAGAACCCTAACTCTCGATACAGACCACGCAGCTTGTCGAGGTCGCGGCCGCCGAAGCGCAGGGCATCGAGGTCGAAAGACATGGGACAGTCCGCCTTCAACGTCACCAGGCGCTGGCTGAGAAGCGCCTGGTCTCGGTTCGCCTCGAGCGTGTCCTTGAGCTTCTTCCGCTTGATCTCGTCCAGGTGGTCAAACACTCCGGACAGCGTCTGGAATTGCACGAGCAGGTCACGCGCCGTCTTCGGTCCCACCGACGGCACGCCAGGGACGTTGTCCGAGCTGTCCCCCATCAGCGCCAGCAGGTCTCGCATCTGTGAGGCCGCGACGCCAAAGCGTTGCTGGACCTCCGCCGGGCCGACTACCCGGTCGCGCATCGTATCCCACATCAGCGTATCGTCGCTGACCAGCTGCATCAGGTCCTTGTCCGCGCTGACGATGACTGTGCGGAGCGAATGGGCCCGCGCGTGGACGACCGCCGTGGCGATGAGGTCGTCGGCCTCGACGCCGTCGAGCTGGAGGACCGGGATGCCCAGGGCATCCACGACGTCGGCCACGCGAGTCAGCTGAACCTTCAGGTCTTCCGGTGGGGGCGGACGGTTGGCCTTGTACTCAGGGTAGAGCTCCTTTCGAAACGTGGCGGTGCGCGAGTCCATCGCGACCGCCAGCAGGGCCGGGCGGCCTTGGCGAAAGAGTCGCTCGAGCATGTTCACGGTCCCGAACACCGCGCCGGTTGGCTCACCGGTTGGGCTGCTGAGGGGCGCAATGGCGTGGTAGGCGCGAAAGACGTAGCCACTCAGATCCACGAGATACAGGACGTCGTCGGCTCCCGGGGCAAAGAGGCGAGCGGTCATGCCGACGGTGCTAGCAGAAGTGGCCCGCGGCTTCTCCGGTCGACGCCCGTTTTCACGCGCGCTCCTGGAAATCGAAATGACATACTCAGGGGTATGTCGAACCAATATGCGCGAGACAGCGCGATTTGGGGGCTTCAGAACTCCAGGGGCGGCCGTACGTAACCAAGAGGGAAGTCAGTGTCCCCACCAGGCGTAACATTCCAAGTCGCGGTGTCATGGGAGCGTTGCGACCCAACGCATATTCCTGGCACTCGCATTGCCGACCACGTACGATCGACACAGCATGAGCCAACCTGAGGAGAACGTCCCGCAAGAGCTCGTTGCGGACAAGTACCGGCTCACCGAGATGATTGGTCGGGGTGGGATGGGGTCCGTGTGGGAAGGCGTTCACGCCACGCTGGGCACTCGCGTCGCGGTGAAGTTCATCGAGTCCGAGTATGTCGACAGCAAGGAGGCGCGGAGTCGATTCGAGAACGAGGCGCGCGCGGCGGCGAAGCTCAGGAGCAAGCACGTGGTTCAGGTCTACGACCACGGCGTGAGCGCGGATGGTCGTCCGTACATCGTGATGGAGTACCTGCAGGGAGAGCCGTTGGATCAGCGTCTCGACCGCTTCGGGCGTCTTTCCGCTCAGGATACGGCGCTCATCCTCCAGCAGGTCTGTCGGGCACTCGCCAAGGCGCACCAAGTTGGCATCGTGCACCGCGATCTCAAGCCGGAGAACGTCTTTTTGGTTTGGGACGACGACGACCAGGCAGACATCGCCAAGGTGGTCGATTTCGGCATTGCGAAGTTCACCGATGCTTCGCTCGGTGTCTCCTCGGCGACTCGGACGGGCTCCGTCCTGGGCACGCCGTACTTCATGAGCCCGGAGCAAGCGCGGGGTCTGCGTTCGGTGGACTATCGCTCTGACCTGTGGGCAGTCGGGGTCATTGCCTATCGATGCATCGTTGGCAGGCTTCCGTTCGAGGGCGAGGCGGTGGGAGACCTGCTGGTCAAGATCTGTACTGCCCCGCTCCCCACCCCGTCACAGGTTGCGGACGGGATCCCTCCGGCATTCGACACCTGGTTTGCCCGAGCCCTGGCACGCAATCCGGCGGAGCGATTCTCGAGCGCCATCGAATTGGCGAATGAGCTCTGTGCTGCCGTGGGAATGCACGTGCGGGGGGAGATGCCGTCGTCGATGATGGCACAGGTTCCGGCGCCGCCGGGGGGGTTCGCGCCGACGGGGACGCCGCAAACCGGTGCGCAGCCGGCCTATCAGACGCCATCCACCGGCGCCCACCCGATGTATCACACGCCGAGCACGGCGTCTCACGACTCGTACACGACGCCATTTGGGAACGAGCCAACCGCTCACAGCCCCAACGGAGCCACCGCAGCTCCCTTCACCCACACCGCGGACAGCCCGTCCCGCTCGACGCCGGTGGGGGCGATCCTCGCGATTGCTGCCGTCGCGCTGGTGGTGCTCGGCATCGGAGTTGCTGCTGCCCTCAAGTACGTGTCCGGCGGAAAGGAGCCCACTGCGGCTGCTGGTGGTCCTGAAGCGGAGCCCTCCGCGGCTGCGGCCAAGGTCGAGGAGCCTTCCGTCGCTCCGGTTCCAGCGCCACCGGAGCCTGCCGTCGAACCGTCAGCCGATGCTTCTGCCGAGATGGCGGCGAAGCAGGAAGAAAAGGCCGTGGCAAAGGCGCAGAGCCGCCCGAGACCCACTCTGCCCAGGGCGCAGAGACCGGCTCCCAGGGCGGCCCCTCGCCCCGCAGCTGCGCCCGCCCCAGCGCCTAGGCCAGCGCCGGCTCCCCGGCCCCGGCCGAAGCAGGTGGACATCGGATACTGAGAAAACGCTCTTCTCTTGACCCCACGATGCGCGGCACTCTAGGGGGAGCCATGATGCGGGGTAGAAGATTCGGTGCAGTGTCGCTGCTGAGGTTGGCCTTGGTTGCCACCGCAGGCGCGGCCACGGTGACGTCATCCGTTCCGGCTCAGGCGCAGTCGGCCGCGGACAAGGCCACTGCGCGGCAGCTCGCCACGCAGGGCATCAAGCTCTACGGGGAGGGCAAGTACGCGCAGGCACTGGATCTGCTGCAGCGCGCACAGACCCTATACGACGCTCCCGTTCACTTGCTGTACATCGCGCGGTGCCAATATCGAGTGGGGCAGCTCGTGGAGAGTGCCGAGACCTACCGCAGGTTGGTGCGCGTGAACCTCGGGGCCGACGCGCCCCAGGTCTTCGTGGATGCCAAGCAAAGCGGAGAGCAGGAGCTCGGGGAGGTCGAACCCAAGGTTCCCTCACTGAGAGTCGACGTCCAGCCGGCAAACATCGCCGGGTTGCTCTTCAGCATCGACGGGCAGCAGGTGTCGTCCGCGGTGCTCGGCGTTGACCGTCCGCTGAATCCCGGAGAGCACCGGGTCGAGCTGTCGGCGCCGGGGTATCAGGGCAAGGCGGCCACGATCGCCCTCGGCCAGGGAGACAGCAAACACGTCGCCATCACGTTGGAGCCGGCTGTGGCGCAGCCAGGCGCGCCTGTACCCACCCCGACACCCGCAGCCACTCCCGCGCCGGGCCAGCCGGCGCAGCCGGCTCCAGCGGCGCAGCCAGCTCAACCCGGGCAGCCCGGTCCCACGCCGGCGCCTCCGGCCCAGCCGCCTGCCGCTGAGCAGCCGGCGGCGGAACCACCGCCCGAGGAGCAGCCAGGCGGGGTCGGCGTGCTGCTTGGTGTTCGATTGGCGGGGCTGCTTCCGATTGGCAACCTGGATACCAATCTGTCCGGCGCCTACCCGAACGGGCATCGCCTCGGCACCAACGAGCTGTCCATGACCGACGTGGCCAAGGCCGGCGGTGGCCTCGAGCTCGAGGCGGGCTTCCGGTTCGCGCGGTTCTTCACCGTGGTCCTGTCGTACGGTCTGTACGGACTGAAGGGCGAGTCGGGCCTGGACGATCTCGGTTTCGAGGACGTCTACTACGATAACCCACCCGCTGACCCGAACACGCCGGAATCCGCCACCACGGTGGAGTCCACGCCGACCCTACAGCTCATCGGTGGAGGGGCCCGCATTGGCACGCCGCGCGGCTCGATGGGTGGCTATGGCGAGCTCGGATTCGTCTATGAGCAGCTTCAGGCGCAGCAGACCGTGACCCTCATCCCGGAGAAAGGGGGGGGGGAGTGTGAGATCACGCGGAGCTACACCGGCGGCGCCGTGCGACTGGGGGCGGGAGCCGCGATCCCGCTGGGCAGCGTGTTTCAGCTGTCGCCGTTTGCCGGCGCGGCGATCGGCAAGTTCAGCAACGTCTCTGTCGAGGGCAGCTGCCTGCGCACGAACTACGAATACGACCCGATGTCCGACATCCACGTGCTCCTGACCCTCGGCATCGGGGGTGAGTTCCTGTTCGGCAGTGACAAGCCTTTGGATAAGTCTACGGAATAAAACAGAATTATCCCTACATACATCGTGCGGCAAAAGATTACATCGCCGTGACATTTGCGCTTGGGCGGAATGGTAAGACCAGCGCCAGCGATGGAAAACCTGCTCGTACTGCTGTATTTCGCCGTTCTCGTTCCGCTCTGCTGCTACGGCCTTCACCGAGCACATCTCGTTCTGCTCTGTTGGCGCCACAGTCAGCACATCAAGGCCGCCGAAAGTGCGCCGACGCCCCCTGACGACGCGCTACCCGTCGTCACGATCCAGCTGCCTCTGTACAACGAGGCCACGGTGGTCGCCCGCCTTCTCGAAGCGGCCGGCCGCATCGACTACCCGCGAGATCGGCTGGAGATCCAGATCCTGGACGACTCCACGGACGAAACCCGCGTCATTGCCGAAGCCAAGGTGGCCGAGTTGCGTGAGCGCGGCATCGACGCCCAGTACGTGCGTCGTCCAAATCGCCTCGGATACAAGGCCGGCGCGCTGGAGTACGGGCTCCGCACGGCACGCGGCGAGTTGGTCGCCATCTTCGATGCCGACTTCATCCCGCAACCGGACTTTTTGCGCACCGCAGTGGGGAGCTTCAGCGATCCCCAGGTCGCCATGGTGCAGACCCGATGGGCACATCTGAACCGCGGGACGAGCCTCCTGACCAGCGTGCAAGCGCTCATGCTGGATGGGCACCACTTGGTCGAGAACCGAGCCCGGTACGGCGCAGGGTGTTTGTGGAACTTCTCCGGCACCGGAGGCATTTGGCGGCGCCAGGCGATCGCTGACGCGGGCGGTTGGGAACACGACACGCTGACGGAGGACCTGGACCTGTCCTATCGCGCACAGTTGCGCGGATGGCGCTTCGTGTACCGACCGGACGTGGTGACGCCGGCCGAACTGCCGGAAGAGATGTCCGCTTTCCGCGCTCAGCAGGCGCGCTGGGCCAAGGGGACGGTGCAGACCGCCCGCAAGCTGCTGTTCCGCGTCCTGCGATCGCCGCTCAGCCTGCTGCAGCGGGTCGAAGTATTCTTTCACATGACGCCGCACTTCGCCTACCCGCTGATGATCGCCTTGAGCGTCCTGTTGTTGCCGGCCCTGGTGATCATGCCGGCGACCGACCTACAGACGATGCTGCTGGTGGATCTGCCGCTCTGCGGTGGTGCTACGGGGTCGCTTGCCCTCTTCTACGCAACGGCAGAACGAGCTCAGGGCCGGTCCGTATGGTCCGCGCTCATCCGACTCCCGGCGCTGATCTCGCTGGGCGTCGGGCTCGCCCCCAACCAGACGAAGGCAGTCTGGGACGGCATGCGGAGCATGTCTGGCGAGTTCGTGCGCACGCCCAAGAAGGGTGACTCATCGGGGCGCTACCAGCAGGCTGCACAGTTGCCGTTCGTGGAAATGGGTCTTGGCTTGGTCAGTCTGGCCAGCGTGATTGCGTCGATCGAGACGGGGCACTGGTTCGCAACTCCGTTTGCCGTGCTCTTCACTGCCGGCTACGCGTATGTGGCCGTCAAGGTGATTGCCGAGCAGACGCGCAGTCGTCGCAGCGTTGCTCCGGCTCTGTCTGCAGTGTCTCGGGAAGGCTCGGCCGAGGGCCCCGAGATCGCGCGCGCCGCGTGAACCGGGCTGGGTGCACCGGCGCCGCCCCCGCGTCACCCCCGGCGGGGAGCTGCCGGCGGGGAGCTGCCCCTCGACACTCGCTTCAGAACCAATTGCCTTCCGGTCAGGCTGGGTTAGAATGACGCCGCACTCATCGCTGGCCCTCCGGGCCGGCAATATCGACAGGGTGGTCAGCCGGCAGGCTGTGCCGTGCGATGGGAGTCCGGATGACCAAGGCTGACATCGTCCAGGCTGTGTACGCGAGGGTGGGGGGCTTCTCCAAGAAAGAGTCTGCCGACCTTGTGGACCTCGTCTTCGAGACCATGAAGGAGACCTTGGGGCGGGGAGAGAAGATCAAGATCTCCGGGTTTGGCAATTTCGTGTTGCGCGACAAGCGCCGCCGCCAGGGCCGCAACCCGCAGACTGGTGATCCAATCGTCATCACGGAGCGTCGCGTGCTGAACTTCAAGGCGAGTCAGCTGCTGAAGATGTCGCTGAACGAGGATCGTGACGCGGCACTCGCTAGGGAGGCGAACGACGAGGGCGTTTCGCCAGGCCAGTCCGGGGGTGGCCTGAGGGGAGAGTCTGGAGCAGACTTCCCGGTCGAGGAGTAGTCGGGTTTGGCTGACTCAGGCGACAAAGGACATCCGGTCAAGCTCTACTACCGGATTGGCGAGGTGGCCGGGATTGTCGGTGTCGAGCCCCACGTGCTCAGGTACTGGGAGACCGAGTTTCGCTCGATCCGTCCGCAGAAGTCCCGCAAGGGCCAGCGCATCTACTCGCGCAAGGACGTCGAGAAGCTGCTGCGCGTCAAGGATCTGCTGTACGGCCAGGGATTCACCATCGCGGGTGCCCGCAAGCGATTGCGTGAGCGTGGTGAGGAGCGCCCGAGGCCGGAGGAACCGGTCCGGCGGTCCGCCAATGCGATGCGCGGTGCGCTGCTGGAGGTGAGGGCCGAAGTGGTTTCCTTGCTGGCCGAGTTGGGCGATTCGTCGCACCCAGCCTCCGAGCAGGCCGACTGACCGTGTGTGCACCGTGAGCCGCCGACGCGCTGCGCCTGCGTGGGCCCTGCCGCGGCAGCGCACGTGTTGCGCGCCGAACTCGTGCGTGTGCTCCCGGAAGTCGATTCGCCGCTGGGACATTGCTTGTCCCAAGGACCCTTGACTCCGCTCGGGGTCGAGTTAACACCCGGTTTCTACTCGAAGGAACGGTGCGATGGCTGAAGGACTGAACCGTGTTCTATTGCTCGGGAACCTGGGAGCCGATCCCGAGCTCCGCATGACCGGCGGAGGTCAAGCCGTGCTCAAGATGCGGCTGGCCACCTCCGAGACGTACTTGGATCGAAACCGCGTTCGGCAGGAGCGGACCGAGTGGCACAACGTGGTCGTGTGGGGACGCCGGGCCGAGGCGCTCGGCAAGTTTCTGACGAAGGGATCGCGACTCTTCATCGAGGGTGGCCTGCGAACGTCGAGCTACGAAGACCGTGACGGCAATCGTCGGTACCGAACCGAGATCGTGGCCAACAACGTCATCCTCGCCGGCGGTAGCGGGCGAGGAGGCCAGCGAGGAGACGACTACGGGGCGCCTCCCGATGACGCGCGCGAGCCGGCCCGAGGCGGTGGCGACGCAAACGGGTACGGCGACGGCGACGGCGACAATGGTGGTGGTGACGACGACGACATTCCGTTCTAAACCTTGCGGGACGGGTGACCGGATCGGGCTCGTGACCGCTGTCTTTGCGTCGTCACTGATTCGGAGGCGAATGCCGGCTGCTGCAGCTTTCCACGATACCCGCCGTCCGGGGCAGCGCGCCGCGGTGTCCTTCGTCCGACGTTCGGTTGGACCCCGCCCGACGGTCTGGGTGTTGGTAGCGTTGCTCCTGGGCCTATGCGGCAGCTCCGCCTGTGAGCGGAGGAGCTTGGATTCGCAGCACACGCCGAGCGCGTCAGCGTCGGCGTCGCTGGCCCCTGTACCCGCTCCCGCAGGACTCTTGGCCGAAGTGTATGTTCCACGCCCGGCGCGGATGTGGGGTGCGCTGAGGAAGACCGCCGGGACCTCGCTGCGGTGGTTTCCTGCGACGTTCCCCATGGCCGTGGGCACGCTGCTCGGGCTTCCGGCGCACGTGGTCACTCTGCTGAGCGGCGACGTTCCGGTGGTGGGGGCACTGGCGGCCGCTTCGAGCCGTCCGCTGGCCGGGGTCGTTGGCGTTCACGTGCGCAGCGGACGGGAGGTGGTCGCCGTGCTCACCAACGGCAACTCCGCGACCCACGAGGCGCAGCCGACCACCGCTGGTGGGGTCACCGTGCTTTCCCCCAAGAGCGCATCAGGCTCCGGTGGGCCCGTGCTTGGTGTCCTGGGAAACTACCTACTGGTTGGCACTTCCCCGGGGGACCTCGAGCGGTTGGGTCCCTTCGTGGCACGGACCCTGCCGACGCGAAAGATGCCCGCCTCGGCGCTCACGGTGGTGGCTCCAGCGACTGCGCTGGACGGGCCGGCCGCCGAGTGGCTCGAGCGGCAGTGGCAGGTCTACCGGAAGGCGCTCGAGCAGAAGGATCTCAAGAATCGAGTCGCACACGGTGGCCGCGCACCTGATTTCGGGGATCCGGCGGCCGCGCTGCTGGGGATGGACGCCGCCGCCAAGGGAGTGACGGAAGTGCTGCGAAGCGCCCGGGCAGCGGAGTTTCACCTCGACCCCCAGCCCGACGGTGTGCGCGTGCTGCTGCAGGTCACGGCACGGGAGCAGGGGGCGGCTGCCCGACTCGTCGAGGAAATGGCGGTCGGCGATCTCGATCCGCTGCTCCTCCTGCCCAAGGCGGCCGTTGTCGCCGTGCTGACACGCACCACGGCAAAGGCGCGCGCAGCGTCGGCGAAGTCGACCAGCGAGGGGCTCCAACGGTTGTTCGGAGATCGACTCGATCAGAAAGACCGCGAGTTCGTCGAGACCACCCTGGGCCAGTTGGCGCTCGGACGAGGTGACGTCGCTGCCTACGCCCTGCTCCATGGCGCGTCGGGCCCCAGCCTCGTCATGCAAACCGCACTCAACGATGCGGAAGCGTTCGATGTGGGCGCACGGGCCCTGTTCCGACTGCTGAAGCTACGGGCATTTGAAGAGCCCATCCGCCAGTTCGTGGGTGAGATCCGGGTGGCGCAAGACCGACTGGAAGTGAACGGACTGGAGGGCAAGGCTCGGCGGGCGCGTCTGACCGTGAAGCCCGCGCCGATGCGGCTTTCTGGTGGCCAGTCGGATCAGGTGAGTCTGGCCCCGCCACCGATTCAGGTTCTCTGGTGGACGCGGGGTCAGGTGGCCTACGGAGCTGCTGCCGTCGACGCGGCCCCAGCGCTCGTGGACGTGGCGACCTCCGGCCGGGAGAAGGGTGCGGCACTGGCCGCGGATTCGTGGCTCGTGGCCGCTGCGGCGCGTGCTGGTCGCGAGGTTGGCTTCGGCCTCTTGGTGCAGCCCACGGCTCTCGGGCTCCTGGGTGATGCCCGGGAACCGGCACCGGCCCTGCTCACCATCGGACGACAGAAGCATGCTGCCGTGGTGAAGCTGGACATTCACCCGGCGGTCGTGCGCGCTCTCGTGGAGAGCCGGCTGGGAGCTCGGACGCCAAGCCCATGAGCAGGAGTGGCCACGAAGCAGTCCACTTGGTGACGGGGTATCCGTACTTCAGGGGCCGGAAAGTCGTCGAGCACGTGGTGCGAGCGGAGCCCCGCGCGCTGGTTTACGTAGTGGTCGCTCCGGAGAAGGCAAAGGAGGCTGAAGAGGCTAGGTCGCGCCTTTTGCCTGCGGAGCGCGACCGCGTGGTGATGCTGGATGGAGACGTCGCGTCCATCGACATGGGATTGAGCGGCGGAGAGTACCGCACCTTGGCGCGCGAGGTGGAGCGGATCCACCATGCTGCGCAGGTGACCTATCTGGGAGCGGACCGCCGAATTGCAGAGGTGGCCAACGTGGCCACCACGCGGGAAGTGCTCGAGTTAGGGCGTGCGTGTGAGCGCCTGGACGGCATCTTGGTTTACTCGAGCGCGATGGTCAGTGGGACGCGCACCGGGGTCGTGCTCGAGGACGAGCTCAACGTTGGCCAGTCGTTTCGCTCGTCGGTCGAGGAAACGCTGGCCTTGGGGGAGAGAATGGCGCGACAGGCGATGCGAGAGTTGCCCATCGTCGTCGTTCGACCCAGCCAGATCATCGGCGATTCCGCGACCGGTGAGGTGGAGCGTTTTGACGGGCTGTATCTTCTGATCCTGTTGATCGTCAGCTCGCCGCAGGAATTCCCCCTCATTCTGCCCACCCGGGGGGACGTGCCCCTGCATGTCGTTCCCATCGACTACGTGGTGCGGGCCGCTCACTACATCGGCCGTCAGCCGCGCGCCATGGGGCGGACCTTCCACTTGGTGGATCCCCAACCACTGAGCGTGCGGCAGGTGTTCGACCTGGTGGCAGAACGTGGTGGCCGGATGCTGGAGCGCGGATCGGTGCCCACTCAGCTGGTCCGAGCAGTGTTCTCCACGGCCGGTGTGGGCCTCGTGCCCAAGAGCCCGCTCGCGCTGTTGGACCTCATCGCCACCGAAGTGCGCTATGGGACACAGCACAGCCAGGAGTTACTGCTGGACAGCCGGATCGAGTGCCCACCGTTCGAGACGTATGTCGATCAGGTGATTGACTACGTGAAGCGGAGGGTGGACGAACGATCGCAGCGTGCGGAAGCGGTACCAGCGAGTGAAACCGAGGACGAAAGTGCAACGTGACGTGTGGCGGCGGGCCGCGGCCGGCGCCCTCGCGGTGCTGTGTGCCGGCGTTGCCGCGACCTGTGGCGCGCGGGGCATCCACTCGGTCGGCCCATCGAACCCGGCGCCGTCCGGAGAGGCCGCAGCAGCGCGGCCAGCCTCACCGGGCTCAGCTGCCGACTCGCCGCAGCCCCGAGCCACAGGCTCTGCGGCGACTCCCCAAGTGGCGTCTGCGCCTACCGCTGCCGCGGGTGAGTCTGAGAGCCTACGCCTGCCGCGCTTCTGCTCTGCCTTGCGCCGCCTCGACCGGCAGGCACGCTCAGAGCATGTGCGCGTGCTCTGGCTCGGGGACTCGCACACCTACGCTGACTTTCTGACCCACGCGGTGCGCACCCCGCTCCAGCGGCGTTTCGGAAACGGCGGGCCGGGCTACCTGCACCTCGGCATCGATCGCTACCGTCACGGCGGCGTCAGAACGTCCGTCCAGGGCACATGGCGTCTGGAGCCGGAGTCGCCGTCGCGCTCTTCACGCTGGGGGGATGGGGTCTTCGGATTGGGCGGCATGCGGGCTGTCCCGGTCGGCTCCCGAGCGAGTGCCGAGGTCTCGTTGCTGGCGGGGGCCGCGACGGGGGCCGTCGACTACGTGCTCTGGTTCAGATTGCCCCTCGCCAGTGCGGGATTCTCGCTACAGGTGGATGAAGGCCAACCGCAGGCGGTCGACGGGACTCAGCGTGCTGCGGCGAGCGTGACGTCGCTTCGAGTGGCCGGCAGCGCCGGTGGTCACCTCCGCCTGAGTCGGTTCCGCGGAGAGCCCGAGCTATTTGGGGTGGCGGTAGAGAGCCAGACGCCGGGAGTGGTGCTCGATACGCTCGGGATCAACGGAGCTCGCGCTGCCACGCCCCTCGGCTGGGACGAGTCCGAGTGGGTGTCGTTGGTCGCTGCCCGCAAGCCGGCGTTGGTCGTGTTGGCATACGGCACGAACGAGGTCTTTTCCGACGCGGCGCCCGAACGCTATGCGGGGCACTATCGGGGGCTGATGGGCCGCGTCCGTCGTGCCCAGCCCAGCGTCGAATGCCTGCTGATGGGCCCGACCGACGTTCCCCAAGAGGACGGGGCGACTCATCCTCGCGTGCTGGAGATCGATGACGTCGAGCGGCGGGTCGCGGCCGAGTTGGGGTGCGCGTTCGTGAGCCTGCACCAAAGCATGGGTGGGCCGGGCAGCTTCGGGCGCTGGGCACAGCAGGATCCGCCGTTGGCCGCGCGGGATCACGTTCATCTCACGCCCAAGGGCTACGAGCGCCTGGGGCGGGTCATCGCAGATCGGATCCTGACGGCTTGCCCCTGAGTGAGCAGAATCACCGTGCTGCGGTGCTCCGGTACTGGGCGTAGCCCTGCATGAGCGCTTGGTAAATCCACTTGCCGAGCACTTCGCAGCCGCTGCCAGTGGGGTGAGTCAGATCGGCTTGCCCGAGCCCTCGTCGGACCCAGGTCGGCATGGCCCCCGGGCCCCCCATGGCTTCAAACGTATTCCAGAAGGCGCACCCTACTTCCGCCGCGGCCTTGCGCTGTTCGGCGACCAGAGCTGGGATGACCGCCATACTCTGCAGGTCGGTGCCGCGCTTCCTGGCGCGATCCATGGCTCCGAGCACGAGACAGCCGCAGTCGGGGACCGCCTTTCGGCCTTGGCGCAAGACTGCCACGAGCGTGCGATAGTACTCGTCCATGGGATAGGCGAACCCGTCGCCACTCTCGTTGGCTCCGAATTGGTAGATCATGAGGTTCGGCTTGCGCCACTCGAGTTGCTGGGCCCAGTGCGCGTCGTCCTGCTTGTCCAGGAAGCGGGCGCGAGCACCCTGGATTCCGATCGCGTCGAGTACGACCCCGGGTACCTCCCGCTCCAGCACGACACCGAACATTCGCGAGAACCCTTTGGTCGTGACCACTTCCAGCAGGTGCTCGCCGTCCGTGGTCTTGACGACGGTGGAGGCAACGCGCTTCTCGGGGGTGTCTGTGTTGATGGTGGCGTGAAGCTGACCGTCCAAGTTGACGTCGAACTGTCCCCCGCCGGGCTGCTGGTAGTACAGGAGCTCGAAGCGCGAAACCGAGCGCCCGAACGATCCCCGTTTGGCCGTTCCAAAGCGCGCTCGCGCCCCCGGGGGCGCACGGAACGAAACCCCGCCGAGGCCGTAGATTCCATCAGGTGCCAGGGGCCCGACGATGCGGCTGACCAGCCATCCGCTGGAGGCGAAGCGGTAGACGTCGTTGTGGAAGTAGGCGGGCCAGGGATTGGCCACCAACATGAAGCCGTGACCCGCGTCCCCGAATTGCTTCTGCAGCTTTCGCCTGAGCGTCGCCGACACGTAGTCACTGACGATGATCGAATCGCCGAAGTGGACGACGCGAGTGAGGGCGCCGGGCTCCTTGCGCTCGGTGCGGAGGAGCGCTTGGTAGAAGCCCGCCAGTGCCTTCTGACCGGGGTCCACCAGCGCTACGTGAGGAAGTTTCGTGTCCAACTCCGGCAGCTCACCTTTGCCCTGACGCGAGGCGATGGGACCTTTCGCGGTGCGGGGCAGTTTCACCTGCTCCGGTTGTGCGAGCTCAGGCAGAGTTCTGCTTTCGGTCTCGATCCGTGCCTCGCCTGCGCTCAGCTCTGTGAGTGGTGCCATTGCGGTCGACTCACTCGATTCCGGAGCGGGTCGGTTGAACAGGCGCCAGCGTTCGAGTCCAGGGACGAGCTCCAGGACTCCGGCCAGGACGAGCAGAGTGCACAGGGCCAGAGCTGGACGAGACAGCAATGCGGCACGGGGATCCCCCACGACTTCGCCGAGGACGGCAACGGGTGCAGGAGACTTCGATCGGTCAGGACGCTCGGTCACTTCGCTCCGGCTTTCAGGACAGGCTACCAGCGCCCGCTGCTCAGTTGGCGCAGGAAGCGTCGTTGTATTGGCGACACAGAGCGCGGAGCAACCGCTTGTCGCGGTCCGTCCCTCGACCGGAAGCGACTTTGGCCTTGAGGGCATCCTTGGCTGCGATTTGAGCGCTTCGGTCTCCGCTCGTAGCCTTTGCCGTCGTGCTTCCACCGCTGGGCGGCTTGGCGGCGGGCTTGGGCGCGGGGGCCGGTTCCGGCTCTTCGCCGTACGGGTCGTCGGTTTCCGTCTTGGCTACGCTGGCCCGCTTGCGTGGTGGCGGGGGCTCGGCGCTCTCAGGTTGAGTCGCTGCTTCCTCCTGGCCAGGGGCCGGCGGCGGCTTCTCGTCATCTTCGTCCTTGTTCTTTGCCGCGACGCGCTTCACCGGCGGCAGCTCATCGATGTCCACGCCTTCGGCGCTGAGTTGCGCCAACTCGTCTGCCGCCCGCTTGCGTCGGGTCGAGTCCACCGTGGTGGCCTTGGCGATACGTTCCAGGATTTGTCGCTTCCGGTCCGTGTCTGATTCTCGTGCGGCCTGCTTGAGCAGTGAATCGGCCCAGGCCCCCTCGATGGCGTGGAAGTCGTCCGACTCGCGCAAGCTGTGTCGCTCCGGGATGCTGGTCACCGCCATCTCATGGGCTGCCAGGACGTTGCCGTGATCGAGCAGAGCCTTGGCTTCGGTGAGCGCCTGGGACGCATCGTCCATCTGGCCCTTGGCGGTCTGGCTCTGGTTCGGTCCGTCGCTGCCGCCCCCGAGTGCGATCCCAGCGATCAGGGCCACGACGATCACGCCGACGGCAGCCCCGCCCACTTTGAGCTGGTTCGGGCTCAGGGGCACTCGGGCCAGCAGGCCGCCGAGCCCGCTGGCCGTCACCGGCGGCGGGAACGACGCGGAGGCGGTTCCGAGCGGCAGCGCCTCCGCGGGCTCCAGAGCCGGGTCATACTCTTCACCTGCGGGAACGAACTTCAGGGTGATGTCGCCCAACTCGACCGTGGCGTGAGGCTGCAGCGGTCCGCGGGTCAGGTCCTGGCCATTCACCCGAACGCCATTGGCGCTCTCTTGATCGATCAGCTCGAACCCGCCGTCTTCCGAGCGGAGAATCTCGGCGTGCACTCTGCTGACCGAGCTGTGATTGATGGAGACGTCGCACTCCTCGCCGCGGCCTACGATCAGTTGGTCACGGTCCAGCGCGAATTCAGTGCCCGGCGATGGGCCCGTCACGATGATCAGCCGGTCCGGCTTCGAGGGCGGGGGAGCATCTGCAACCGCCACGTCCGGTGCGGGCAGCGTGCGTGGTGGACGTTGCGTCGGGATGCGCTCGTCGGTGACGTCAGCCGCCTCGTTCATGATCCGCAGGCGGTAGTCACCGAGCTGCACCAGGTCGCCGTGCTCGAGCGTCTGCAGGTCGCACACTCGCGCTCCGTTCACGTAGCATCCGTTGTAGCTACTCTGGTCCTCGAGCACCCAGCCTGCGCCATTCTTCCTGAGCAATGCGTGGCGCCGCGAGATGTTCCGCTCGGTCAGACGGACCGTGTTCTCTTGGGCACGTCCGACCGTGTATTCCTCGCGAACCAGGTTGACCGTGGTCTTGTTCCCCTGGTCGTCCTCAACGCTCAGTTTCCACATCGGCGCTCGATTGATCCTGCCTCCAAACGACGCCTCCGCCAACGTCGTCCGGGCTTTGGCAACAAAGTGACACGGTTTATTCGTAGTTTCCACCGGTTCCGCGGCCAGCAAGAACCGGCGGGACACTTGGCCAGCGGGCCAGTGGATGGACGATCCGTTACGGCTCAGGCCGAGCCGGCGGAGCGCCGACGCGCATCGGCGGCCACCGCATGGAGCGCGTCGTGTACCCGAGGTCTCGCGCCCCGGATTGCGTCGCGATGGCGATGTGGGTTCACGCGGTTCGTCAGGAGCACGCTGACGAGCTGTGCGTCGGGGTCGCACCAGACGCTGGTGCCGGTGAAGCCCAGGTGCCCGAACGTCCGTTGCCCACAACGCCGACCGGCTGCCGAATCCGGCCCTGACGTTCCGTCGAATCCGGCCCGCAGCGAGCCTCCGGCGCGTTGTCGCAGCACCGGCTCCAGCGCATCGGGAGACAGCCAGCTCGGCCGGCTTCCCTCCAGTGCATCGAGCACTGCCACGCCCATCTGGGCCACCGCCGCACAGTCTGCGAAGAGCCCGGCGTGCCCCGCCAGGCCGTGGCCGGCGAGTGCCCATGCGTTGTCGTCGTGCACCACGCCGACCAGCTCTCCGCCGCGCCAAGTCGTGTGTTCCGTGGGGGCGACGTGCCGTGTGAATTCGGGGTCCTTCAGGCGCCATTGACGCGCAGATCCCACGCTGAGCCGAAGCGGCTCGCAGACTTCGCGTCGCACGATCTCGTCGAGTTCGGCCTCCAGTCTTCGCGAGATGGCTTCTCCTACGAGCAGGTAGCCGAGGTCGCTGTACACGGGTGGAAACCCGTCTGGCGGCAACTGGCCGCCACAGTCCGGGCGACGAGCAGACGCGGCTTCGCGAAGCGCCGTTGCCCGATGCACACTCCTGCGCTCACGCATGGGCGCAAATAGCTCCAAATGTGGGAGGAGTCCGGCGCGATGTGCGAGGAGCAGTTCCAGCGGCGCGGCTGCCGTCGCTGTCCCGCGTGCCTCCTCGAGATGGGTGTCCAACCGATCTTGCCAACCGATCTGTCCGCGCCGCGCCAAACGCGCCAGGGCCAAGGCCAAGAAGGGCTTGCTTACGGAAGCCAGGTCGAAGACGAGTGGCGGAGTGGCGGGGTGTGCGTTCTGAACCGAATGCCGTCCGGCTGCACCAACGCAGCACTGCCAACCTGACGCGCCATGCAGGGCGACGGCGACGCAGGCGGCAGGGGCGACGCCTGGCGCCACCACCAGATCGCGGGCCAATTGGTCCAAATGCGGCAAATGCCGGATGCTGCTCATGGGTTTTTGACCGTCTACCCCCAGGGCCGGTATGCTTTATCCTGCCGAGTAGAGCAAGAGACGACCGATGGCCGAATATGCATGGGAAGCCCGCGCCCGCTCCGGTGAGCTGCGCAAGGGGGTCATGGAGGCCGACAATGAGGAGGCGGTCAACGCTCGCCTGCGCCAGCAGCAACTGAACCCGGTCAAGGTCAAGAAGAAGGCGAAGGAGCTCAACCTCACCCTGGGCAGCGGGGTGGGGACCCGCGATCTGGTCACGTTCACCCGGCTGTTCGCCACCATGATCGATGCGGGCCTGCCACTGGTGCAGTGCCTGGATATTCTCAGTAGCCAGCAGAAGAACAAGATTTTCGCGGGCGTGCTCGCCGACGTGAAGAACTCCGTGGAGCAGGGCGCCTCGTTCAGCGATTCACTGCGACGGCACCCCAAGGTGTTCGACGAACTGTTCGTCAACCTCGTCCAAGCGGGCGAGGTCGGCGGCATCCTGGACACCATCATGAACCGCTTGAGCATCTACCTCGAGAAGCGACAGAAGCTCATTGCGCAGGTTCGTGGTGCGATGGTCTATCCTGCAGTGGTCATCGTCGTCGCGGGCGGGGTCATGGCAGTGCTCCTGACGTTCGTGATTCCCGCGTTCGAGGAGATGTTCTCCGACTTCGGAGGCGGGCCGGAAGCGTTGCCCAAGCTGACCCGCATCGTCGTCGCCATTTCGCACGGCTTCGTGTCCTATCTCCCGCTCATCGTGGTCGGAGCGATCGGACTCGTGACCGCGGTCGTCTACATCTACCGGCGCCCGAACGGTAAGCGATTTTTCCACCGCCTGCAGCTCAAGGCACCGATCCTCGGACCGGTCATGCGCAAGATCGCGGTGGCTCGCTTCACGCGGACGCTGGGGACATTGCTGCAGTCGGGTGTCCCCATCCTCGACGCGCTCGACATTTGCGCGCGCACGGCCGGGAACGTGATCATCCAGACAGCCGTGAGTCACGTCCGCCAGCGCATCAGTGAAGGCTCGAACATGGCAGAGCCGTTGGCGGCCACGGGAGTGTTTCCCGACATGGTCGTGCAGATGATCGCAGTGGGCGAGCAGACCGGCGCGCTCGACCAGATGCTGAGCAAGGTTGCCGACTTCTATGAAGAAGAGACGGACATTGCGGTGGCGGCGCTGACGAGCTCACTGGAACCCATCATGATGGTCGGCGTGGGCGGTATGGTCGGGGTGATGATGATCGCCATGTACCTGCCGATCTTCTCCATGGCCGGCAACATCAAGGGGGACTGAGACCACGGCGCTGCCATGTCCCTCGAACTCGGAGTCTCGAACGTCGCTCCGGGTGCGCCGCTGTCGCGCCGGCTCGCGTGGCTCAGCGCCGCGCGGCTCCTGCTGCTGCTCCTGCTGCTGCTCCTGATCACTGCCTTCTACGGCCCCGAGCCGCTGGGAGTGAGCTCATTCACCTCGCAGGTGGCCGCGGTGACGCTGGCGGTGGCCTTCGCGCTCGCGGGGGGCTATGCGTACCTGCTGCGCCGGGGGCGGTTCATTCGCCGCCTGGTCGACGTGCAGCTCGTCCTCGACCAGGTCACCTGGACCGTCCTCGTCTACTTGTCTGGCGGCGCCGCCAGTGGGGCAACGTCGCTCTACGGGCTCACCTGCATTGCCGGCGCCACGCTGACGGGACTCAGGGGCGCGGGCCTGGCCGCTCTGGTCGGGGGAGCGTGTTTCGTTGCGCTCGCATTGGCGCTGCAATCCGGCACGCTGCTGCCGCCGCCCGATCAACCGCCGCAGCTCTACCGGCTAACCGACGTCGAGGTGGCGTACTACGGCGTTCTCACCGGGCTCGCGTTGGTGGTGGTCACCCTGTTGAGTGGCTACCTGGCCGAGCGACTTCGACTGACCGGGGGGCAGCTGGAGGAGGCCCGCCACCGAGCGGACCGGGCCGAGCGGATGGCGGCACTGGGTCGCCTGGCGGGGGGGCTGGCCCACGAGATTCGCAATCCGCTCGGATCCATCGCCGGTTCGATTCGCTTGCTCAAGACCGGCAGCGGGCTGACGGACGAGGACCGGGACCTGTGCGAGATCATCGAGCGCGAAGCGGCGCGGCTCGACGACCTGGTGACCGACATGGTCGACTTGACCCGGGCGCGACCCCCGGAGCTCTCCGATGTGGACGCGGCCCGGATCGCGCGTGACGTGGTCGCCCTGGCGTCGCGGTCGGGTCGAGCGGCCTCCGATGTCCAGGTGATCTATCGCGGTGCCGACGCCGCGGTGATTCGAGCGGACGCGGCTCAGCTGCGCCAGCTCGTCTGGAATCTGGTGCGGAACGGAGTGCAGGCGAGCAGTGCCGACGACACCGTCCGCGTGACGCTGGAGATCCACGACGGTCAAGCTCTGTTGATGGTGGAGGACAGTGGGATCGGCATCGACGAGGAGGCGCGCGAGCAGATCTTCGATGCCTTCTTCACCACGCGCTCCAAGGGTACCGGCGTCGGACTGGCCGTGGTCAAGCGCATCGCCGACCAGCACGGGTTCGTCATCGACGTGAGCAGCGAGCAGGGAGAGGGTGCCCGCTTCGCCGTCCAGCTGGGCCCAGTACGACCACCGGCTGACGAAGGGCCGACGCCGAGCGCCGGGGGCGAGAAGTCGCCGGCACACGCCGGGTGAGGAAAGAGCGACACAGGGAGACGCGGAAGTCAGTATCTCCCCGCGGGCAGGCGCCGTACCCGGCGGGCGACCAGTCTCATTTTCTCTTTGATTTTAACGGGTTAGTTCAGTGGTTGCCGAACGAGAGAAGTTTTGGCACTTCGCTTGCGTAGAACGGGTCAGGGAACTACCACCCCGAGGAAGCGCCACGCCATGCCCAGACGGTTCTCGCTCATCCTGTTGGCCGCCATTGCCGTGGCGCTGCTGATCCCTGCGGTTGCCCTCGCCCAGCAGTCGCCCAAGGGTTTTGTCTCGACCAAGCACCAGTCTCTGATGACGCTCTTGTCCAAGAGCAAGAGTGCTGCCAACGACCACCAGATTCAGACCGTGGTGGACGGGATGCTCGACTACGACCTGCTGGCTGACGAGGCCATGGCCACCATTCGCGGCGACCTGAGTGAGGCCCAACGAAAGGAGTTCCGGAAGCTCCTGAAACAACTGGTGCGCAAAGCCTACCGCAAGGACCTGGACAAGACCGTCAACTACTCGGTCGACATCCTGGGCGCCACCAAGCTCGGGGGACACAAGTATCAGGTGGTCACCGGCGAGGCACAGTTGGTGGACACCGTCGCGACGCACAAGCAGAACAAGCGCGAAGACCCGATCCGAATTGGCTACGTGCTGCGCAAGCGTGGTGCCGACTGGATCGTTTTTGACATCTTGACGGAGGGTTCCAGCTTGGTGCTGAACTACCGCAGTCAGTTCAAGCGTGTCCTCGACAAGCACGGCGCCGTCGAGCTACTGAATCGGATGAGAAAGAAGGCAAAGTAACCCGCGAGCGTAGCTCGAGGGTTTCCTCAGACCCCATCCGTTCCAACGTCGTGTCCACCCCGAGACGCGTGGCACGGCGATTCAACGGGTGACCCGTTGAATCGCGCTGTGCCGCTGCTGGTTGTGAAGCAGCAGATGGCTACGGCCGGTGGTAGGGAACCCCTCGAGCGTAGCTCGCGGGGTGGTTTTGCGGTAGAAGTTGCCTGAGCTGTCGCTCAGACAACTTCTACCTTTTGATCCCTGACTCCCGGACCTTCTGCTCCAGTGCGCGGAAGCGTTGGGCCAGCGCCCGGACCAGTGCTCCGGTCCAACCGTCGATCCCCAGTCCTTCGTGCATGGTGTTCTTGTCCAACACCAGCACCGTGACGCGGTCGACGGCTTCGACGGTTGCCGCGCGAGGTTCTTCCAGGATCAGGGACATCTCACCGAAGACGTCGCCCACCCCCATGGTGGCCAGGGTCTCCTGCTCCCCGTTCACGGTTCGGTACGCACGGCATTCTCCGCTGACGATCATGTACGCACTGTCGCCAACGTCGCCCTCGCGGATGATGATGGCGCCGGCGCGGAAGCCTTTTCTGGGTAGATGCAGTCCACCGCGCAGGAACGCGCGAACGTCCGCCTGGAGCTCAATCGCGGATGGATAGCGGTCAGCAGGGTTCGGGGCGATTGCCTTCTGGGTGATGTCTCGGATGCGTTTGGACACTCCGACGCCGAGTGCGGCGACCTCGACCGGGACGATCTGACCGGCCTGGGCACGCTTCAGAGTACCGGGACCACCTCCGTACGGCAGACTCCCCGTGATGATTTCGTAGAGCACCGCGCCCAAACCGAAGACATCGCAGCGCTCGTCCATCTCGGCTGGGTTTCCGCGCGCCTGCTCAGGGGCCATGTAGGCAGGGGACCCGACCGGGCCGGGCGCATTCATCTGCGAGCGTTCCCCTGAGGCGGGTCGAGTCTTGGTCAGGCGCGCCAAGCCCCAATCCATCAAGTACACCTGGCCGAAGCTCGCGACCATGATGTTCTCGGGTTTGAGATCGCGGTGAATTACCCCGCGATGGTGAGCGTAGGCGACGGCGTCGCACACCTTCAGGAAGATCTCCAGACCCTCTTCGAGGCGCTCGGTCGAGCCGGGAGGGCGACTGGGATCGCGCAGCCAATCGTCGAAGCCCACGCCTTGGACCAGCTTCATGGTGAAGTACGGCACCCCATTCTTGCCGATGTTCAGCTCGTGAACCGGCACGATGTTGGGATGCTCGAGCTGCCCGGTCATCTGCGCCTCGGCGATGAAGCCCTCACGGTACATGTCGACTTTGGAGAGCTCTTGGTCGAGTCGCTTCAGCGCGACGTGCCGCAGCAGGTTGCGGTCAGTCGCCGGATGGATGCGCCCCATCCCGCCTCTGCCGAGCTCGGAGTAGAGCAGCAGGTGCTCCGGAGTCGGGATGCCCTCGGCGGCGATCTCACGTGGGCTGATTTCCTGTTTACCGGGCACCGGGATCGTTTCGATTACGTGAACCGGTTCCGCCTCGTCTTCGAGCCATTGCGATTGGTCCGCCACGGTGGTCTTCCTCCGCCAAAGCTGAATGTCTGGGCGCGGAGGGTATCACCGCCAGCTCGAGAGCGACGCCTGCGTGTGTCGGGTGACGTGGGACAACCGTCGCAGGCAGGGGCTTTTGGGCTCGGCAGCGGCACCCGAGCCGATACCCCCTAGTGGAGCGGGTTGTGGCGGTGGCCGGCGTCCGTCCGGAATGCGGTTATTAAGTGTCTTGGGGTTGTCCACTCGGCCCAGCGTCCTGCTACGATTGAGAAGCGTGCCTCCAAGCTCTCACGCCCTGTCGGCTCAACGCGGCCGCGTCAACCAACGCGCGCGAAGCTCGGATCCGGTCAGTGATGCCGACCCCGTACCGCTTCGGCTCACCGTCACCCGCGGTAGCCTCGGGATGGAGCTGTACGAGCCGGTCCGGCTGGGGCCGCTCACCGTGGATGAGCTGTCGCTCTCGCTGCCGGGGTTGCGCTTTCCGGTCGACCTCAGCGGCGGAGTGCCTCGGTTTCGGCACCGTCGTGGGGACTTGGAGCACGTGCGGCTCGTGGCCAGCACTGACGAGCTCGGCGGCTGGCTGCAGTCGAGAGTCGGAGCGTTGCTCGGTGCCCCACCACGTCCGCTGTCCGTGTGGGCTCGTCGCGCTGCGCTCGGCGTCGGCATGGTCGGAGAGCGGGCGGCCCTGGCGTTTGATCTGGTCTGGGCCCCCCATGAGGGAGACGCCCGGTTCGTGGTGGCCAACGCGCGCGGGGTGGGGCTGCGCGGGCCCGCCCTGGGGGTTGCGCTGCGCACGGTCGACTCGACGGTGGGGCAACTCGGACAACGCCATGGGCGGGTCGTGCATTTTGCACAGGCCGGACTGAGCATCGCTCGTTGGGTTCTGCCCTCGGTGGGCGCGCGCTCTCCCGCAACCGACCGGGTGCGCCTGGGCGACCTGTTGGCGGAGGGCGATCGATTGTCGGTCGAGTTGGATTCCGGGTTCCTTCCCCCGGCTATCGACGACGATGCCGCGCGCGCCTTGGAGCTTGCCGAGCTCGTATCGGTACCGGACGATGCGCTGGCGACAGGCGATCTCGACAGCGCTCGGCAGGGCTACCTGACGGCACTGGAGCAGGCGCCGCGCCATCCGGAAATCGTGAGCCTGGTCGCAGAAATCGATCTGCTGTCCGGCGATCGGGCAGAGGCTGCCCTGGGAATGATTGTCGAGTCCATGCAGGCGGTGCGTGCCGGCTGGGTGGGCGCCGAGTTGCTCGCGCGCGTCGGTGATCTCGAGGCGGCACGCGAAGCGGTGGCCGAAGCAGCCAGAGGCGAACGCTACGCCCCGCTCGCTGCGCTGCTGTGGGCACGCATGGCCGCGCTGGAGCCTGGGCCTCGCCGCCAGCTGGAGGCGCTGGACCGCGCCGTGGCCTGTTCTCCATCGCTGCCCGCAGTGCGTTGGACTCGCTTCGAAGCGAGAGTCGAAAAGGGGCGGATCGAAGCGGCACTGGCTGACGCCGAACACCTGGAGGCCGCCGCCAGCGGCAGCCGGGAGCGGCACCGTGCCTGCTGTCGTGCGGCGCGCCACATGCTCGAAGCGGGATTCGTACGCGACGCGGGACGGATGTTCGAGCGTGCGCTCCGGTACCTGCCGGACGACGCGGACGCCACGGCGGGGCTGGCGCGCGCTCTGTTGGAGGCCGGCCGAGCGGAGCGAGCGTTCTCGCTCCTGGAGCGAGCCATCGAGCTGGGGGGTCGCCAGGGGCGCGCCGTCCCGGAGGCGCTGATGGATCTGGCCCGTTTGCTGGCCGAGAGGCTGGGTGATCTGCCGCAAGCCATTGCGCGCGTGCGTCAAGTGCCCGGCACTGCCTCGGAAGGTCTTGAGGCGCGTGCGCTGGAGGGTCGCTACCGCAGCAAGCTGGGTGACCTGGTCGGCGCGTCGCTGGCCTTCTCCCGACTGCGTGAGGGGGTGGAGTTGGCGTCCGAGCCCGGGGCCGCCTCGGCCCAGTGGTTGCTCGAAGCGGGACGGTTCGAGCGTGACGTGCGCCAGGATTTGGCGAGCGCAGAACGACACTTGGCGGTCGCGCTACGCGTGTCACCGCGCAATCGGGTCATCGCGGACGAGTACCGCGAAGTGGCGGCCGTGCTCGCAGACGCGCTTCGCTCCCCCGCTGCCTCTCACCGGGCGGACGTTGGTGCGGTTCCTGCCACGGGCGACCGGCACCCCTCGGCGGAGACAGTGGCCGAGGCGGAGCGGCTACAGGGTGCGGTGCAGGCCGATCCGGGAAACCTGGAGTTGGTGCTGCGTTTGGTCGACGCATTGGAGCGTCTCGGCCGCGAGCACGAGCTGCTCGCTCTGCTCTCGGCTCGGCTCGAGGAAGGCTCCGAAGACGAGCGCGCTGCGCTCGCGCCCCATGCGCGCGCCGTCCTCGGGCGACTGCTCGACCGATCCCGTCGAGAGGATCGCCACGAGGAGGCAGAGCTGTACGCTGCCGCGCTGGCTCGCTTGACGTCGGACTGACCCGCTGCGGGGAGGGGACACCGTTTGCTGCCAGACGGAAGTGCGTTCACGCTTCCGCTGGGGACCAGGTCGCCGCACCGAATCCGCCGACCGCCCACAACCGGCGGCTGTGCGGATCCCAGGACAGGGCTCCGACCCAGCCGGTCATCGCCGGCGCGTCACCGGGTGTGCTCGTGGATTCAGTGTCACCCGTCGAGGCCACTCGGTGCGCCGTTGCGGAGCGTGGGTCGACAGCACAGATCTCGGCTACGTCTTCGGCCTCGCGGTGCAGCGCCGCCCAAACCGCGGGTGCCCCATCGAGTTTTCCACAGGCCAGGGCGGTCACCGGTGTGCAGCCCGGCACGCGCAAGAATGCATTTCCACCGTCAGCGGAGACCACGAGCCCGTGAACCGGATCGGCCAGCGCGATCAGATCACCGTCTGCCGACACGATGGGTGCCGATCCGTCGGCAACCTGACGCGCGGCCTCGTCGAGCTCCACCGTATCCCAGCTCAATCCGGCGTCACGGCTTCGGAGCAGACTGGTGCTGCTCCGCGCCTTGGCGAGAACGAGCAACTCGGAGCAGCCCGTGCCAACGGCAATGGCCTCCGCGTGCAGCTCGACTCGATTCCAGCTGAGGCCAGCGTCGACGCTCCGGAGCAGGCGACCGCCGGACAGTCGACCGAGCACCGCGTCCGGTGAGTCTTGCGTGCGACGGAGCTCGACGACTGCCGGCTCGAGCGCAGAGAGTCCCGCCACCTCTCGCCAGCCTTCGACCCGTTCGGGTGCCCCGGAGGTTCTCCGCACCCACAGCTCACCGGTTTCGGTCGACCACAGCACCGTCTCCTGAGATTCGCCCAGCAGGACCAGGCTGTGGACCCGACTGGCCGATGCGAGGACCTGGAACCGAGTCAGGGGTGCCCCCTGCGCCCAGTGCAGCTCGGTACCACCGAACACGGCGAGCCCGTTCCTCACATCGAGCGCGCGGCAGACGGAACAGGCCCCGAGCTGCTTCACTTCGTGCTGGCGCCATCGGTCGCTGGCCCATGGAGGGGGCTCGACTGCGGGCGTCAGTTCACCGAAATCGAAATCGGCTCCGTCTTCAAAATCGCCAGTTTCGTCAGCGTCCAGTGAGGGCAGATCTTCGGAGACGAGGAAATCGAGCTCCTCGACGGCGCCCTCGGCATCGTCCTCGGCGTCCTCCGCCGGCAGCGCGTTCACACCCGCGGCGGTGTCGAAATCGACCGGACCGTCTTGGTCCCCGTCTCCGTCGTCGCTGCCTGGTTCCAGTCCGGATGTATCCAGGAGGTTGCCGATGTCGAGCACCATCTCCTCGGGATCATCCTCGGCATCGGACAGCGGGTGATGGAGCTCGACGCCGATGTCCAAGTCCGAGGCTTCCTCGTCGTCGAGGTCGAGTGTCTCTTCGTCTCCCCCCAGGGACTCGGTGAACTCGGTGAGACCAGCGTCCTCTTCGGGCTGTTCCAGCTCTTCTGCGCTACCGTCCAGAGGTGGCAGCTCGTCCGGCAGGTCGTTGTCGTCGGGCGGTGGGTCGGCCATCGATCGCCTGTCCGCAAGAGACACCATCCGGGCAGGGACGAATAGCCCCATTTCGCGTCGAGTGGGTTCTGGTGCGATTTTGACCCGCTGCAGCCCCTCGACGTTTGCTTCGCGTCGAGTACGCTCGCGCACATGCCCGCGAAACCCTTGCTCGGGGACGGACTGGTGGCACGACGCGTGACCGTGGTGCCGCGAGAGGTCGTGTTCATCAAGAGTGTCTTGGAAGCCAGTGAAGGTGTGGGCGCAATCTTTGCAGAGCGAGGTGGGGACCTGATCATCGCTGCTCCTTCGTCACGCGCACGTGAACTCGACGAGCTGCTGCGCGATTTGGCCACGGAGGTCGAAGTGTCGATCGATGACTCGAGGTCTCAAGCGGCCTGTTGCGGCACACTCGCTGATCCTCTAGCGTGAACCCTATGCGACAGGTGCCGTTCGCGTTTGCGGAGGGGAGTGCGTCACCGCCGGCGGAGCAGACGCCGTTGCCCGTTGCGAAGGTCGCTCCGACCGATGCGCGATACGTCGATGCATGGCGCGAGTGGTTGGGCAAGTTGGCAACGGATGCCGAGGCCGCACTGGCCGCGGCCTTGGCCTACGAGGAGTTGGATGCGGCGGGCAGAGACACCTGGATCGACGCGCTACAGCAGGATGCGTGCTCGATCGCAGTGCCCAGGATCGCACTCTATGCGCCGCTGCTGGCAGTCGAGGTCGATGCGGCACGCCGTGGCCGAATCGCGGCTGCCATGGGCGACGACGTTGAGGTCGCCTCGCCTCGAGCTCCGGCCACGGCGCTGAGCGGATACGGCCCGGGCGGACTTCGCGTGGCCGCCATCATCACACCCCTGTACCTGGACTTCGTGCAGGTGCTCGCCTGCGGATATCGGATCCGCGGTGGGTTCGAGTGGGTACGGCACGACCCCATCGTCGCTCGTGACCAGGCGCCCCGGCAGGGTGCGGAGCTCGGGGGTGCGGTCGTGGAGTCCGCCCCCCTCAAAGCCTTGGTCGACGACTTGGCCCACGCCGTGCTGGCGCACACCCGCTCGCATCGCGAAGTGCCCGAGGCCTTGCGGGTGCTGGCGGATCTGTTCGGCCCGTGTGAAAGCGGGTCGACGATTCCTCCTGCTCCATGAGCATCTGGTCGCGAATGGCCTCGGTTGCGGCGCGTGGCAAAGGCCGTGCGCTGCTCGGAATGCGGGTGCTCCCTCTGCTCGTGACCCTGGGGTGCGGTGCGAGTGGGGAGCCGAGCCGGGCGCCCGCATCGACCGGGCCTCGCTCCGGTGCTCGGCCGACGAGCTTCGCTTTCGTCAGCACCCAGGGAGATACGTTTTCCAGTCGCACGACGGAAGGCCGCGCGACCGCCGTGCTCTTCGTCACGACGTATGACCTGGCTTCACAGGTCGAGGCCAAACGACTGGAAGAGGTCGTGTACTATCAGCGCCCGCCAGCGAATGCCGGCGCGGTGGTACTGGAGAGTGAAGAATACGCCGTGCTCGTCGACGCCTTCCGAACCTCGCTGGGGCTGTCGTACCCAGTCTGTCTGGCCGACGAGGCGACGCGTTCGGGAGAAGGGCCGTTCGGCAAGGTCGACAAGATCCCCACCCTGGTGGTCCTCGACCGGTCCGGCGTCGAGATTTGGCGGAGGGAAGGGCTGGCTTCTCGCGGAGAGATACAAAAAGCACTTGCCAGGGCGTCGCGACGAGGGTCACCGTTCGCCCCGTAGTCGTCATCCGGAGGTTCATTCGTGAAACAGGTCAACAAGGTGGTGCTCGCCTACTCAGGGGGTCTCGACACCAGCGTCATCCTGCACTGGCTCAAGGAGCAGTACTCGTGCGACGTGGTGGCCTGGTGCGCCGACATTGGCCAGGCGGAAGAACTGGACGGGCTCGAGGCCAAAGCCAAGAACACGGGAGCAGTGGAGTACGTCCAGGTCGACCTGACCGAGAAGTTCGTGCGCGACTTCGTGTTCCCGGCTCTGCGGGCCAACGCCATCTACGAGGGAGAGTACTTGCTCGGAACGGCGTTGGCGCGGCCCTGCATCATCGAGGGCATGATGGATACGGTGCGGCAGGTGGGGGCGGACGCCATCTCCCACGGCGCGACCGGGAAGGGCAATGATCAGGTTCGCTTCGAGCTCGGAGCGATGTACTTGGATCCGGCGGTCAAGGTGATCGCACCGTGGCGAGAGTGGACGCTCAAGTCTCGCACCGACTGCATCGACTACGCCAAGCAGCACGGCATTCCGGTTTCCGCCACGGCCGAGAAGCCCTATTCGATGGATCGCAATCTTCTCCACCTGTCTTTCGAGGGCGGGATCCTCGAGGATCCGTGGAGCGAGCCGCCGCGCGACATGTTCATCCTCACGCGCGATCCCCAGGATGCTCCCGACAAGCCGACCTACGTGGAGATCGATTTCGAGGCCGGCAATGCCGTGGCGGTCGACGGGCAGTCCCTCGGCCCGGCCGCGCTGCTCGCCAAGTTGAACGAGCTCGGCGGACAGAATGGCGTGGGGCGCGTCGATCTGGTCGAGAGTCGGTACGTGGGCATGAAGTCTCGCGGGGTCTATGAGACCCCCGGCGGTACGCTCCTGGCCAAAGCGCACCGAGCGATGGAATCGCTCACCCTGGACCGAGAGCAGATTCGCATCAAGGACAGCCTGGTGCCGGAGTACGCGTCGCTGGTGTACCGGGGTTTCTGGTTCTCCCCGGAACGCCAGATGCTGCAGACGATGGTCGACGCCACGCAGGCGCACGTGACCGGCACGGTGCGCTTGAAGCTCTACAAGGGATCCGTGATCGTGGCCGGTCGCAAGAGCGACGAATCCCTCTACCGAGAAGACTTCGTCACCTTCGAGGCGGATGACGTGTACGACCAGGCGGACGCCACCGGGTTCATTCGTCTGAACGCCCTCCGGCTGCGCTTGGAGGCTCTCCGTGGGCTCCGACGAGGCGGGCGGTAGTCCCGCCGGCCCGATCAGCTCCGAGAACGATTCGCGCCGGCTCGAGGCCGCGCGTGACCTCGGCCGAGGTGCCGCCGAGCCCGCCGTGGTGGACAACGTGGCGGTGGGCACCGCCGGCTGGACCGACCCCACGCTGATCCGGTCCGGCCTCTTCTACCCGCGCGGACTGTCGAAGTCTGGCGAACGACTGTCGCACTACGCGAAGCATTTCTCGATGGTCGAGGTCGATGCGACGTACTACTCGCTGCTGCCACCCGCGACCGCGGAGCGGTGGGCGAAGGCGACGCCCGACGCCTTCCAAATCGACGTCAAGGCCCACCCGGTCTTCACGGGGCACCCGATCGACTTCACCCGCTTGCCCGCTGATCTGGCCGACGCGGCCAAGCGCGCTGGGCACGAGCGCCGGGGGTATGCCGATCGACTCCCGCCCGCGCTCGTGGCCGAGATGGAACAGCGGTTCGTGGAACTTCTGTCGCCACTTCGGAGCTCGGGGAAGCTGGGTTGCGTGATGCTGCAGTTTCCCCCCTGGTTTCGGGCCACGCGGGGCAACGCTCGCCGTATCGAAGCTCGGGCCGAGCGCCTGGCGGATTTCCCGCTGGCGGTCGAGTTTCGCCACCCGAGTTGGCTCGACGAGGAGCGCAGGGAACGCGTGTTCGCGCTGCTGTCGAAACACCAGCTGAGCTACGTCGGTGTGGACGAACCGAACGTCCCCACCGGCGGCGTGCCTCCGGTCATCGAAGTCACCAATCCCGCGTTGGCGATCGTGCGCTTCCACGGCAAGAACGCTGCGGCTTGGCGCAGGCGTGGCGCCAGCGTGCAGGAGCGATTCGACTACGTGTACTCTCGCGAGGAACTCCGGGCTTGGGTCGAGCCAGTTCGTAGACTGAGCCGGGAGGCCGAACGGGTCCACGCCGTGTTCAACAACTGCGTGAGAGATTACGCCGTCGTGAACGCGAAGGGGCTCAGCGTACTGCTCGCGCAGGAGCGACGCTGATCATGCGAGTTGCTCTTCCCAGTTCCGAAAGAGGCTGTGTACACTGCGAGCCTAACGGGACGAGCACGATCGCGGGACGTCGGTTGGTTCCAGAATCACGCTCCCTGACCTAGCGGAGGAACACCGAATGCTCCAGGCGATACGAGGACGGTCCGGATGGTTGCTGGTCGTGGCAGCGGCGGTGGTCGCTTGCGAAGAGAAGCCGCCGGCGCCCGAGCCCGCGGCCTCCGCCCCACCCCCCGCTTCGGTGGCTGAGCCCGCGCCCGCGCCAGAGCCCGCGCCC
>CAZSVU010000046.1:0-36360 GCA_964610275.1 uncultured Polyangiaceae bacterium | reverse complement strand
CGCGGCCTCCCGACCCTCTGAGGCGGGATCCGACGGATCCAGGCGGCCGCAGCGATCGAGGAAGGCGTCCCGTAGCTCCCGCGCGTGCTGATCGAACGGTGGCTGCGCAGCGCGCTCCACCAGCTCGTCGTACACGGCGCGCAGGGTCGGGGTCACGCGAGCGACTCTGCAGCCCGCCGCCCTCTCGTGGCAACGGTGGGGGTCCGGACGGCGGACCGGGGCTCCGGTCGGACGAGCCGCCTCCGAGCTAGTCCCCGGCGCCACGTGGGCTGATAGCCGCCGCAACGGTTTTGGGGTGGGGCCCCGCCACGCGCGCGTGGTGGGGCGGGGTCTTTGCCAAAGACCCCGGACCGACAACGCAAGTCGGCGAAAGCTCGGGCTGCGGAGGATGACGTGCGCCCTCACCCTGCTGGGGGCGCATGTCGTCCGGAGCCTGTTTCGCGCCGGAAACGAGCTAGTACAATCCGTCCCCATGGGAACGAGCCGCGTTTTCTTCCCGCAGCAGGCCGTCGACCAGTGGCTCTCGGACGGTCGGGCCGTGCTCAGCGAACGGGAGCTCCGGCTCACCGAGGGCGGTCGGCGCTACCGGCTCATCGAGGCAGTCCGAATCGTCAAGGAAGTCACCGGGCTGGAGGATGCACACGAGATCGTCGGTCGCGTGAAGAGCGAGAACTTCATGCGGGAGCTCGGCGCCGAGCTCTTGGGGACTTCCATGGTGGTGGGGGAGAACGCATATGAAGTGGTGCCCGGATTCATCGGATCACCTATAGGAACGTTTGCCGAGCACCAGGCTCGGTGCAACGCTTCCGCCCCCGCTATGCAAGCTTCACCGGTTGACGCTCCGCAGAACGAAGAAGCGATACTGGCGCAGCTGGTGGTGTTGGAGCGCCGCTAACCAACGGGGCAGTCGACGGAGCACATGCAGCAGCTGGCGAACACGGCGTTTCTTCTGGGGGTGATTGGCTACTCCATGGCCGTTGCGCTGTTCGTGATTGACCTGGCGCGCCGCGAGCCCACGCCGCTGGCGGTTCGTTGGTCGCCGCGGCTGCTCGGGGCTGCCGCCGCACTGCACTTCGCGCATGTGGTGATCAGCAGCCTGCTGACTCGTACCTGCCCGGTTGGATCGGTGCACTTCGCCCTGAGCCTGGTGGGTCTGTTCGCCGTGGTCATCTACCTGTTCTTGCGCCGCCGAGGGAATCTGCATGCCATCGGCGCGCTGGTCACGCCCACCGCGCTCACCTTTCTGGTCGCGGCGCAGTTCGTGGGGGTGACACGCGTGGGAGCAGCGCCGCGTCGTGCGCTGCTCAACTTCCACATCACGGCCAACCTGGCGGGGGTGACGCTGTTCCTGCTGGCGGCGGCCGCGGGCGTTCTCTACTTGATCAAGGAACGGCAGCTGCGCCAGAAGCGGCTGGCTTCGGGCCCGGCCAAGCTGCCGCCTCTGGACGTCCTCGACACCACGCTGAATCGCCTGCTGCTCCTGGGATTCCCCCTGCTCACCCTCGGGGTGGTCACCGGAGCGGTGTTCGCGACACAGGTCGAATATGGCAACGCTGCCGACGTGGTGCGCGCAGCGCTCGCCTACGCGACTTGGCTGGTCGTGGCGGGCGTGCTCGTGTTGCGCCGGGTGGCAGGTTGGCGCGGCCGCCGGGCAGCGTACGGCGCCATCATCGGCACCGTATTCGTGCTGCTCGTCCTAGCCCTGTACGTCGTACTTCCCGGCGCGAGGGGAGGATCTTGATCGTCGTCGTTGGCCTGTCGCATCGCAGCGCTCCGATCGAGGTGCGGGAGCGTTTGGCCCTTCCGCGGGAAGAGGTCACTGCGGTGCTGCGTGAGCTGATGGACCACCCGGCGGTGGCCGAAGTAATGGTCCTATCCACCTGCAACCGGGTGGAGGTGGTGGCCGCTGGGACCGAGCCACGGGGCGCAGATCTCTCCGCAGTTGCCGATGCCGCCGTGGCCGCTCTCGAGGCGCGGGCACCGGGCATCTCCGCCCACGCCTACCGGCATCTGGGAGCGGATGCGGTCCAGCACCTGTTTCGCGTGGCCTCGTCCCTGGATTCCCTGGTGCTGGGGGAGCCGCAGATCCTCGGTCAGCTCAAGCAGTCGTTCGAGCTCGCGCGGGAAACCGGGACCGTCGGGATTCGCCTCAACCGGACCATCCCCCGGGCGATTCGAGCGGCCAAGCGCGTCCGCACCGAGACGTCGGTGGGCAGCGGACAGGTATCGGTCCCCAGCGTGGCCGTGGACCTGGCTACGCAGATCTTCGGCGAGCTCCGTGGGCGCACGGCGGCACTGGTCGGGGCAGGCGAGATGGCCGAAACGGTGGCGCGGCTGTTGGTCGCCGAGAACGTTCGCTTGCTCGTGGTGGGACGTGACCCAGTGAAGGTCGCCGAGCTCACGGATCGAATCGGCGGCGAGCCGCGCGGCTTCGACCAGCTGCAACCGGCTCTGCAAGCAGCGGACGTGGTCATCACGAGCACGAGCGCGCCCACCTACGTGGTGCCCCACGAGCTGGTCGCTGCCGGCCACCGCGCTCGTCGAGGCCGCAGTTTGTTCTTCATCGATCTGGCGGTTCCGCGGGACGTGGACCCGCGCGTCTCCGACCTCGATCGAGTCTTCGCCTACAACATCGACGACTTCTCGCGGGTGGTCGAAGAGACATTCTCTCAGCGCCGACGCGAGGCAGAGCAGGCGGAGCAGATCGTCCAGAGCGAGGCGGAGGGGTTCGACCGCTGGCTGGGCGCCACCGAACAGGTGACCCCGGCCATCGTGGCGCTCCGCTCGAAGTTCGAATCGGTCCTGGTGGAGGAGCTCGACCGAACCCTGCGGAGCCGGCTCAAGCATTTGTCGGACGAGGACCGCGTCGCCCTGGAGAAGATGCGAGAAGCCGCCGTCAACAAGCTGCTGCATTCGGCGACGGTCAACTTGCGCCAGGTGGCGCAGGAGAACCTGGAGGACGGCATGCGTACCGAGCAGATGGTGGAGGCGCTCACGGCGCTCTTCGAGATCGACTGCGAAGTGCCCGCGTCCGTTCCTCGACCCTCCGCTCCGGACCAGGTCGCCGCCGACGACGTCAGCCAAACGAACCACAACGCAAACGGAAAGGCTTCAGCATGAACGGGAGACCGCTCACCATCGCGACCCGTCGGAGCCAGTTGGCGTTGGCGCAGATGCGCGCTTGGGCTCGACGCTTCGTGGCGCGGTACCCGGGATGGACGTTCGAAGAGGTGCATGTCACCACCACTGGTGATCGCGTGCAAGACCGAGCGCTCAACGCCATCGGAGGCAAGGGGCTCTTCATCAAGGAAGTCGAAGACGCATTGCTCGCCGATCGCGCCGACGTCGCGGTCCACTCGATGAAGGACGTGCCGGCGGAGCTGGCGCCCTCACTGGTCATCGGGTGTGTGCCCGAGCGCGAGGATCCGCGTGACGTGCTGGTCACGCATTCGGGCTGCTCGCTGCGTGAGCTGCCGCCCGGCAGTCGAGTGGGCACCTCCTCGTTGCGCCGCTCGGTTCAACTCACCGATCACCGACCGGATCTGGAGATCGTCCCACTGCGCGGGAATGTCGATACGCGACTGCGCAAGTGTCGTGAAGGCGAGGTGGATGCCATCGTGCTCGCACGCGCGGGGCTGGTGCGGCTGGGTTTGGCCGAGCACGCGACCGAGATCCTCGACCCCGCGGTTTGTCTCCCCGCCGTCGGTCAGGGAGCGCTTGCCATCGAGCGACGAGAGTCGGACGCGGAGCTCGGGCAGATGCTTGCGGACGCGAGTCACGGCGAAACGGCCACGGCCGTCGCTGCGGAACGCGGGGTGATGTTGGCCGTGGAGGGGAGCTGCCAGATTCCGGTCGCGGCCTTCGCCGTGCGCGAGGGGGACCAGATGTGGTTGCGAGGGTTGCTGGCGGAGGCCGACGGCAGCCGGCTGCGTCGCCAAGATGTCCGTTTGCCGTGGCCTGGCACCGAGGCCGACGCGCACCGGGCGGGTCTCGAGCTCGGCCGAGCGCTCAAGCAGAGTTGAGCCGCGGGGGAGTCGTGCTCCGTCACCAAGTCGCGCATCGTCTGGAGCAGGGGTCGCCCCGATCGCCCATCCTGCGCAGCCTCGCCGCGTTTTGGGAGTATGGCTCCGACCCCGTGCGTCCCGTGGCGCTCCCGGCACCAGCTCGCGTGATCGGGGTGGGCGGAGCCACCCTGGGCGGCGCTGGCAAGACGCCCACGGTGATGGCGCTCGCACGAGCCCTGCCAGGTCGAGTGGCGGTGGTCGCGAGCGCCTACGCGGCGCGAGGCACGCATGCGCGGGTCGTCTGCCCTGACGATGCCGTGTCGGTGACCGGGGACGAGCCGCTCTGGTTGGCGCGCGCACTGTCCGACCTTGGCGTGCCCACGGTGCTCGGCACGAAGCGGGCCGAGGCGATTCAGCTGGCACTCGGGTTGGCCGAGACCGTGATCGTCGACGGATTGCTGCAGACGCGTCCACAGCGCCTCGGCCGTTCGTTGCTGGTGCTCGACGCAGCGCAGCCCTGGGGCTCCGGCCACTGCCCCCCGGCGGGAGATCTGCGCGCGCGTCCCGACCGGCTGCTGGCCGCATCCGACGCCGTGGTCCTGTGTGAGGATCCCGCTCTGCCTCGGGAGCTGGGGCTGGCCGGGCGTACGTACGGTGGCCCGGTTCTCCGGGTGCAGAGCGACCTCGTCGGCGCCACTGGCCCGGCGGGACGACGGGTGTCCGTCAGTGAGCTGGCGCACCTGAGACTGGGCCTGCTCCTGGCGATTGCCCGCCCCGAGCGGGTCGAACGCGCCCTCCGGGTCCGAGGGATCGTTCCGGCCACGGTGAAGTTTTTCCCGGATCATTCAGTGCCCAGGGCTCGATCCCGGCGCCTGGTGGGCGCACAAGAGCCGGCCCGGGCGGGGCTCGACGCCTGGCTCACCACGAGCAAGTGCGCGACAAAGTTGGGTGATCGATTCGAGGGGACGCCCGTGTGGGTGCTCGACCACCGGCTGTCGCTCCCCGCGGCCCTGATCGACCTCTGCGCTACGAACTAACTGTCGCTGCCGGCACCCGTGGTAGAGTCCCCGCCCATGACGGTATCTCGGAGAGTGTTTGGGCTCATTGTCGCGGTCCTCGTGGCCTGCATCGGCTTCGGTTGTGGCGGCAGCCAGAAGAATGCCAACGCTGCAAACGTCAAGGCAGGCGAAATGCCGGAAGGCGCAACGTGGACCGGCGTCTATTACAGCCAGACGTATGGAAACCTCCACCTCATCGAAGAGGGCGGGTCGGTCAGCGGCAAGTGGCGGACCACCAACGGTGACGCATGGGGTGAGTTGGCCGGCGAGGCCGAAGGAGATCTGCTGCGCTACGAGTGGATCGAGCACAAGATCGGCATGGTCGGTCCTTCCGCTTCCAGCAAGGGCAAGGGCTACTTCAAGTACATGCCCTCCGAGAACGGCGTCGACCCGGACCAGATCAAGGGCGAGTGGGGCCTGAACGAGAAGGAGGCCGGCAACACTTGGGATGCGGTGAAGCAGCGCAACGTGCAGCCGGATCCTTCATCGGTCGCACCCGACGAGCTCGAGCGTCGCGGCCAGGGGGGTGGCTGGGATGACGACGGCACTGAGCGCAGGCCCGAGAGCGACCAGGCGTTTGGCACGGACAAGAGTGCGGACGAGATCCGCGACGAAGAAAAAGAAGACGAGGACGAAGGGAAGGAAGAGCCTTCCGGCACGGGCCCCGGTTCCGATTACTGAGTCCGCATCTTCGCGCACCGACTAGCGGCGGCTGCGCGAGCTCATCGGCCCGAGCCTTGGCTGGCCTGACGCCCAGCTGGCTCGGGCCGTGCTGCGTGTGGCGTCGCGAGCCACCCACTTCGGTCGAACACCGCCCGTCGGCCGAACGACGGGCGTGACCAAAGCGTCGACTCGGCTGCGGTTCTGATGGTCTGGAATGCCAGAAGCCCCCGATGCTCTGCCGTGGGTCTGTGCGCGAGCGGCAATGGCCGAGCTCTGCTTGCCCATCGCGGTTGCAACCGCGTTCTTTTCACACTCGTGTCGAGAGCGCGATCCCGGAGACGGTCCGCGTGTCGTGCTCGGCGCTCCCCAGTCGGTGGTCAGGTCGCCTGCGGTCACTCCGCCGGAGCCACCGCTCTTGCGCATGCCCGTACCAGCGGGTGAGATCGTGCTCTGCGCCCAGGCCAACCACGAGCCGCCGGGGTCCACCCACGCGCTGCCCCAGAACCTCTTCGCGCTCGACTTCTCTGCCCGCCATCGCGACATCGTGGATATCGTGGCCGCCGCTGCTGGCCGCGTCGGATACGTGTTTCGCGATTCCGGCAACGAGCTCGATGCCGGCGGCGGCTACGGCAATCACGTCAAGGTGCAGCACGGTGCGCAGATCCACACCCTCTACGCGCACCTGGACGAGGTGGACGTCGAGGTGGGGGACCGGGTGCGTTCGGGCGATCGGCTCGGCACGATGGGCGCGACCGGGTTGTCTGGAGATCGGCACCTACACTTCGGGCTGCACGTGGGCGAGGGAAGGGGACCGGAGGTCACGCTCAGTCTGCCCATTCTCCAGCTCGTCACCTGGTCTGCTTTCGACGGCGACGATTTCGAGCTCCGAAGCAGTGTCACGCTGCAGAGCGGACCCTCGGGCAATCCCTGGGACGGCTGCCTGTACGGATCGGAGAACGACGGATCGGAGGCCGCTCACCTGGGCCAGGCGCCGCCTGCGCTGGCGGCGAGCCTCGACGCATCGTGGGCCGCGCTCAGCGCCGAGCTCGACAGACGCTGTGCCCTACTCGAGTTCGCAGCCACCGCTGCGTACGCCACGCCCCAGGCGGCCCGCGCCAGGCTCGAGCCGCTGATGGCAGCGGACCCGTCGGATCCAATCGCGCTCTACCACCGCGCTGTTGCCGTGGAGATGGCTGAAAGGAGGTGGACCGCGGCGCGCCGCACTCTGGAGCGTGCCCGTCAGCAGAGCACCGTGCCGCGGTATCGAGAGATCTGGCTTTCGGCTTGGATCGAAAATCAGCTGGGGGTCCTCGATTCCGAGCGGCATGACACGATTGGTGCCACCCGCCATTTCGGCAGGGCTCGCCGTCTCATGCCCACCGACGCCGTCGCGCAATTCGGCGACGCCGTTCTGGCGCAGCGCTAGCCGCGCTGCGCATGGCGTCAGCTCATCACGGGTTTTCCACGCACTGCCAGTACGCCGGTGCGTCCAGGTCGGGTCCAATGGGCATGCACGTGCACCTGTAGGTCTCGTATTCGCAGACGGGAGCGACCATGCGGTTGCACGCTCCGGTCGCTTCCTCGGCGGTGTCCGGACAGAAGTCGTCGGGCGTGATGATGGTGGTGCCCGCCCAGCACCGCGATTGGCGCAGACTGTGCCAGTCTTGCTCAAACGCCGGCCACGGCCGCTCCCACCGGTAGTTCTTGCTTTCGTCTTTGCAGCTGCAGGGCTCATAGCTCGCTCCTCTCCCGCCCAGCGGGACGATTCGCCATCCGAGTGTTCAGGCTCCCCCGTGCCTGCTGTGTTTCCGACGCCCGCGGCATCTCCTCCGGGCGGTCAGAACTCTACCGTGCGCTCTACCTCACATTCCGCCAAGCGATCGCGTGCCAGCTCATGTCCCAGCTTGCCTCCCTGCGACCGATCCTGTCGCAGCCCGCGCCGCAACCTTCTCGGATCACGGAGGCACGAGCGGCGCCCTGGTAGGGACGGGGGGAGGTTCCGGGGGTGGCGACACCAGCCCATCCGGTGGCGTGGTGGGTGCGGGTGGAGCCTCGTCGCCATCGAGTGGCGGGCAGCGCTGGCGCCACCGGAGCCGGCTTCTGCGAGAGCTGCACCAGCGACGCCGAGTGCGCCGTCGGAGTGGGCCCGGGGGCGCGTTGCATATCCGTCGGTGGCGCCTTTGCATGCGGCATCGATTGCTCGAACACCGCCTGTCCGGAGGTGACGATGGACTGTCTGCAGGTCCTTCCGGGCGTACGCCAGTGTGTTCCTGCATCCAACGACTGCACCTGCAACGCAGCCACGGACGGTGCCACTCGACCCTGCTCCGTGACCAACCAGTACGGCACCTGCGAGGGCGTCGCCACGTGTGCCGCGTTGTCGGGGTTTGGAGCGTGCAGCGCAAGTGGGGTGTCATCAGCGCCGAACAGCGCAACGCGGACGGGAGCATCCCCAGCGGCGCACGCTTCAGCGCGATGCGGAACAGCCAGACCGCGGTGCTCACCAACTACGGTACCGTCGTGGTGCCGCCGGTATCCCCGCCGGCAAGAACATCTCGTTCGACGCGTTGGGCAACGCAGTGTCCGTCAACAACGCATTCTTCTCGGTCTGCGCGCCTGGCGGCTGCTACACCTGTCCCAGCGGAACGGCTGAGTTCGCCGGCACCGGTTTGCAGGGTGGGGTCGGCGGTGGGTCCGATTGGCTCACCACCACCGCGCCGGTGGTTCCGGGCGAAACCTTGACCATGGAATTCGTCATCTTCGACGTTGGCGACGCTCTCTGGGATTCGTCGGTGCTACTGGACGATTTTCAGTGGTCCGTCACTCCGGCGGGGGTGGGCACCGGCTAGCCCACTCTCCCCTCCGCCTGCCGGATGTGCTTTGATGTTCGGTGGGGTGTCTGAGGCTTTTCAGCGGTACGTCGAGATTCTGAAGCTCCTGCCTTCCAGGCCGCCTGGGGTGCACGTGGGCCTGTTGAAGGAGAAGCTCGCTGCGCGCGGGATCGAGACCACGGACCGCACCATCCAGCGGGATCTGGTGGAGCTTTCGCGGATTCTGCCCATTCACTGCTACCAGGAGACCAAGCCCTATCGCTGGTCGTGGGAAGCGGGGGCCGATCCGTTGCACATCCCCGCGCTCGACCTGCACACCGCGCTCACCCTGGAACTGGTGGAACGGTTCCTCAAGCCCGTGCTGCCGCGTCCGTCGCTCGCGCACCTGGAGACCTACTTCAAGCGGGCCCGCAATACGCTCAAGGCTGCGCCCGGAGTGCGGCTCAGCGGCTGGCCCAGCAAGGTGCGGATCCTCGAGCGTGGTCAACCGCTCACGCCCCCCAAGGTGGATTCGGGCGTCCTGGACACCGTGTGCACGGCCCTGCTCGAGGAGCGGCAGTTCAAGGTTCGCTACCGCAAGCGAGGAGAGAAGACCAGCGCTGAGCGGGCCGTGAACCCACTCGGTCTCGTGTATCGTTCGTCGATGGCATACCTCGTCTGTACCCTACCAGCGGACGCTCCGCCCATCGTGAAACAGATGCTTTTGCACCGCATGAGCCAGTCCGCACTGCTCGACGTTGCCCGCACCGTTCCCAAGGGGTTTGATCTGGACGAGTACATCGCCACCGGCAGCTTCGGTTTCAGCCTGGGCAAATCACCTGTGCGCCTGAAGGCTGCCTTCGACCCGCGCGCGGCCGTGGCCGTGCAGGAGTCTTCGCTCGCCAAGGACCACCAGCTCAGCGAGCGCAAGGACGGCTGGATCGTCGTCGAAGCCACCGTCCCGTACACCATCGAGCTTCGCGTCTGGCTCCTGGGTTTCGGCAGCATGGTCGAAGTGCTCGAACCCAAGACGCTCCGCGATCAGTTTCGGGAGCTCACCCGGGAGATGGCAGGGATGTACGGGAAGCGTGGGAAGAAGCGGAGGTAGCGCCGCGGGCGCATTCGATGACACCGCGCCTCGAGTGGCGCGGTGCCCCCGTCTGAAGTGAGCCTTCAGCCGAGCTTCGCTTCGAGCGCTTCCACGCGCTTGGCCAGGTTCTCGATGCGCTCGTCGCGTGCCAGCCGGTTCTGGCGAAGCTCTGAGGCCAGCTCCTGATTCGAGCGAACCGCGTCCAAGAGTGCGGTCGTGACCCGCATCTCGAGCTCGGCCATCCGGGAAAGGAGATCGGCACGCATGCCACCGACCTCGTTGCGCAGGCCGCCCACTTCGGACTCGATCTTCTTCTCGACCTGGTCGAGGCGTTTCAGGACTTCCTTCATCTCACTCGATGGTAGCGCACGCTCATGCTGGTGCGACACGATTCTTCCTCAGAGTTGCGAAAAGCGGTACTTTCGGAGCAGTTGGCGTCCGAAGCGGGTGGTTTGCCCCATCCACTCGCCAGGCGCTGGGCCAACTCTCTGTCTCGACCCTCACCATGCCCTCGATTCCCCCACCAGCTCACCTCTTCGAGCATCGCCCCGGCGTGTGGCTCAAGGAGTCTTGGCTGCGGTTCTCCGGGCTCACCCTGCAGACGCGCATGGTGCTCTTGCAGGTCGACGACGCATTGGCGCTGTACTCCCCATCACCCGCCCAGCTCGACCCGGCGACTATCGAAGAAATTCGCGCGCACGGCGAGCCGCGATGGCTGATCGCGCCCAACGAGATCCACAACGTTGGTTTGCGCGCGTTCCAAGCTGCCTTTCCCGCCGCGCACACCACCGGCTGCGTTGGCCACCCCCGGCGGGTGAAAGACGTTCGCTTCGACGTCCTGCTCGACACGAGCAGCGCCCCCGACGCGGTACCGTGGACCCAGAGCGGCGAGCTTCGGTTTCACGTTATTGGCGGGAACCGCCTGCTCCACGAGATCGCCGTGCTGTACGTTCCCTCGGCTCCTCGGCGGGGCGTAGTGAGGCAGAGCGACGGAGGAGTCGAAGTGACCGCCTGCGGCGAGGCGGTGGAGGAAAAACGAGAAGCGCTGGAGTGTGCTACTCGCTCGGCCAGGAGCGATTCTGGCGGAGGCCGGTGAGGAGGCGCTCGAGACCTCTTGCGTCGAGGGCGTCGATTTCTGCTTGGCGCTGGGCGTCCTCTCACTTTCGCACGCTCTTCACCTCGACCGCGATCCCCGAAACCGGCAGGTGAATGAACGTCCCGAGCAACCGCTTGCCGGTCGCCGCCGTCACGGCTCCGGCGTACGCGTCGATTTGCGCTACGTGGCTCACCGCCACTTCCACGGCCGTGTCCCTGCTGCCCGGGAAGCATTTGTGATCCACGATCACCACGCCGTCATCCGTTTCCAGAATCAAGTCCGCCCGCCCGAACATCACGCTCCCGTCGCCGTGACGCTGGAGCAAGGACCACTCATTGTGCCATGTCGCACGCGGCCACCGCTGCTCGACCCAGCGCCGAAGCGCCACACTGGCCTGCAGGGCACTCTCCACCGAGATCGCGCTGGCCACGCCCCAGCGCTCGAGCAGCCCCTGACACATCTCCGCCCGCGTCTGCTCGCTCAACCCGGGCTGGTCTGCGGCGAAGAAGTCGTGCAGGGCTGAGCCGAAGTCAGCCCAGTCCCCGGGGTCGCCCACCTCTAGCCGCTCTCCGATCTCCTCCATCCGGCTCACCTTTCCGCTGAGCCCTTCTTCCGAGGGGAAGGCCCACGCAGGCGGGTGTCCGGGCAGCTCGGTCGGGGCGTCGTATCCCGTGTTCGGTTCGGGCTCGGCTTCCACATCCTCTGTGGGCGCGGCCCGACGTACGAGCACCTGCATCGGAGTTCCGGCCCAGGTCGTGCTCACCGCGGCAGGGAGCTCCCCGTCCCCGATTTCAGGGTCTTCGATCAGGTGCGCGTTCCCGTCGGCGAGCTGCGCGACCATTGCCGAGGAGCCCAGTGCGCCGGTGCGGGCGGTCAGCACCAGCCGGTCGCGGGCACGGGTCCACCCGACGTACATCACGCGCATCTCCTGGCGCGCGTGCACGTCCAGACCAGCGACCGTCGCCGGGTGATCCGAGAGCCGCTCGTGAAACTCCGAACGCGAGAATTTGCCCCACGGGTCGGGCCAGTAGCGGATCCTTCGACCCCTGAGCGGCGCGTCCAGATCGATTTGCTGCTCGTCACTCACCACCATGACGCGACCGAGCGGAGTGGGCGCCATGTCGAAGTGGAGGTCGCCGAGCACCACGATGGGCCACTCGAGTCCCTTGGCCCGGTGCCAGGAGCTCAGGACCACCGCATCGCCCTGTTGCACCACAGCGCGTGCGTCCTCCTTGGCTTCGCTGCGCGCCTGCAGGTAAGCCACGGCTCCGGCCGCCGTGCTCGCCACGCTCTCGGCATCACAGAGCTGTTGGTAGGCGACCACGTGAGCGCGCAGGGCATCGAGATCGGCCAAGCGCATGACGCCGTCCGGCCATCGGAGGCACCGTTCCCGCAGGTCCAGCGCTTCGATCACCGCGTCCACTGCAGCCACCGCGCCCGCCGAAGCTTTGGCGTCGCGCGCCTGGCTGAGCTTCTCGAACCAAGGCCGCTGGGAGAACGCCGCAATCCCGGGGTTCTCGAGCTGCGCTTTCAGCCACGTCTCGGGCTCATCTGGGTGATCCACCAGTCGCGCGATCTCGGCCGCCGCGAGCGAGTCGCGGGTGTCAGCCCAGAGCCGGAGACCGGCCACCGCTAGCCAGCCGTGCGCGGTCCCAACCAATCCGGCGCGTGAGAGCACCGCGCGGATGCCGAGCTGGGCCAGGAAACCCGCAACGTTGGCGCACTGCTCGTTGCTCCGGCAGAGCACGGCCACGTCCGAGGCCCGCGCCGGCCGCACCGAACCGTCGCGCCGGTCTTGCACCCTGACGCTCGAGTCGGCAAGCAGCTGCTTCACCCCGGCGGCTACCGCTGCAGCATCCTCGACCCGCTTGCGCGACTCGAGCTGCCACACCTCGGCCACACACGCGCTCGAGCCCCTGGCGTCCTTGCGCTTGGGGGTGAGCCGCACGCGGTCCGCGGGAAACCCGTACTTCGCGAAGGAGCGCGCGAAGACCTCGGAGGTGGCGTCGACCAGCGCCGGCCGACTGCGCCACGAGTGGGGCAGGGTTTCGGGCTTCCGCCGTCGCAGGATGCGATCGATGGCCGCGTCCATCAAAGCCGGGTCGGTGCCGCGGAAGCCATAGATGCTCTGCTTTTGGTCGCCCACCCACACGCTCTTCTGGGCGAGCTTGCTGAGGGCCAGGAAGATGGCGAGCTGCAAGGGGCTGGTGTCCTGGAACTCGTCCACCAGCACCAGGTCGATCTCCTGACGCAGCCGTGCCTGAGCGTCCTCGCGCCCCAGGAGATCCAGCGCGAGGACCTCCTGATCCACGAAGTCGATGAGGCCCCGGGCGCGCTTGTAATCGGCGTAGCTTCCGAGCACTCGCCCGGCGAGACTGAACACGAGCTCGGTGGCACGTTTCAGATCTTCGTGTAACCCCGGATGCCCGAGCACGCGCGCCGCCACCTTCTGTGCCTTGGCCCAGGCTGCCGCCGACTTCTTGCACGGCCCGGAGTTGCACAGCCGGAGCCAGTCTGCCCACGCCACACGCCGACCGGTCTTGAGCCGAGCAATGACCCGGTGGACGTCCGCCACGAACGCCGCGGTGCCCTTGGTCGCGTCCTCCTCGAGATCCACTTCGCCGGCAAACCGCTCCAGCGCCTCGAGCAGTGCGCGGTCCGCCTTGCGAACGGTCCCCTTGGGGGGATCGAGCAGCTCGCTGAGCTCGCGGAAGCTCTGTTCGGCCAGGCCAGGCAACGCTTCGACTTCGATGCCGTTGTTCCGGGCCTCCTTGACGATTTCTTGGACCCTCGCTTCCCAGCCGAGCGCACCCGTGCGCCGTTCGAGCCGCACCAGCTCGTCGATTTCTTCGGCTGCTCCCGCAGCGGCAGTGAAGGCACGCGCGAGGGCCATGTCCGCGCGTCGCTCGTCCAGCACTTCGAGCCGCGGGGAGAGACCGAGCTCAAAGGCAAAGTCGCTCACCAGCCGACTGCACACCGAGTTGACCGTGCCCATGCGCGAGGCTGCGAGCCGTTCGGCGTCCTCGGCCCTGCCAGCTTTCAGCAAGAAGAGTCGCACACGCTCGCTGAGTTCGGCCGCGGCCTTGTTGGTGAACGTGGTGGCCACGATCGCGTCGGGACGCACCCGCCCTTCGCCCACTTCTTTCTCCAGCAGCTTGGCCAGCCTGAAGGTCTTGCCGCTGCCCGCGCTCGCGGAGATGATCTGGATGGCGCTCATGCTCCCTCCACGAACGCGGTGCCGCACAGCGCGCGGAATTCGCAGTACCTGCAGGGCGGTGACAGCACCAGCCGGCCCTCCTCCACCTTGTCCGGGATGGGTTTGGCCGCTTGCCCCGCTTCGTCAATCGCCGGTGCGACCAGATTGCCGCGTCGCACCTCGGCCCAAGCTGCTGCATACGCCGCCGCCGTGGCCTTCCAGGTTTCCTTGGCCGAGGGGCCTTCGAGCGCCTCCGCACCGGGGAAGGCATCGGGATCCGTGGTGAGCAGACGCTGGCTCGCGATAATGTAGTAGGCCACTGGTGGGTAGGTGCCGCGCTGGCGAGCTGCGTGGCTGTAGGCTGCGAGCTGATAGGCGGTGCCCTCGCGCAGCGACGCCGCCCGGTAGCCCGCGGCACCAAACTTCAGGTCCACGATCGACAGCGGCTGGTCGAGCACCAGGTCGGCCCGTCCGCGCAACGTCGTTCCGAGCGCCTCGGTCTCGAGCTCGTGCTCCACGCGGTGCACGCGGAGCTTCCTTGCCACCAGCATCCGGAACAGCTCCGAAGCGGCGTCCGAGAGCATGTGCTCGACCTGTGCGCGATGCGCTTCGGCGCCGGGCAGGAAGTACTCGGCCGCGAGCCTGGGCCCCTCCTCGGCAAACAGCTTGCGCACTCGGTTCGCGGCGGCCTCGGCGGTCTTGGGTGCTCCGGGCGCCTTGTCGATCACTTCCTGCAACACCCTCTCGAACAGCGTGTGCGCCAGGGTGCCGATGAGCAGGGCGCCCGAAGCGAGGTCCGCCGAGAGACCACTGCTCACTCGACCCACGTAATGCACCGCCCATTTGAACGAGCACCCGATGAGCGTGCCGATGCTGCTCGGCGACTCGGGATCCCGCTGTCTGATCTTCTTGTCCGACACCTTCCAGTCCCGCGCCGGAAGTGGGGACGAGATGAGCTGGCGCGCGCTCTGGGGTACGGGGTTCTCACGCCAAGGCGCGTCAGCCCGAAGCAGGCTGATCTCACTGCCTTCGGCCACGTTGGCGGCGAGCTCGTCCCAGAGCGGATGCGGATGACTTTCCTCGCCCCCCGTGTCCTGCTCCGGGCAGACCAGCACCAGTGCGCGGGTGGCCTGCAAGAGCGGCCGCCGCCATCGCCGCGCATTGCCAATGGCACGAAGTCCGGGATCGGGCAGCGTCACTCCGAGCTGTCTGAGTGCTCGCTGCTCCTCCGCGGTGAAGGGCAACCGCTCCACGGTCGGTGCCGAGTCGCGCGTGAAACCCCACCAGATCACCCGCTCGGCAGGCCCGGCGATCTGCCCTGGGCCGCCCACTGCCCAGATGCCGGCTTCAGCCGCGAATCGCCACGGCCCGGTGAGCCCGGACGATGCGTCCTGCAAGAGCCGCCCGAGCTCTGGGGCGGTGAGCTCGGTCTCGCCGGTGAGCTCCAGGAGCCGCCCGAGCACCTCGACCTGCTCCAACGGCGCGAACCACCTGTCAGGGTCGCACTCATCCGTGGCCTGGCGCGCGCGCAGCCAATCCGTGAGCACCGTGAGGCGCCGGTTGAGCTCGCCCGCGGGGTAGGGGTCCGACTGGGGCACGCGTGAGGCGAGCAGATCTTCGAGGCGGGCTCGCACGCGTTCTCGGTGACCTTTGTCGCCGATGCGCGCGAGCCCCTTGGCGAGCGCGTCCCGCCACGCACCGCTGTCCACGGCCGGCACTGCTTGGAGGGCCTGGGCCAGCCGGCGCGCGATGGCGGGTGGCACCGGACTGATGGGCAACGTCACCAGCTCCAGCGCGCGCTGGGGATCGGCCGGCTTCCACCCCATGGCCAACACCAGCGGGAGGATTTGAACCAGGGCGTTGTCGTACGCGTCGGTAGCCGCCCCGGTTGCGGGCAGTCCAAACCGATGCAGCGCTTCGTCGAGCACGGCGTCTGCTCCGATGATGACCGTGTGGGGCAGGGTAGGGGAGCTCTCGCTCACCTCTGCCGCCAGCCACGCTGCCACCGCCTCTGCCGCTGCTAGCGGCGCCGAGGGCCGCACCAGCTGGAGCGACCCATCGCGCTTGGGCTTGAACCTCTGCTTGCGCGCAGCGACCAGATCCCCCTTGGCCTTGGCCGGCGTGAGCCTTGAAACCTCGATCACGGTGCCACGCAGCTCGAGTCCTCGAAGCGTTGCACGCCAGAGGGGCGAGAGCTCCTCGATGGGTTCCACCAGCGTGATCCTCTCGATCTCGGTGCCGCGAGTGTGGAGCGCCGCGGCCACGGCTTCCAAGCGGTCCACGCGCCCGGGCAGCACGCCGCGCGTGACCTCGGCGAGCTGGGCGAGCCGTTCGGAACACGCCTGCCCCCGCCATCCGCTCTCCCAGAGCAGGTCCCGCCAGCGGAGCAGCGTGCGCGCCGTGGCCAGCGCGTCCACCTCTGCTGACTTGCTCCAGAACCCCTCGACCGTCCGCACCGTCCGCACCAAGCCCGCCGCCCGCTCGATCCCCGCGACGCGAGGGCCCCCGAGCCCCAGCGCCGTCTCCAGCGTCCCGAGGAGCGCCCCCGGCCCGACCCACAGCTCTCCCAGGGTCGCATCACTGCCCCCGAGCGGCCCGGGAAAGGCGCGGGAGCTGAAGTCGAGATCAAACGTGAGGTGCATGGTGGTTAGCTGTCTTGTTCCCTGCCTTGCTGCCTACTGCGCCGTCGCCCGAGCCGCTTGCTTCGCCGCCGGCCGCACCGTGTGCTTCGCCGCCGCCTCATCTGTTTTTGCCCATTCACCCAGCGCTAGAGCCCCCACCTGCGTTCGCCAAAGCCGATGGTACGGCGCGCCGAACCGCGAGGGAAGCTGGACAGGTGAGGGGTGTGACAGAGAATGGCGATTTGTGTGCCCCCACCCGCCGCTCCTCGGCGGCGCACTGCGAGGTGTGGCTGCATGTTCTCCGGAGTGGCCGCCTGCGGGGCGTCGACCTCCCCCCAGCGGCCGTGCTCGCACGCTTCGCGTGCTGCGCGCGGGCGGGGGAGGTGCGTCTTGCCGGGCGGAGCGTATTGGCGAGGCGGGTGGGGTGATGGCGGTCAGGGGTGCTCGAGTGCGGCAGCCGGCCAAGGTCGTCAGCGTAGGTTGCCGTGAGCGGATCACGAGGATGCGGACTGGCGCGCCTCCTGGTCCCGCCTCGTGCGCGGGCCCTGCCGGGGCGAGGCCCGCACCCAAGGCGGGCCCAGGAGAAGCACATGTCAGCCCATCAAGATCGCTACTCACTTCATCGTGCCGAGCTGTTGGCAGCGCGAGCGGGTGCAATGCGGTTCGCGCCTACAGATTCTGAGCAGCGGCTCTGGGAGCAGTTGCGTGGCCGTCGGCTCGGCGTGCAGTTCCGGAGGCAGGTGCCGCTATTGGGGAAGTATGTCGTGGATTTCCTCGCGCCCGCGGCGAAGGTCGTGGTCGAGGTGGATGGAGGGTATCACGCAGAGCGCGTGAAGGCGGATGCCCGGCGGGATGCGGCGCTGCAGAGCGCCGGGTACCGCGTAGTGCGCGTGAGCGCGGATGCGGTGATGGGGGAGCTTGGTGCGGCGGTGGAGGAGATAGTAGAAGCGCTGGAGTGTGCTACTCGCTTGGCCAGCAGCGGTTCTGGCGGAGGGCTGTGAGGAGACGCTCGAGGCCGTCGGCGTCGAGCGAGTCGATCGCTGTCCGGCGCAGAGCATCGACTTCGATGCCGAGCAGCTCACACGCAGTATGCACGGCTTGGCGCAGGCCTTCTGCTCGACCTTCTGTTCGACCTTCTGTTCGACCTTCTGCTCGACCTTCTGCTCGACCGTACTCCTCACCTTCCTTGCGAGCGAACGCCTCCTGGCGCCGGGTCTCCCAGAGTGCCAGCTCGCGTCGGCGCGCGAGTTCCTGGGCTTCGGGATCTGCGGAGAGAAGCTCCAGGGCGTCTTTCGCTTTCTGGAATACCGGGTCGGTCATGGCCAGCTCCTCCAGTTTCTGTTCGGTCTTCGCTGCTAGAAACCGACCCCATTGTACCACCGCCTCCTCGCGATGCCCGGGTGCCCGCTCAGGAAGCTTCGGGAGTTCGAGCGTGTGAAGCTCGAGCTCGGGCGCGAACACCGAGTGCTCGTGGACTTCCAGGATGCGAAAAGTGGAGTGATATCGCTCCCCAGGCAGCTCGCGGCGCTTGCCGATCAGGATGCTGACGCAGGGGGTCAAATCGGTGAAGTCAGTCCCCGTTCCGAGCTGTGCTCGAAACATGCCAGCCCAGTAGTAGAGGATGCGCTGTGGCAAGCCGCTTTGGTAGCGGCTCTGCATTTCGACATTGACTTGGCGTCCGTCCTCGAGGCGCACCAAGACGTCGAGCACGGCGCCGCGTTCGCTCACCAGCTGCTTGGGCAGGTCCGGATTGAGCACGGTCACGTTGCCGATGGGCGTGCGGGGTTGCAGCACGGCGGTCAGCAGGGCGATCAAGAGGTCGCGGTTCTTCGCACCGGCGAAGAGCAGCGCAAAGACGACATCGAGGGTGGGGTCGAGCAGGGGCGGCATGAGGGTGGTGGCGACTGCAGCGGCGCTGGGAAGACACACGAGCACAGGTCGTGCCACACGCGTCTTGCGCGCAGATCCCGTTGAATGCGCCCCTCCTCGGGGTGGCGAAGTGCTGTCCACCGGCGGCGGTTGGCCAAACGTCGGTTCGCCCGGGGGCGAAGCGATCATGGATGAAACGGGCAGCCACCGCCTGCGGTCATCGGAGAGACGGCTCGACCAGAAGTGTCCTGATGTGACTTGCGTTTTCCTCAAGTCATGCTATCTTGTTTTCGTGACCCCAGCGGAGGCCCTGGCGGAGGCGCGAAGAGCCGGGGAAGCCGGTAACTTCTTTGTCATCGTTCATGCCCTTCGTCGGCAATCAGAGCGAAGCGTGTCGCGCGCAGACATCCAGGAGGCTCTCGCAACAGCAACCAGTGCCACCTTCCAGCCGAACCACCAGACCTGGCGGATCGACGGCGGGAAGGATTTCGATGGCGACGACCTGACCATCGTCGTCTTGTTCGAAGACGGGGTGGTTGTGGTCACCGTGTTCTAGGAGGCAACCATGGGCTACACGCACGTCACCAAGGTCGGCCGCTGGACAGTGAAGGACGGAGGAATCGTTCCGGCGCGCCGTCTGAAAAGCGGAGCGGCGGTGCTGAGTGCAGAGCAACTCACCGAGCTCGAGTTGCGCGCGGCAGACACGGTGCTGCGCAAGTCGGAACTGATCACGGGCCCCGAGCTTCGCTTCGTTCGCAAGGCGCTCGGGCTCCGGCAGACCGAGCTTGCCGAACATCTTGGCGTGGCCGCGGAGACCGTCTCGCGCTGGGAAACCGGCGCAGATCCGTTCAAGCGCCCCATCCACCTCGCTGTGCTGGCGCTCGTCGAGCAGCGACTGAAGACGGGAACCCTGGTTCGCCCAACGCACAAGGCGAATTCGCGCGGCGGGGTGTTGGCGGTCGGGTAGTGGGGCCCTGTTGGGCCAGGACGCCTCGGCGTTGCGGCTCGGCCTGGCCGAGCGCGCGCCGCCCGAGTCTACGGCGCCTGCCCGGGATCGTCTGCCGGAGGGTTCGCCGGCGCCTGGTCCCGACGACGACGTAGCCACTGCACCAAGAGGTAGGTGCAGAGCACCGTCACGGCCGCTGCGGCCACCCAGTGCTCGACCCGCGACATGCCGCGGCCAACGCGGTCTAGGTGCTCGGAGAAGAGGTAACCGATCACCACGGTCAGCGGAACGCTGACACACGCCCCCAGGGCGTCCCACATCAGAAACGTGCGTAGCGGCATCCCATGGATCCCCGCCAGTGCGAACGTGGGCGCACGGATCCCGGCCAGATGTCGCGCCACGAAGATCACCGCGGGACCGCGCCTTCTCAGCATACCCTCGATGCGGGTGCGCCGCTCTGGTGGAAGCAGTGCGCGAAAGGGTCGACGAGAGAGCGCTGCCGGACCGAGCCGCCGCGCGGTCAAGAACAGGATCAGATCGCCGCCCAGCACGCCAGCGGCACAAACTGCCACGGTCAGCGGCAGGGCCACGCCCCCGCGGTGGGACAGCCCGCCCGCGGTGAGCAGCACGAGATCTTCCGGCAACGGCAGCCCGAGGCCAGCGGCCAGCAGCGCCAGCACCAGGAGCCCCAACGGTGCGTGGGAGAGCAGGGTCGGTAGAGGGTTCTGCATACTACTCGGACCGCTCGGCGAGTCCTTCCAGCATCTCGATCTGCGCCTCTTGCATCTCCAGGAGTCGCTGCCACTGAACGTGCAGCAGGTGATCCATCTTCTCGTGGAGTGTGGCAATCTCGAGCTCTGCCTTCAGGTTGATCTTGTAGTCCTCGTCGGCTTCGAGCCGATCCCGCTCGGCCGAGCGATTCTGGCTCATCATGATGATGGGCGCCTGAATGGCCGCCAGGCACGACAGCATGAGGTTGAGGAGAATGTACGGGTACGGGTCGAATGCATCGGTTCGCAGCAGTGCCGTGTTCAGCGTGATCCAGAGCGCCAGCGCCGTCCCGAAGCCGATGACGAAGGGCCAGGAGCCGCCCACCGCGGCCACGCCGTTGGCCAGCCGCTGCCCCACCGTGAGCTGGCGCTCGAACACCTGCTCGATGTGCTCCGCGATGGCCTGGTGCTTGGCGGCCTTGCCGGCAATCTGCGCCTCGAGCGTGCTGAGTTCGCCCCGGTCGCGGGAGAGTTCCTCGCCCAGCAGGCGAGACCGCTGCGCGACTAGACACGGCCGACACACGCACGCGTCGGGCCCCCAGGTGTCTGGATGCTGCGCTGCGACATACTCTGCCATGTGCCGACTGATCGCGCGCGCCGCGACACAGTTGGAGCGTGGATGGTCCTGGCCGCACACCAGGCAACGGGAATGATCGGACTGTGACGGCGCCATGGAGCCCTCCTGCTGGGAAGTGCCCCACGCTTGCATGCTTTGTGGCATCGATCCACGGCTTGCCAGGTGTGGGCAGGGGAGGCGCGTTTTTCGCCCGAGCTCGCAACGTTGGCCACACATGGGGGAGGCTGGTCAGGGGCGCCCGCGTCGGGACGGGCGCGTGGTGCCGCGAGAGAACGGCCTGAGCTCAGAGGTGGGGTGGCGAGGGGCAGCGTTGCGTGGGGCCGGGTACCGCGTAGTGCGCGTGAGCGCGGACGCGGTGATCGGGGAGCTCGGTGCGGCGGTGGAGGAGATACGGAGCGCGTTGCAGCTCGCTATTCGTTCGGCCAGCAGCGGTTCTGGCGGAGGTGGGTGAGGAGGTGATCGAGACCTGCTACGTCAAGGGCGTCGATCTCTGCTTCGCGCTCGGAGCTGACTCCGAGTTCGAGTACGTCACAGATAGCCAGAACGGCTTGGCGTAGACCTTCCGCTCGACCGTACTCCTCGCCTTCTTTGCGAGCAAACGCCTCCTGGCGCCGGGTCTCCCAGAGTGCCAGCTCGCGTCGGCGCGCGAGTTCCTGGGCTTCGGGATCTGCGGAGAGAAGCTCCAGGGCGTCTTTCGCTTTCTGGAATACCGGGTCGGTCATGGCCAGCTCCTCCAGTTTCTGTTCGGTCTTCGCTGCTAGAAACCGACCCCATTGTACCACCGCCTCCTCGCGATGCCCGGGTGCCCGCTCAGGAAGCTTCGGGAGTTCGAGCGTGTGAAGCTCGAGCTCGGGCGCGAACACCGAGTGCTCGTGGACTTCCAGGATGCGAAAAGTGGAGTGATATCGCTCCCCAGGCAGCTCGCGGCGCTTGCCGATCAGGATGCTGACGCAGGGGGTCAAATCGGTGAAGTCAGTCCCCGTTCCGAGCTGTGCTCGAAACATGCCAGCCCAGTAGTAGAGGATGCGCTGTGGCAAGCCGCTTTGGTAGCGGCTCTGCATTTCGACATTGACTTGGCGTCCGTCCTCGAGGCGCACCAAGACGTCGAGCACGGCGCCGCGTTCGCTCACCAGCTGCTTGGGCAGTTCCGGATTGAGCACGGTCACGTCGCCGATGGGCACCTGCGGCTGCAGCACGGCGGTCAGAAGCGAGACCAAGAGCTCGTGGTTCTTGGCGCTGGAGAACAGCAGCGCAAAGACGACATCGAGCGTGGGGTCGAGTAGAGCGGGCATGTGGCGGCAAACGCGACGGCGTTTGCCAGGTCCACAAGCACGCGCCATGCCAGGCGCCCCCGCTCACAGATCCTACCGTTTGCGCCCTGCTCAGGGTGGCGAAGTTCTGGCCGCCGGCGGCGAGTGGCCAGCGGCTAGCGTCGTGGCGCCGGGCAGTCCCGAGCGACACTTGCAGCCTTTCTGCGACGACTCTCGTCGCATTGCTGGCAAGAATGTATGGTTGGGCGGGTGACGCCATGCTCGCTAGCCGGAGGAGCACATGATGGCCAATCCGACCAAACGAGAACGCATCGAAGGTGGCATTTGGGGTCTGCTCATTGGCGACGCGCTCGGAGTGCCGTGGGAGTTCCACTCGCCGGACGAGATCCCGGCGGAGGAGGAACTCGAGTACCAGCCTCCTTCAGGGTACGACCGTGCACACGGCCGCGTTCCGCCCGCAACCTGGTCGGATGACGGGGCCCAAGCGCTTTGCCTCTTGGAGTCTTTGCTCGAGAAAGGCGAGCTGGACGTGGACGACGTCGCGCAGCGCTTTATCCGCTGGCATACGCAAGGCTACATGACGCCAGACGGGCGCATGTTCGACGTCGGCAAACAGACCGCGGAAGCGCTCTACGCGATCCAGGGCGGAAAGACGGTGCTCGAGGCCGCCCCTGGCGGCGAGTTCTCCAACGGCAACGGTTCGCTGATGCGATCCCTGCCGCTCGCCTTGTGGCACCGAGGCAGCTCAAAGGAGCTCATCGAGCTCGCGCACCTGCAGTCCCGCATCACGCATCCGCATCCACGGTCGCAGATCTGTTGCGCGCTCTACTGCCTGTGGGCCAAGCGTGAGCTCGCTGGTGAGCAAACTGCGTGGTCCAGTGCAGTGAGCGACCTCCGCCGTGTCTATCGGCAATCGGACCACCGCGCCATGAGCGACGAGCTCGAACAGCGCGTCGACCCTGACCAGCCTCCCGGGGGCAAGGGATCGGGCTACGTGGTCGACTGCCTGCATTCCGCGCGCCTGGCCTGCAAGATGGGAGACACTTTTGAACAGGTCGTCCGTTACGCCATCCGTCTGGGCAAGGATACGGACACCACGGCCTGCGTCGCTGGCGGCATCGCCGGCGTCCGCTTCGGGGTGCGCGGGATCCCCGAACGGTGGCGCGATGCGCTCAAAGGGCAAGAGCTCCTGCGGCCGCTGGTGCGGCGGTTGGTGGAGAGGGTGGGGTAGGGCGACGCGACCACGCGCGTCCCACGGCTCGTCGCGGCGGAAACGGGACCGCAAACTGCGATAGAGCCTGCCGCTCCCGTCCACGCCCGAGCTACAATGGGCGACTCATGGTCGCTCCCGGCCTCTACCCTCGGTCTGGCCCTCGCCCCACGGCGAGCAAGGCGGAGCGGACCTTCTATCGGGAGCTCGCGGCTCAGCTGCCGGAGGGGTGGATCGCGTGGCACTCGTTGCGCTTTCGCAACGACTCCGGAGAGGAGGGAGAGGGAGACTTCGTGATCATCGCGCCCGAGCAGGGGGTGCTGGTGATCGAGGTCAAGGGAGGCGCCATCGAGGTCCGAGACGGCCGCTGGCTCCAGAACGGTCAGGAGATGGAGGAGCCTCCCCGTAGCCAGGCCCTCGCGTTTCAGGCGGGTCTCAGGCGGAAGCTCGAGGCTGTTGGTATCGATCGAGTTCCCTGGTTCGCCGTGGTGAGCGCGTTTCCGGACACCCCGCTTGGCAAGGGTCTGAGCGAGGGAGCCGTGAGCGGAGCGCTGCTCACGCGGGAGGAGAGCCGCTGGCGCGTTTCGCGGATCTGTACCGCGAGGGCGCTCCAGCCGAGCCAGACGCTGAGCTGCTGTCAGATCTTGCCGCGCAGGAGGTGCTGCGCGTGGCCCAAGCGCCCAGCAATACCTCCCTCATCGACAAGGTCGCACTGGAGCTCAAGAAGGCTACGTCGGCCGGCGTCGACCCGGGCGACATCGCAGTGCTCACTCTCGGCGGGCAGACCAGGACCGATGTGGGCGTGGCGGACAGAATCGGCCCCTTTGAGGTGGTCCGTGCCGATGATCCGCTTGCCGGGCAACATGTGATTGCGGACACGTTTCTTCGGTTCAAGGGGCTCGAGCGCCCCTGGATCATCGTGACCGAGCTCACTCGCGCCACCGACCGCTATGACGTGCGGATGCACGTGGCCCTCACCCGCGCGACCGTCTCCTGCGTCGTGGTGGCCACTCACGAAGAGGTGCGCGGAGATCCTCGGCTTGCCGCGGTGGCGGGCGCGAGCGGGCGGTAGGGCGCAGAGCTGTGCGGGCGCGCTCCGAGTGTCGCCGCTCTGCGCCCAGCCGATGCCGCACACGGCGCGCGACTGCGACGTAGGCTGTCGCATGGTCGGACTACTCTCGTGCTCGATGAGTTGCTCAAGTCCAAACGAACGCCTTCAGAAGGCACGCGTCCTCTTGTCGCAAGTGAACCGGGTTGGATACGTGGACCTACCAGCCAATGTCGGCATTGCCGACGAGACCGGGGAGGTCCCGGAGCAACGCGAGTACCACTGCCTCATCGACACCCCCGCCGGCCCCGCCTGCATCGCCACCCTCGTCGCCGTGGGCACCAAGGTCCTGTGCTTCCTCCCCCACGCCGGCTCCGGCATGTGCACCCGCTGCGAGTACATCGATGGGTGGGAAGACGGCCAGGCCGGAGCCAACGCCCTCTTCCGAGCACTGCTCGTGAGCCGCGTCGAGATCGAGCCGATTCAGCAGCGGGACCGGGCTGCATGCGTCGACCCCGCGCCGCAGATCTGCCCGGACTGCCAGCGGCGGCCTCGGACTGACTCGGAGCGACCGATGGAGCGGATGTCGTAGGGTGGGGTGCCCGAACAGCCCACGGAGCGTAGTTGGTCTGTCTACCCGCGAGGAACCCCGAGTTCGTCCCAGAGCGCCTCCGGGACGGCTTCATTCAGCTGGTAGCGGACCGTGATGGGGTTGTCCCGCTTCCACTCTTCGAAGGTGAGCTCGCCGCAGTAGACGAACGGAGCGGTGCGACCGCCGACGCGCTTGGACTTGCGGACAAACAGCCGGAGGGGAATGCCGAGGGTGTCATGATCGCTGATGCGGGTGCTGCGGGTGTCGCCTCGCCGCATCTGGTTCTGGCTTTGCCACTCGAACTGCGCGGGGGAGAGGAAGTGGTCGGAATAGGCGTGGTCCTTGGGCAGGTCCGCCTTTCCCAGAGTCACCAATAGGAAGACCTGGTTGTTCTCAAAGACGTAGCCCTGACGCCAGCGGGTGGCGTCGTAGCTGCAATTGAACAGGGCAGGGATGGCGTCGCGGGAGTAGCGATGCCACAGGGTGCAGCTGTGTTGCCATGCGTCGGCGGTCCTCGGCTTCAGCTCGTAGCGGTGGTCGACTTTCTCACATACGACGTACTGGCGCGTGCCCGGCTGTCCGGCGTCCGGACCGAACCACTCGCGCAAGATCCCGGTGAGCTCGTTCTTGCCAGAGCCGGGCTGGCGAAGGACGTTGACGGCGATCTTGACGAAGTTGGCTTCGTACTCCTTGGCTCCGACAAGGACTGGCGTCCAACCGGTCGGTAGTTTCGAGTACCGTTTCCGATCCAAAGACAGGATCGGACGGTCATTGCTCTGCCAGACTTTGAGCTGGGCGGATTCGGAAGAGGGGTGGGTTCGAAGCAGATAGTCTGCAAGGCGCCAGTCGGCAATCTCCCGAGCCAGGGAACGGACCCACTCGCCTCGGTCGGCAGGTACCTTGCCCAGGCGAGTAGTGAGATTGTCACCATCGAACTCGAAGTACGACACGCCTCCGGTACCATTGCCGCCGATCCAGGCATTGATGGGATTCTTCACCAGGGATTCCTTCAAAGCTGCTCGGTCGGACAGGTCAACGCCCATGTCTCCACTGAGGCGGGAGGAGCGCCGGGCCAGGCGTACGAACGCAGAGGCAAGATTGTCCAGGCTGGTCGTCCCTGGAACGGCACCCTCATTCAGCATGGCCAGCAGCAACACCATCTTGTAGCTGCGGGTCATTGGGGTGGTTTCCAGGCTGTCCAAGAACCCCTCGGCTGCCTGGAATGCCTCGCCCTGCTCCTGAGACATGTCCCCCATCCGCCTTACGAATCGGAGCCACGATCCGAACTCCTTGCGGGCGGCCCTGGGGTCATACCCCTCGTGTAGGGCTTCGACGGCGGTGGGGCGCTCACCGTGAAGATCCTTGTACTGCTCGTACCAGGCGAGGAGCTTCTCGGAGCCTCGCGTCGGTGGCGCGACAGCTGCGAGCACGTCGACTGCCTTGAGGTCGTAGGTCACCTGGCAGCCGTTGGGAAGCGATCCGGTTTTGGGCTCGAACTCGCCGTTGCGGGCTCGGAGTCCATCAAGCATCTCGCCAAGACGCTCGCTCAGTCCAAGCATTCCGAGCAAAGCCTCGGGCTTCACCAGGAAGCTCCGGTGGTTGCCGATGTAGTCAATGACCGTGAGATGCGGCTTTTCGGGGGAGCGTCGCAGTCCGCGTCCAAGCTGTTGCAGCCAGACGATTCGCGACTCCGTGGGACGGAGCATCAGGACGGTGTCCACAGCGGGCAGGTCCACGCCTTCGTTCAACATGTCGACAGCAAACACAACGTCCAGATCGCCTCGGCTCAGCTTGTCGAGCGACGCAGCTCTGGGATCGCTACCGGTCCCCGCATGCACCGCAGCAGCGTGGACATTCGCTGCCCTGAAGACCTCGCGCATGTGCTCGGCGTGCCTCTGAGACACGCAGAAGGCGAGGGTGCGGCTACCGGCACGTTTGCGGTACTGGTCCAGCGCATTCTGGGCTCGCGCCTGCGTCGCGACGGCCGCTTCTAAGGCATCCGGGTCGAATCGGGCGTTCCGCCAAGGGATGTTGGCGTAGTCCACGTCGTCAGGGACCCCGAAGTAGTGGAAGGGGCAGAGGAGATTCTCTTCGATTCCGCGTGGGACATCGCACCGGTACACCAGATTCTCCTGGCAGAGAGCGAGCAGTCGGCCGCCGTCGGTGCGCTCCGGTGTAGCTGTCAGGCCCAGGAGGAACTGCGGGTCAAAGTGGTCGATCACGCGACGGTAGGTCGGAGCGTGGGCGTGGTGAAACTCGTCGACGACGATGTAGTCGAACTCGTCGCGGCCAAACCGCTCGAGGTGTGTCGGTCGACTCAGTGTTTGGATCGACGCGAAGACTACGTTGGCGTCCGGGACCTTCTGCTTGCCGGTGTAGGCACCGAGCTTCGCCGTAGGACGGATTCGGCGGTAGGTCTTGAGTGACTGGTCCAGGATTTCTTCACGATGCGCGACGAACAGGACCCGTCTGAAGTCCGCGCCAGTGCTGTCAAACGCGGAAAGCCAGGTCTTCCCCAGACCAGTGGCAAGAACCACCAAACCGGCGGTGTTCCCCTCGGCGCGAGTTGCACGCAGTGCCGCCAAAGCCTCCTGTTGGATCGTGTGAGGGACCGGAGGCGGCTCTGGGGTTTCCACAGCCACATCGACTCCAGCAGTCGCATCCCGCACTGTCCTGTCCGCCAGCTGCGGCGGACGACGGCGCCTTTCGTACGCATCAATCCAGTCGGAATCCAGCTCTCGGGAGTACTGGCTGCTGAAGAGGGCGTCGAACTGGCGCCGTACGTCTGCGACACCGTCGTGCTCCACCAACTGGTAGTTCCACTCCACACCATGAGTGAGGGCTGACTCAGAGAGGTTTGAGCTCCCCACGATCGCGACACCCCGTTGGTCCGTGCTTTCTCTGAAGAAAGCGTAAGCCTTGGGGTGGAAGGCCGCCCCTGCGCGCCGCGCTTCGTAGATCCGCAGCTCGCAGCGTCCGGTCGCGGTTTCGCGCAGGTCCAGCAGCTGCCTGAGAGCGGCCGGATCTGTGACATCCAGGTAGTCGCCGGTAACCAGCCGCAGGTGCCCCCCACGTTGGAGTAGATCCCGGAAGTGGTCGCGCATCCTGGCCAGGCCCGTCGGCATCACGAACGCCACTGCCACATCGACCGACTGCGCTTCGGCCATGCGTTCGATGAGGTGGGGCAACAGTGGATCGGAGCCTCCCGCGATAAGTCGCCGGATTGGTGCTGTTGGAGTGCGGACCTGCCCATGGGCGACGCCACTTGCTGCAGGAGAACGGCCAGTGGCCGAGGTGCCTGCCGCTGGATACTTCCCGCGCTGCGGCACCACGTGCCGCACTCCCCCCAGCGGGTCTTCAACGTCTCCAGAATACCGGGGTATGAGGTGCACATGCAGGTGGGGGACGGTCTGACCCGCGGCCGCTCCGACGTTGACCCCAATGTTGAATCCATCTGGCTCGTGGCTCTGCAGAATGATCTGCTTGGCGATGTCCAGAGCGCCGACCAGCTCGGCTCGTTCCTGAGGCGTGGCGTCGAACCAGTCTGCGACATGCCGGACGGTCACCACCAGCGCGTGGCCGGGATTCACGGGGTAGCCATCCCAGATGCCCACTGTCAGGCGGCCCCGGTAGAAGACCCGGTCAGGCGGCGGATCGCAGAACGGACAGCTCGGCGCTTGGTCTTCCTCCATTCAGCCCTCGCTGCGGATGGTCGCCCTTTGGACTGGGCGGAGCAACCAGAGTTTCGCCAATCGCAGCCAGTCAGTCCGCCTTCCGACACCCCGTCGCGACATTCTCTGTCGCATCGCCGATCTAGCATTGGCGGACGGACGGGAGCTCAACCGTGTCGAGGCACTCCAACGAACTCTCGCTGCTCGCCAGCCACAACCCAGATATCGTCGACGTGCGGCGGTGTCGCATGCTCTGTCGAAACGGCCGCGACCGCTTGACTTCCCCCACCATTCCCCCCGGCTCACCAACACCTGATCTACCATAGCCGTCCCCCGCCCCCCCATGCCCGCCCTCCACGTCTACCGCAGCAACCGCACCGAGGCTCTCGCAGCAGCGCTCGCGAGCGTTCTGCGTGCACACCCGCCGCCTCCGTTCGAGCCAGTCGAAATCGTCGTAGGCCGCAGCGGCATGGAGCGGTGGCTCCGGCATCGGTTGGCGGAGCAGCTCGGCGTTTGCGCCAATGTCGAGTTCCCATTCCCCGCAGGGCGGATCGACAGGATCGTGTCGAAGGTCCTCGGGGAGGAGGTGGAGAGGGACCAGCGGCCGCCGGATCCCTGGGCGCCGGAAGGTTTGACCTGGGCGCTCTTGGAGGTGTTGCCGGGGCTCGTGGCGGAGCCGGGGTTTGAAGAGGTTCTGGGGTATGTCGAGGACTGGGCGGCGCCGGTGGATGGCAAGCAGTATGGGTTGGCGGTTCAGCTGGCGAATTTGTTCGACCGGTATGTTGCGTATCGGCCGGAGCTGGCTCGGGCGTGGAGCGCGGGGGAGGGGGCGGGGTTGCCGGGTGGGTCTGAGGGGTTGGTGTGGCAGCACCGGCTGTGGCGGGCGGTGTGCGACAAGCTGGGCGAGAAGCAGCATCGCGCGGAGCGGATCCATCGGGCGCAGCTGGCGCTGGAACGCGGGGAGGCGGCAGAGGGGCTCGATTCGCCCTTGCGCATCTTTGGCGTGAGCTCTTTGCCGCCGTCGTGGATGCGGCTTCTAGGCGCGTTGTCCAAGGTCACGGACGTTGACTTGTTCCTGCTGTGTCCGTCGGATCAGTACTGGGCGGATCTACAGCGAAAAGTCCGCGGTACCGAGGTAGCCTGGCTCACTTGCGATCGCGATGGCGAGGAGATCCGGGGGCTCGGTAGCGAGAAGGGCAATCCGCTGCTCGTCTCCATGGGGCGGTTGGCGCGGGACTTTCAGGTCGTGCTCGAGTCGCAGCCGGATGACTACGAAGATCAGCGTCTGGAGCTGTTCTCGGATCCCGGGGTAGGGGAGTCGCCGTGCGCGCTCCACTGCATCCAGTCTGATCTGCTCGCGGCTCGGCACCCGTCCGACGCGCCAGACCGTGAGCAGCGGAAGCTCCTGCCGAGTGACGACTCGGTCCAGTTCCATGGCTGCTACGGTCCGACCCGACAGGTGGAGGTACTGCGGGACCTGCTTCTGGGGCTGCTCGAAGACCACCCGGATCTCGAACCGCGCGACATCCTGGTCCTGACGCCGGACATCGAGAAATACGCGCCGCTGATCACGGCCGTGTTCTCGCAGGGGCCGTCTTTTCGAATGCGCGGGGACGACGGGGTCAACACTGGTCCCGAAGGATGGGGGCTGATGGGGGCACCTCGGATCCCGTTTCACGTGGCGGATCTCAGCGTGCGTCGGCTGAACCCGGTCGCCGATGCGTTGCTCCGCATCTTGGAGATGGCCGATGGGCGCTTGGCCGCCTCGTCGGTGGTCGACCTCATCACCCTGGAGCCCGTGCGTACGCGGTTTGGCATCACGGCTGAGGAGCTACCCACCATCGAACAGTGGGTGACCGAGAGCGGCATTCGTTGGGGTCGGGACGCGGCCCACCGCAGCCAGGAGAACCAGCCTGAGGATCTTCAGAACACCTGGCGGTTTGGCCTGCAGAGGCTCCTGCTCGGCGTGGTGATGGCCGACGACGACAAGCTGGTGGCCGGCGCGGAGGGGGTCGTGCGTCCGTTCGACGCGATGGAGGGCGGACAGACGCTTCTGCTCGGTCGATTCGTGGACTTCGTGAACACGGTGTTCGCCGTGCTCGACCGGCTGCGCGAGCCCAGGCCTCTCGGAAAGTGGATCGAAATGCTTTCCGTGGTTCTGGACCAGTGCACCGAGCCACCCGAAGGTGCAACCTGGCTCGAACGACGCGTGCGCGAGAGCCTCGAAGGAATCGGCAAGAACGGAGAGGCCGCGGGAACCCAGCGCGAGGTGACTCTGGCGGCGATTCGCGCCACCCTCGGCGGGCGCTTTGAAGAGCCGAGTCCCGTCACTCGTGAGCAGAGCGGAGGAGTGACGTTCTGCGCGCTGCAGCCCATGCGCAGCGTCCCCTACGCGGTGGTGTGCTTACTCGGCATGGACGAGGGAGTCTTTCCCCGGAAGACCGAGGGCCTGGCGTTCGACCTGATCCGTCGTCACTCGCGCATCGGAGACCGCAACCCCCGTGACGAGGACCGCTTCCTGGTGCTGGAGGCCCTCTTGGCTGCGCGGCGCCACCTGGTGGTGCTGCACACCGGCCGCGACGCGCGCACCAACGAGGCGCGGCCGCCGTGCGTGCCCGTGGGCGAGCTCAGGGATCTGGTGGACCAGACCTTCCCGGAGCCCGGTCCCGGGCTCTTGCCCAGTGAGTTTCTGACCACCCATCACCCCCTGCAAGCCTTCAGCCCCAAGGCGTTTTCTCCCTTCTATCGGAACCCCAGAAACCCGGACAGCGCGCGCCCGTGGAGCTTTGATCGACGGCTCATGGCAGGGGCCGAAGCGTGGCGCGACAAGCTCGACACGCGGCCGCCGTTCTTCTCCGAGATCGAATCGGTGACGCCAGCGGCGGACGCGCAGGAAGAGATCCCGATCGAGCGCTTGATCCAGTTCTTCAAGAACCCCATCGAGTTCCTGGTCAAGACGCGCCTCGGCATCAACCTGCGGGACGAGGCCAAGGAGATTTCCGACCGCGAGCCTATCGAGCTGGGCGCGCTGGAGAGCTGGCAGCTCCGGCACGCGTTGCTGCGCGAGCGGGTGCGGCAGCCCGAGCTCGGTCGGCCCCCGGTGGATCCAGAAGAACGAGACGCGGCACTGCTCCGAAAGATGCGGGCCGGTGGCACCCTGCCCCTCGGCTATGCCGGAGACGTGATTGTCGAGCATGAGGCCGAGCTCGTCGATACGATGCTTGCCAAATCGCTGGTGCTGCCTGCGGGTGCGCGCGAGCCGGTCAAGCCGAACGACCCCGTGAAGCTCGATGTGACCCTGGGCAATGTGCGCGTGACTGGTCAACTCAGCCGCGTGTACGGAGATTTCTTGGTCGACTTCCAGTTCGCGGCCAAGGAAAGGCCCAAGTACCTGGCCGAGCTCTGGATCCCGCTCTTGGCCTGGCACGCCACCCCGGAAAGCATCCGGCAGCAGTCGCCCGGTCGGGGCGTGCTCGTGCTCGGAAGTTGGAACAAGGGGAAGACCGACGTGAAGCTCTTCGGGTACGAGGCTCCGGAGGACGCCGGACGCATGCTCGCTGAGCTCGTCAGCCTCTACCTCAGAGGCATACACGAGCCGATCCCGCTGTTTCCGCTCTCCTCCTGGGAGTTTGCGTGGAGGATCCGCGACCATGTACGGGACCCCACCTTCTTCGACGAGGGCAAGCCCGACGACCCCAAGCTGATTCACGCTCTGCGCGATGCCCATGACGCAGCGTTGAAAGTCTGGGCGGACAACTCGTGGGGCGCGGACCTGGATGACGATCACATCGCCCGCGTGTTCGAGGGACAGACCCCGCTGGTCGACCCGAACGAAACACCGGTCCCCATCGACCGAGAGTTTGCGCGCCTGGCACTCACCCTCTGGGGCCCGGTCTGCGCCAAGCGTCAGACGACTGCGACGGTGGCGTACAAGTGGCTCGCCGGAGGCTTCTCATGAGCGGCATGGGCGACTGGAAACCGACGGCCAAGCTCCAGCCCGGCATCACGCTGCTGGAGGCGAGCGCAGGCACGGGTAAGACCTACAACATCACCTCCCTGGTGCTGCGGCTGGTGGCCGAGCACGGGATTCAGATGAGCCAGATGGTGGTGGTGACGTTCACCCGAGCGGCCACGGCCGAGCTGCGCGACCGGATACGGCTCCGTCTCGGTCAGGCCGTGGAAGCGCTCTCCGGGTCGATCCGTCCCGAGGGCGACGAGGTGGTCGAGTTGCTCTGGGACGCGGAAGCGGGCGAGCGTCAGAGGCGCTTGCGGCGTTTGCGCGATGCCCAGGAGAGCTTCGACGAGTGCCTGATCAGCACCATCCACGGCTTCTGTCAGCGCATGCTGCAGCAGAATGCGTTCGAATCGCAGGCGGACTTCGACCTGGAATTGGTCGAGGACACGTCGGATGTCGTGCGCGAGCTGGTGGACGACTGGCTGAGCATGATGCTGCACCCCCAAGATCCCGAGGGGTATGCGTTCCGGGTCGAGCAGTGCAAGTTCCAGCGTGACGAGCTCCTGAAGCTCGCCGAGCTCACGCTCAGAGATCCGGACATGGTCGTTTTGCCCGATCCAGGCGAGGTCCGCCGCGAGGACTGGGAGCAGGAGTGTGTGCGGTTCGCGGAAGCCTGGTCCGACGGCATGAACGAGGCCATCGCCGACACGTACGAGGCGGCTCACAAGACCAAGCAGGTGTTCGAGAAGCCGGGCCAGAGGACGTACACCAAGAAGGAGTGCCTCAAGCGCGGGCAAGAGCTTGGCGAGTGGCTTCGGTCCGATCCGAGCTGGCTCGCTGAGCCTCCCCGTCCGGAGTACTGGCAGAAGGCGAACGTGAAGAAGTTCCTCGCCCAGGGCCGCGAGGAGCCGGTGTGTGACGAGCTCCTTGCCCTGCGGCGATTCCTGGCGTTCTCCGCGCGCGTCGCCGCCTGCGAACGGTCCCGATTCGTGGTGTGGCTACGCGAGGAGTTCGACCGGCGCAATCAGCACCGGCGGGTTCAGTCCTACCAGGACTTGATGCGGAACCTGGCGCGCGTGCTGGGGCGGGGCGAGGACGACCCAACGCGAAAGTCACTCGTTCGGGCGATCGGTGGCCGCTTCAAGGTGGCGCTGATCGACGAGTTCCAGGACACCGATGCGCTGCAGTGGACCATCTTCCGTTCGGTGTTTGCCGACGGCGCGCACCGGCTCTACCTCATCGGGGATCCCAAGCAGGCCATCTACCTGTTCCGCGGGGCCAACGTTCACGTCTATCTGGAAGCCCAGCAGGAGGCCGCCGGTCGCACGTTCACCATGCGGACGAGCTATCGCTCGGATGCCAGGCTGGTGGACGCGTTCAACTGCCTGATGCACCAGCCGAGCTACTTTGGCGAAGCCGGGATCGACTACGTCGAGGTCAATGCTAGCGAGCGCACGCCCAAGGATCGGATGAGCTTCGGAGTGCCCTGGTCAGATCCCTACACGGCCCCCCTACAGGTTCGGTTCATCGATCAACGCTTGGGCGGTGCCGAAGAGGTCTCGGACGATGATGATCGGGTCAGCAAGGGCGCTGCCGGCGCGCTCCTGCCCCGTCGAGTGGCGGCCGACATCGTCGAGTTGCTCGACACCAAGGTCATGCTTCAGGATCAGGACCACCCCGACGCGAACCCGAAAGGCTTCCGCCGACTCGGTCCAGGTGACATCGCGGTGCTCACGCGCACGGGCTACCAGGCGCGGGACGTCCACCAGGCGCTCGGCGCAGTGGGGATCCCCGCGGTGCTCATGGGCGCTGACAGCGTGCTTGCCTCGGACGAGGCCCGGGAGATCCAGTTCTGGCTTGATGCCCTGGTCAGCCAGGGGCAGGACCGTCCGGCAAGACGAGCGGGTACGACCCGCCTGTTCGGGCGCGACGCCACACTGCTCGCTCGGGTCGACGCCGAGGAACCGGGCGCGATTCACGAGTGGGACCAGTGGCTGGACCGCTTGGCAGACTGGCGCAAGCGTTACGCCAAGGAGGGGTTCCTGCGCACGCTACGCAGTGCCCTGGACGAGGACCTCGTTCCGCCCTGGGACGAGCCCGGCGCCGCACCTCAGGATGCCACCACGCGGGTGCTTCGAAGGCCCGACGGCGATCGTCGACTGACCAACGTGTGGCACGTGGCGGAAATCCTGCACGAGGCCGAGACGCGCGAGCGCCTGCGGCTACCGGGCTTGCTCGCCTGGCTGATTCGCCAGCGGGCCAGGACCACCGTGGACTCGGAGAGTGCCGAGCTTCGGCTGGAGCGCGACGACGAAGCCGTGCAGGTGCTGACCATGCACAAGTCGAAGGGGTTGCAGTTCTCGGTGGTGTTTGCCCCGTTTCTCTGGGACGGCAAGGGGCCGAAGCAGGACGAGCTGGCGCTCGTGGTTCCGAGCGAGCAGCGGCCGGCAGAGCGGGAGCTCGATCTCAGGGAGCCCGGGGAGCGCGAAGCAGCCTTTGAGCGCGGATGGCGCGAGTCCAAGAAGGAGGAGATCCGGCTTTTCTATGTGGCGCTCACCCGAGCTCGATACCGGGCGGTGCTCTACGCCGGTCACATCAACGAGCTCCAAAAGTCTCCGCTGGCGCCCACTTTGCACGGCGCCCCGCTCGATGACGAACACGACCGGATCCGGGCCGGGGAAAAGCGGTGTGAGCACGCGACCCGGTCGGAGCTGCTGGCCGATATCGAGAGAATTGCGGAGGGCTCGGCAACGACACTGCCGGATGGGGCCAAGACCATCAGCGTCAGCATTTGTGACAAGCCAGTGGAGCGGAGGTGGCATCCGCCTGAACCCGGGGAGCAGAAGCTCGTACCGCGCGATTTTCTGCGCCCCGGCTTGGACCTCAGCTGGAAGCGTCACAGCTACACCTCCCTCGCTCACGGCAAGGAGGTGAGCTACGTCAAGGTGGCTGACGATCGCGAAGGGTTCGACCCGGACCCCGAGGAACAGGTCGACCCGGACTCTCCTGAGCAGGCGGTGGAGGATTGGGCGCCGAAGTACGCGCCTCCCGCGTCAGTCGAGTCGGTGCCGCTCGCGGTCTTTCCGGCTGGTGCCGACGCCGGGACTTTCCTGCACGAGTTCTTCGAGAAAGCGGACTTCGAGTGGGCCAGCGCTGCGCAGGGCGAAGCCGGTGAAGCCGCGGTGAGCAAGCTGTTGCAGGAGCTCATGCCGCGCCACAACGTCGATGGCACGAAGTGGTTGGAGACGCTGCAGGGTGGTCTCCTCCTGGCGCTACGCACCCCACTCGGTGCAGCCCTGGGTGAGACGCGCTTGTGCGACATCCCCAAGAACGTGCGCTTTGATGAGCTCCGGTTCGACTATCCGATTGCGGGCGGAGACGCATTCGGCAAAGGCGAGAAGCAGGACCGCGTCACCTTTGCGCGTGTGGTGCGTGCCCTGAAGCTGCGCCAGCAAGCGCTCGGGCCCGAAGACGAAGCCACCATTCGCTCTGCCTACCTCGAAGGGCTGCGACATTCTGCCACCATGGCGGGCTTCATGACCGGCAGCATCGATCTGGTGTTTCAGCACGCGGTGGGCGGCACGCCCCAGTGGTTCGTGGTCGACTACAAGTCGAACCGGCTCGACCCCCGTGGCGAGCGCCGCTACCCGATTCAGCACTTTTGTCGCGAGGGCATGCGCTATGCGATGGAGCAGGCGCACTACTACTTGCAGTATCACCTCTACCTGCTTGCCCTGCACCGCTACCTCCGGTGGCGGCTGGGCAGCGCGTACAGCTACGAGCGAGACGTGGGCGGGGTCTACTATCTCTTCTTCCGCGGTTTGATCGGACCCGAAACACCGACGGAAGGAGCGTATCGGCACGGTGCGTTCTTCGATCGCGACCGACGCTCCCGCGGTTCGCATGGGCTTGA
>CAZSVU010000045.1:0-36699 GCA_964610275.1 uncultured Polyangiaceae bacterium | reverse complement strand
GGGGGAAGAGTGAGTCCGGGGGAGTAGGGGGAGGTTTCGGGGAGACTACGGCACGGGGGGAGGGGGGTGCGCGAGGAGGGCTGCTGCGAGTGCGGTGGCAGCGGAGGGGTCGTTTCGGGGGAGGACGGCGGCGATGGCGGCGATGCCGAGGCGTTGCAACTCGGAAGCGTTGGTGCCGGTGGAGCTGTCGGTGGGTCGGGCCGCGGTGAGGGTGATCCAGTCAGGGGCGCGCGCGGTGGCGCGCATGGCTGTGAGGCATGCGGTGATGTCGTGGAGGACGCCGAGGCTGTCCGGGGCGACGAGGAGCCAGGCGGCGGGTTCGAGGGCGCGGGCCAGGTGGAGGGTCGTGGCGTCAGGTGAGAGTGGGGAGAAGACGCCTCCAGCGGTTTCGACTAGGGTCCAGCCGTCGGTGCGTGGTGGGAGGTGATGTAGTGTAGCGTAGTGCTCATAGGCGCGGACCTGGGCGGCGACGGCGATCGGATCGATTTGGGCTTGGGCGTGGCGGGCGGCAAGATGCGGTGAGACCGGTTCGGCAAACGAGAGCATGGGGTGGGGCCGGGGAATGCGGACGTTGGCTGCGGCGGTCTCGAGGGCAGCTGCGTCGGAGGACGGGGACGGGGTGGTTGCGTCTGGGGAGTGGCCGGTCTCGATGGGTTTGAGGGGGAGGATGGGGAGGTTGGGGCGGGCGGCGTGGAGGGCGCGCGCGAGCGCGGTCGTGACGTGGGTCTTTCCCACGGCGGTGCCGGTGCCGAGGACTACGAGGCGGCGCATGCGTCGATGAGGCGAGGGATGAGGTAGTCGAGGTTTGGGGGTGTGAGGGTAGCGGGGATGGTGATTCTGAGGCGGGAGGTGTTGGGGGGGACAGTCGGAGGGCGTATGGCTTGGGCGAGAATGCCCTGGGCTCGGAGGCGGGTGGCGGCGCGAATGGCGCGGGTCGGGGTGCAGAGGAGGATGGGGAGGATGGGGCCGGTGTTGCCTGCGGGCAGGGTCAAGCCTGCAGCGGTGAGCTCGCGGCGGACGCGGTTGGCGTTGGCGTGGAGAGTGGCGCGTGCGTCGTCGGCGCTCCGGGTGTTGAGGAGGTTGTGACTGAGGAGCAGTGCGAGGAGGGGGGACGGCGCGGTAGAGAAGACGAGCGTGCGGGCTCGGTTCCAGAGCCACGTTCGGAGTGGGTTGGAGGTAGCGACGAAGGCGCCTTGGAGGCCGACTGCCTTGCCGAGCGTGCCAACGAGGACGTGCGGAGCGACTCGGTTGGCGGCGCAGAGGCCGCTGCCCTTGGGACCGAAGACTCCGAGGGCGTGTGCTTCGTCGACGAGCAATGAGGCGGAGAACTCGCGGCAGAGGTCGCGGAGGGCGGGGAGATTGGGGCTGTCCCCGTCCATGCTGAAATAGGATTCGGTGATGACCCACCGGTGGCGGGCAGGGGTGGCTTTGAGCTGGGCGCGCAGGGCGGCGAGGTCGAGGTGGGGGTAGATGAGGGTCTTTGCTTTGGAGAGGCGACATCCATCGATGATGGAGGCGTGGTTGAGGGAGTCGGAGAAGATGGCGTCTGGGTCGTGCGCAAGGGCGGGAATGATGCCTGAATTGGCGGCGTAGCCGCTGGTGAAGAGGAGGGCGGCGGGGAGATGAGCCCAGTTGGCGAGGTCGTGCTCGAGGGCGGTGTGAAGAGCGTGGGTGCCGTGGACGAGGCGGGAGGCGCCGGCGCCTTGTGGGCAAGTTGGGGGAAGGTTGAGCGTTTCACGTGAAACGTCCTGGCGAGCGAACCCCAAGTAGTCGTTCGAGCTGACGTCCAGGAACGCCACGCCGAGGTCGCGCGCCGAAGCCTCGGCCATCCCCCTGGCCGCGTCGTCGGCAGGGTCCCGCAACAACCCGCTTTCGCCCAAGCTGCGGAGCTCAGACTCCACCCAATCTGGAAAGGCCACTCCAAGCTCAATAGCAGGACCGGGACGAGACCACAGCACCAAGCACCTCAATCGGCGAAGCACCCCACCGGGTGTTCACCCAACCACCCGAGCACCGCGAACTTGCACACCTCGGGCAAATGCTCACGCGCCTGACGCTCGAATTCCGTACCAGCACCCCGCAGGCGCCCCACAATTTGAGCGTACGAACGCTGCTCGAATTAGCTGAACAATCTCCGCCGGTTACACTGCAAGACCCGAAGCCCTTGCCACCATCCAGACCCCGCACCCCGAAAACGAAAATCCGGCCCGTCCCCCAAGAAAACTACCCAGTCCTATTCAGAAGCCGAGAACCCACGCGCCACGGAAAGAGAAGGGCAAACGCGACTCATGCAACACCGCCGTAACTACGTGTAATAACACCACTAACAGCCAGCCGCGTAAAGACGCAGAACGTTACACTGCGAATAGAACCACGAGACCACACACACGGCCATGGCAAGAATATCTCAACGTCTTTATCCTACACGCGACGTGATTCCCGAATTTCGAGCGAAGCACGGAAGAGGACGGTACGACCGCTCGAGGACCCCTGCCGAGCGCGCGGCCCAGCAGGCGATCCGGATTGCGGATGCGACGGCCGCGGTCGTGGCGCAGCGCGGACTGACCGAGGCCACCATCGACCACGTGGTGCGAGCAGCCGGCGTCGGCCGCAACACCTTCTACCGACACTACCGCGACCTGGACCACGCGGTCCGCCGCGTCAGAGCCACAGCCGGCGCGACGCTATGGCGAAAAGCGAGCGCGGGCCTCGCTGCCGCCTACACGCCCACGGAGAAGATCCGCTCCATCGTCCGCGTCTGGCTCGACCTGGCGAAGACCGATCCCAACACCGTCACCGTGCTGCTCCTGCCCACTATGACCGACGCCGGTAGCGCTCCGAGTGAAGCCACCGTCGCCCTGGGACAACTACTGACCGCAACCCTCGCAGACGCACACCGAGACGCCGTGCTGTCGACCCCGCCGGACCCGATTCGAGTCCTGGCCGCAACCGGCGCCCTGGAGGCGGTCGCTCGCGACTGCCTCAGGCAACCGGGATCGTTGAGCGTGGCCGAATCGACCCTCGTCGACGTCATCGTTCGACTCTTCCGCTGACCCCCCCTCACGACACAGCGTCGCTCCGGAACGAACCCGCATCCGCACCACTCGACGTGACGAACACGACGCGAGCGCACGCCTTCGCAGCACATCAGCGTTGGGCCACCGACCACGACCGCCCCTCGAGCAGGCGCGACGGCGAAGCCACGAACGGCCCCCCCGCTCTCGCGACCGACCCTCTGGTCCTCCACCGGAGACGTCCAACTTGCCCCAAACCGGAATGCCAGCGGGATGTCAAGACAGAAGGAAGCCGGCAGATCCGCCGCCCCGCCCCACGCCCGCTGGCACCGACGATCGAGACCATTGCCAATGAGTTCCGCAAACATAACCGTGGCCGCCGCCTGAGGAGAACCTGCGCGTAGCCTGTGGGGACCGTCACCGGATCGAGCCCGGAACCATACAGAGGTTTCCATGCCCCCGCCGCGGTGTTACCTTCCCACCATGGGTGAACCGGTCGAGCTGCGCGTCGGCGGAAAGACCTACCGCGTGGTGGCATCCGCAGAAGAGGCGTCACTGCAGCGACTCGCCGGCATCGTGGACGAACGCCTCCGCGACATCGCGGGACCCGGCAACGCACTCGCGCCACAGTCTCTTCTCCTCGTTGCGATCTCGCTGGCGCACGACTTGGAGGAAGAGCGCCAGCGCCGCGCACTCCTGGAGGCGCGATCTCGCGAGACGCTGCGCAACGTGCTGGCCCGCATTGACGACGCGCTCGAGACCGCCGACGGACTCGAAGGGACACCCGTCGTGGAAGCGGCATCAGAACAACCGCACCCCGCACCGGACTCCTGAAAGACACACCGCCAACGCGGCCAACCAACGCGGGCGAGTTGCGGCGTCACCGTTGCGCTGCCTCGTACAGGAGCAAGAATGGCAATGCCAGTACGGCCGCGTCCACTTGGGCACCGACCACGAAGGTGTTGCCCCCGCTCTCACTCAACTGCTGCTGCCAACCGAACACGAGACCATTGGTGAGGCAGTAGTCTCCATGAAAGTTGTGACTACGAAGCCCCCAGAATGCCCAAACCTCGAGACCGCCCGCCGAGCCCCCCACCCCGGAACGCCAGACGCCACCACCGCTCAGCACCAACGGCACGCCAGACCAAACCGGAAGCAAGACACTCACGCCTCCGCTCAGGCGCGCATCCTCGAAGTGCAAGCTCGAGACCCGCGCGTACGGCCCGAAACCAAGCTCGGTGTTGCGCTGCTGACCCAGCAGCACGTCCCCGTGTACGGCCCCGAAGAACCCCTTGCCGGCGCCCTGCCCTCCAAACGGCCTGCCCCAGGCACCACCGCCGACCACACCCACCGTCCACTGCGGATCGGCCCGCGCCGGCCAGCACACTCCCATGGCCAGAGCGCCACAAGCTGCCGCGACGCGACCCCTGCGCGCCACCCGTGAACCGACGCCCCGCCCCCCGCTCATCCCTCGGCCTGGTGGAGTGAAGACGACGGACCCCGCCTGGCCCAGAACCCGATCGCGGTCCGTCCGCCCTGTCGCAACCGAACCCCAGCCCCGGTCCGAACGCGAGGGAGCTGGCCCGCCGGAGGACACCTTCGCCACAGCGCTGACCACGCACCGTGTGTGCCTCGGCACCGGTGCCGCCCCAGCGCAGCGCGCTCGAGCTCAACCGTGAAGCGACCAGACACGTGCCGACAGGCTCTTCAGCTCGTCAACGACCTGCTGCAGCATTAGCTGCTGCCTGGAGACTGGCAAACGGTCGTCGAGGCAGCGCACCAGCGGCAGTCCAGATAGTCGTCCTGGCCAATACGGCACGGGAGGTCGTCCTCGGAAGGTGCGCTGGCTTCGCCACCGGCCGCGCCGGAAATGCACTGGTATCCGTCCTGCGCCGGGTCGTCAGCCTCGAGCGGGAAGCTGACCAGGCAGCCGCGACAGATGTAGATGGGGAACCAGAAGTCCCCGGACTCGATTTCAGTGCCTCCGAGGGTCCTGCCATACACCCGAACTCGCGCGGTCACGGTCGTCCCTGCCCGCGGCGAGAACTCCGGCGGGATCAACACCGTGCTCATCACCCCGTAGCCAGGCTCTTCCGACGACCCGGGATCCACGAACCCGCTTCCATCGATACTGAACGCGAACAGCTGCGACCCTTCCGCGTCGGCCAGGTGCACCTCAGCCCCCCTGAGGCTGATCCGGGAGGTTTCGGTTCGAAGCTGATCCCGCGAGCCGCGGCGCACCAGCTGATTGCCCACCAGCAGCGCAGCGGAGTAGCTCTGGGTCAGCCCAACGTCCATCACACCCTGGAGCAGGAACGCAGAGCCAGCATCCGACTTGACCACGCACTCCGGCGGCTCCACCACCAGAATTGCACGCACGAACAGCGAGCTTTCATTCTCCGCACAACCTGGCGCACACAGCACTGCCGCCGTGGCGACGAAACCGGCGGCTAGGAAGCGTTTTCGCAGCAGTCGCATCAGATAACCTCGACCTTTGCTCGGTCAGCCACCAACCCGGCGGCCACCGCGATACAAACTCTATCGGGCCCGCGGCCCCGGCGCCAACAATCCGACGGCAGAACCCCCCCTGAAGAACCGAACAGGCGTGCAGCCCCTGGCTCGCACCAGCGCCCGGCGAGCGCGGCGTGCCCCCTACTCTCCCGCCAAGAACCGGACGTGTGCCCCCAGCTCGGCCAACTCCATGCGCTGGGTACGTACCGCACCCACACCTTCGACCACCACGAACCGTAGGCTGGTGCCCGAACGCTTTTTGTCATGGCCGATCAGCTGCGCCGCCTCCCGAAGCGCGGCGGAGCTCGCCTCGGTTGGCAGCCCCAACCGGGCCAGAAGCCTCGTGACGCGGGAGGTGAGGTCCGACGGCGTGACCCCCAAGCGCTCCCCCAACCGCAAAGCAAGTACGAGGCCAAGGCTCACCGCTTCGCCGTGGCTCAGCTGGGTGTAGCCCCCCTGGGACTCGAGCGCGTGCCCCAGCGTGTGCCCCAGGTTCAGGCAGGCACGCAACCCCCCCTCGCGTTCGTCCTGACTGACGACCCGCGCCTTCACCCGGATGCTGCGGCGAACCATCTGCTCCGCCACCGTCAGATCACCCTGTGCGGCGGCTTCCGCGGACGCCTCGACCAACTCGAGCAACTGGCCATCACCAATCAACGCCGTCTTCACGACTTCCGCCAGCGCACTTCGATAACCGCGAGCAGGCTCCGTCTGAAGATACGTGACATCGCACAGCACCGCGCTCGGCTGCCAGAAGGCGCCCACGGCGTTCTTCGCCGTCAGCAGGTCGACAGCCGTCTTCCCTCCCACCGACGCGTCAACCATGGCGAGCAGCGTCGTGGGTACGGCGAACCACCGCACACCGCGCATCCAGCAAGCCGCGGCAAACCCGGCTACGTCCGTGACGACCCCGCCACCAAAGCCGACCACCACGCTGCTGCGGTCGGCACCCGCCCGCAGCGCCTGCTGCAGTATGTGCTCCAGCGAGGCGAGCGTCTTGTGCTCCTCTCCGGGCGGCAGAACGACCCGGCACACCCCCACACCCGAGCTCCGCACGGCGCGCTCCACACTGTCGCCGTGCAGGCCGAATACGTTCTCGTCGCTGACCAGCACCACCTTCGAGGCCCCACGGGCCAGCGCCGGAAGTCGGCGCGCGGCGATCCCATTGCCGGTCTCGACCGCGTAGGACCGCGTCCCGGCGGCAACTGCCAAGGGGTCTCGCTCCCAGAGCTCGGCGACCCGAGCGGCCGCCTCCTCGGGTGTCGCCGCCCCGGTGTCGACGATCCCGTGCGCTTCGGCGTGGGCTTCCGCCCGTAGCTGCAGCTCCCCCTCAGCCTGCGCAGCATCGGATGCGGCACCGGGCCGCCGGTGCTCTTGCTGCCGGCGGCGCAGCTCGTCGAACGGAGCGCGAAGCGCCACCACCACTGCCGAGTCGAGCGCCTGAAGTCTGTGGCTGCGAGACAGCAGCGTGTCCGCGCCGAGCGCGACGACGACCGCTTCCCCCTCAGCCAGAAGCTCCTCGAGCCGCTGCCCCGACCCACTTTCGGTCGCCCGCCCGCGAGCCGAACTCGAACCGGGTCCGGTCGCGCCTTGCTGAGCCCCACCGACCACCTCGGTCAAATCGACGAACCGTACGCCAGCCCGGGCTGCCACCAGCCTGCCGACCGCCGATTTTCCAGCGGCCGCCGGACCATTGAGCAGAAGCGGTCTGGCCATGGTCGCGGCAGGCTAGTGCCCTGTCCGACAAGGCGCAATCGATGTCCTCTGCCGGGCCGAACGCGTGGGTGGCGGCCCGGCAGAGGACAGCTCCGCTGCGGTGTGGCCAGAACCCCAATCTTCTGGGGCACCTTCGGTGCCGTGTGCGGTGTCCTCGAGAACGTCCGTGACAGCACTGGATACGCGGTGGCTCGCGAGTTTCGGTCGTTCCTTACCGGACACAGCACCAGTGCCCTGTCCGACAAGGCGCAATCGATGTCCTCTGCCGGGCCGAACGCGGGGGTGGCGGCCCGGCAGAGGACAGCTCCGCTGCGGAACGCAGGGGGCATCCGACGACGGGCCACCAGGGCAACGGCACAGAACCACCTGCGACTACCGGCCTTCCGACCGGTATCTTGCTTCCCTCAACCGTGGCTGCAGACGATACCGTCGCTGCGCTCGGGAGCGTAGCCTGCCGACGCCGGGACCGCCCCACGTCCCGGGCCACGGGCCAGCCGATGGACTCTCTCGACCTCTACCTCAAGGACTCTACGCTGCGCTTTCTGGTGCACGTCAAGCCCCGCTCTGCCCGTAGCCGTGTGCTCGGCGTCCGTGGCGGACTGCTCGACGTGGCCGTTTCGGCGCCACCCGTGGACGGGAAAGCCAATGCGGAGCTCGTTCAGATCCTGTCCCGCCAATTGGGCGTGCCTCGCCGAACGATCACCATTGTCTCGGGCCGGAGCGGCCGCCAGAAGTGGGTCAGTGTGGAAGGCATTTCTCGGGACGAGCTCCTCGCCCGGCTGACGCGCTGACTGAGGGCCCTGGCCCGAAAACAACGATCCATGACTGCATGTCGCCGAGTCTCTGTGGGTCTCCCCGCCCCGTGGTCGGGACAGAGCACCAGGGCGATTTCGTTCACCGCCCACTGAGCTAAGCTCGTCCCCCTAGCGACCAGCCATGAGCACTCTCAGATTCCAAAAGTACGAGGGCATCGGAAACGACTTCGTCTTGGTCGACGGCGACTCTGCAGCGAGCGTCGACCCGGAAGGAGCCCGGCGGCTGTGTGACCGCCATTTCGGCATTGGCGCCGATGGCGTGCTGTTGGTCGTGCCCGCTGCCAGCGAGCGGGCCGAGGCGCGGATGATCATTTTCAATGCCGACGGGTCGCGTGCCGAGATGTGCGGCAACGGGCTGCGCTGCGTTGCCTTGCATCTGACCCGCACCCGTGGCGAATCCCAGGCAGAGTTCGTGGTCGACACCGACGCCGGTCCCCGCGAGTGCGACGTCGACCGCGACGGTGACGTTGCCCACGTCCGCATCGGTTTGGGCGCAGGCACCGTCGTGGGGGACCACACTGCGGATTTCGGCGGAAGCGCAGTGAAGTTTCTCCGGGTGTCCATGGGCAACCCACATGCGGTGACCTTCGGGTCCCGGTACACCCACGCGGAAATCGACCGCTTCGCGCCCGAGTTGTCCGCGGTGTTTCCCGAGGGATCGAACGTGGAATTCGCCGACGTTGCCGACTCCCATGCCATCGACCTGGTCGTGTGGGAGCGAGGCGTGGGTCGGACCCTCGCGTGCGGCACCGGAGCCGCGGCGACGGTGGTGGCTGCGGCAGTGAGTGACCGGGTCCCCTTTGACGAGGAGATCGAAGTCAGGCTGCCGGGTGGGCCGCTCAGGATCACGGTCGAGCGAGAGGGGATCGGCGTCAAGCTGCGCGGTCCCGCGCGGAGAGTGTTCTCGGGCGAGGTGCCTGGCTGGTGAGCAGCTTCGACGTTTCCGACGGCGCGGTCTCCCTGCGCATCCTGGCTATCCTCAGGGATGCGCCGACGGCGCAATTGATGTCGCGCACGATCGAGCAAGGCGAGCACGACGACCAACTGAGCGTCGCCACGGATCTGGCCGAAGGCTTGGCCCGGACGGTGGCCGAGAGCCCGGATGTCGTTTTCGTCGACGTGAGCCTCAACAAGACCGCCGGGCTGGCTACCGTGCACCATGTCTGCGCGGTCGCGCCCAACGTCACCGTGTTTGCGTTGGCTCCGAGTGAGGCACTCGAGCTCGGTACCAAAGCACTCGCCCTCGGTGGTTCGGGACTCCTGGTGTTGCCGCTCTCGGGCGACGAACTGCTCACGTGCCTGGCGGACGTGCGCACGAGACACGGAGAAAGGCGCAAGCTCGAACGCCTCGCACGTGAGGCAGACCGCAACCGGGTGGGTGCGACACTGCTCAGCCGCATCTCGGAGATCTCGGAAGCTCGCACCCGACGCGATGCGGCACAGCGTCTGGCCGAAGTGCTCGTCACCGAGGCGGGCGTTAGTCAGGTATTGGTCTACCTGTCCGCCTCCGAGGGATCGCGTCAGTTGATGCGAACTGCCGAACGAGGCGAAGTCCCGGAGGCACCTGCGTTCGGGGAAGACATGGACCTGATGGAGTTCGCGGAGCGCCGTGGACTCGAGGTCGTCCGGCTGGCATCTCGTCAGGAACACAGCGGGCTCGTGCTACTGGGCGGTCTGCCGGTGCGCGGTCCTGACGAGGAACTGCTGCCGCTGGTGGACTTGGTGGCAGCGCAGGCCGCGACGGCACTCGCGTTGATCGGCGAGCGCGAGCGGTCCCACCGCGGCGCCATGAAGGACCCGGATTCGAGCGCCTACACCTTCGCCTACTTCGTCGACGTGGCGGGCCGCGAGATCGACAAGGCCCGGCGCCACGACCGGCGATTCGCCCTGGTGACCCTCGGCATCGAGGACCTTCCCGACTCCGACGACGGCGAGCGAGGAAGTGCGAGTGTCCAGTTGGTGGAGCGCGTCCTCGCGGCGGTGCGCGACACGGACGTGTTGGCGCGAGTGGACGAGCGGGAGTTCTATCTGCTGCTGCCCGAGACGGGTGGGATCGGTGCTCACACCTGCCGCCGTCGCATCATGCGACAACTGGGCGCCCTGGGTGCTCCGGCTGCCGATCGGTCCGAGGCGCTCGGGGTGTCGATCGGGGTGGCGACCTTCCCTCATGACGGCACCGACTTGTCTCAACTGCTGCGCGTGGCAAAGCACCGCGCCGAAATCTCCAGCCATTCCGTCGTCCGGCGACTCTTCGCCAAGTACACGCCGTTGCCGGAGATGCTCGACGTGGTGACCTGGCACCTGGCCGACCGAGACGCCCCGCCCGACCCAGTCGCCGAGGCGTTTCGCATGCTCGAGTTGTCGATGGTGGAAATCGTGGTTCTGACGAATTCCGTCTTGGCCGAATCTCTGCGCGGCGGTGCAGCACGAGTCGTGGCCACCCAGCGCGCCGGTGTCAGCACGGGTGCCGCGGTCCGTTCGGCGCTGGGCCGCGACGCAGACCAGGTGCAGGTCGATGTCGTCGACGTGGCTGGGGTGCCTGGGTGCGCTGACCTCGAGGTGCTGGCCGTGGTCGCGGAGCACGGTTCGTATGGTCTATTGGCCCGCGCCGAAGGGAACGTCCTGAGCGCGGTGCACACGGCCAATCCACTCTTCACCGACCTACTGATCCAGCGTTTGGGCGAGGCTGCAGGCGTGAGGCTGCTCGACTGATGTCGCGTTCGGTACTGCTCGTCGAACCGGATCTCGATGCGCTGGCCGCGCTGGCCTCGTCGCTGCGTTCGCGGGGTCTGAACGTGGCCCTGGCCGACAGCGGGACCGGCCTGCTGGATCGGCTCCGCAGCCTCGTGCCGGACGCCGTCCTCATCTCCGATGCCTTGTCGGATGCGATCGAGGTGGCGAGTCGCGTGCGTGCTGACCGCAGCCTGTCCGACATCCAATGCTTCTTGTTGACGGATACCGAGCCCGATCGTGCCACCGACGTGCCGCACCTGTTTCGGGATGACGTCGACCTCATCGTCAAGCGTCTGTATGCGTTGCCGAGTCGGCCCCCGCCCACGGTGGCCCACCGCGACGATTTTCGCGGCGATCTCGACAAGCTCGGGGTTGCCGATCTGCTGCAGCTGTTGAGCATGAATCGGCGCACGGGTTCATTGAGCTTGAGCGTCCCGTCCGGAGCCGGTGAGGTCCGACTGATCGACGGCGAAGTCGTCGATGTGGTGTTTCGTCGTCTGGAAGCGGAAAAGGCCCTGTTCCGACTGCTCGCCGAGACGGAAGGTCGGTTCGCTTTTGCCAGCGGTCTGCCGGCGCCCGTGCGGCGGATCTCCACCCCCACCACCATTCTCCTCATGGAGGGGATGCGGGTGGTGGATGAGGTGCGGCGTCACCGTGACGCCCTCGCAGCCGAGGGCGACGCGCTCATCGCTACCAGCCGGCCACGCGAGGAAGCGAGCGACACCGAACGCCGGGTGATGTTGACGCTGTTGGCGCCGCACACGATCGACGAGCTCTTGGACGCGATCCCGGACGCTGACCACGAGATCCTGGTGGCCTTGGACGAGGTACTCGCCTGCCAGAAGGTGCGCCGGATTCCCAAGGGTGCCGTGCGGGCGCAGCTGGCCCAAGCCGAGCAACTGTCGGTACTGGGTGCGCTCGCCAATCGGCTGCGCGCGCGCGGCTATTCCGGTCCTGCGCGCATCGTCGTGGCGGCTCCGCCCGGACGCCTCGCCGCGTTGGCACATTCGCTTCGACGGATCTCGGAGGCGGTGGCTCCGGCCGACGTTACGCCGACGCTGCCCCTGCCCCACCAGATGGCTCTCCTGCGTCTGGGTGAGGGTGCCGAGCTGAGCATGATCGGGCTGCCAGCCGCAGAGGACTATTCCCCCATGTGGGGGTTGGCGCTCGGGGGCTCGGCGGTCGCGGTTCGGATTGGCGAATCTGGAACCGAGGCGCTGGCCGAGGCCTGCGCCGTGGCGGGCGTGCCCCTCCTGGATGCAGAAGTGCTCGTTGGCCAGATCGAGGAGGCGGACCCGGTGCAGGTGGCCGCGCTCATTCGCGCTACCCTCGACGCCCTGTCCGCCGGCTGAGATCTCGACTCGCCCGATCCGAACAAACGCATACTCTGAGGTATGTGGTGTTGATATCGACCATGCTCTGCCCAGCCCCGGATCCCAAAACTCTGCCGGCGCGCCGGCTTATGCTATCGCCCAGGACGGATGAGCACTCGTCACGACGAGCCGCACGAGGATCGCGCCGAGTTCGAGCAGGCGCGCGCGGAGTTTCTGGCCAGCGTGACTGGGCGCGTGGAGGGCCTGAGCGAAGCCCTGCGTGCCCTGCAGGCCAAGCGAGAATCGCAAAGGCGGCGCGACAACTTCCTGCGTCGCGCTCACGCCCTCGGCGCTGCGGCGCGCGTGCTCGGATTCGACGAGCTTGCGGACCAGCTGGGCGAGATTGAGGGCGGTCTACGCGGTGTGCGTGGCGCGCCTGCGTCCGAGCGGCTGGCCCAAGTGGAGGAGGCCCTGGGTGGCCTACCCGGGCTGGTCCAGGGCTCGCCATCGTTCGACCGTGCTGGGACCGCGGCTGAGTCGGAGCCGCCACCGGTGCATGCCATCGGTCCGGCCACGGTTCTGGTGTTCGGCACCCAGGCGTTCGTCCGCGCGCTGCGCGCCGAGGAGACTGGCCGCATCGAGATAGCCCGCGCGGAGGACCTGCCCACGGCCAAAGACTTGGCCCAGTCGGTCGGGCCCGACCTGGCCATCGTGGACGGCGACCAGCGTGGCGCTCGGGAGCTCATCAGAGCCCTCCTGGGCAGTGCACTCGCCGACCCGGTCGCGGTGATCGTCGCTGGCAATTTCGACACGCCCGACGCTGCTTCCGAGTTCGTCGAGATGGGTGTCGCTCGCGTGCTGTCGAAGCCGGTGTCTCCCGAGAGCTTGGGGCGGATTGTCGCATCGGTGTTGGCACGGCCCCCGGAGCGATTTGGCACCGAGCCAATCGGAGAGGTCGCGATGACGGACCTCAGCGACCGGATCGCAGCGGAGGTGCAGCGAGGGTTGGTGCAGGCACTGGAGCCCGGTTGCGAAGACCGCAGGGCTCCCCTCGGCAACGGCACGGACGTGCTGGCGGCAGTCTGGGGCGCCCTGGCGCGGGTGCGCGAATTGGTCACGGTGCGGTCGGGCGGAGCGATACGGTTCGACCCGCGGGGACCCGAAGGAGCCTTCACGCTCGCCCCCTGGGTAGGACGCGATCGGATCGCCAGTGACCGCAAGGCAGGGCCGAACCGGGGCGCAGAGGGCGTTCCGCTCGAAGGGCGCCGCGCGCTCGTGGTCGACGACGACCCGGCCGTGGTGTGGTTCATCGGGGGACTGCTCCGTGGTGTTGGGTTCGAGGTGATCGAAGCGCATGACGGGGAGCGCGCATTCGAGCTCATCTGCACGACCTGGCCGGATGTGGTCGTGAGTGACGTTCTCATGCCGGGTCGGGACGGGTTCACCCTGTGCCGCGACATCAAGCAGGACGTAGCGGTTCGCGACATCCCGGTGATCCTTCTGTCTTGGAAGGAGGATCTGCTGCGACGTGTGCGCGAGTTGGGCGCCGAAGCGGATGGGTACCTGCAGAAGGAGGCGCCGGCGTCGGCCGTGGTTGCGCGTGTACGGGAGGTGCTGCTGCCCCGGGCCCGAGTGGAAGCGCGGCTCGCGCAACAGGGTCAGGCGCGTGGGCGTCTGGACGGGCTCACGCCGCGACTGCTGCTGCAATTGGTTTGTGCCAGTGGGTCCGACGCCCGCATCGCCATTCGCGATGCGGTCTACGCCTACGAGGTGGAAGTTCGGGACGGCCGCTTGCAGTGCGCCACCCGTACGGACGCGCAGGGTCGATTCCTGCGAGGCGAGCGGGCGCTGGCAGGGTTGCTGGGGGTGGGGTCAGGTCGCTTTGTCGTCAGCCCGACGCGAGACGCGTGCCGCAGTGAGTTCGAAGGCGATCTGGAGACCGTCCTCGAGCCGCCGATCCGAGCGGCCCGTGCCGCCGCCCGTGCACTGGCAGATGAGCAGCTACCGCAGGTGGCGCACATCGAGTTCGACGCCGACGCGGTCGCGGCCTATGCGGCGCTTTTGCCCGACCCTGCCAGGGCAGTGGCAGAGCGACTGCTGGCTGGGGCGCTGCCGCGCGACCTGCTGGGGAGCGAGAAGCTGTCCACGCGTCTGCTGCGAGCGGTGCTGGCCGATCTCGCGCGGCATGGCGGAATCCGCGCCGTCAACGGTGACGACGGAGAAGACCTGCTGGAGCGATTCGCCGCCATGCCAGCGCCCAGCGTTGCTCTACCCGCTGAGACGGGCGAGACGCGGACACCGTCTCCTTGGTTCAGCCTCCAGCTCTCGCCGGGGCCGACCGAGCAGGCCGAGTTGCCCGCGCCCGAACCGCAGCCCGATCCCGCACCGGCGCCGGCCGAGGACCAGCCGGGGCCGGCGGATCTGTCACCCCAGCCCCCCCGGGCACAGATCCCGCCCGTTGCGCCCAACGAGCAGGGTGAGAGGGTCTCGCTGTTGGACGGAGGTTGGGACGAGGGCGGTGTCCAGCTCGTCCCAGCCAGTGCTGCCGAAGTCGCGGGTCCCGTGACGTTGCCGGGCGTGGGTACCGGGCGCGGGGCAGGTGCTGAGAGCCCGTCCCCGGGGCCCGATGCAGTCGGTCAGTCCGGCGGGGCGGGGGACCAGCCATCTGCGGCGCACCAGGAGGCGCCCAGCGACGGCATCCGCCTGGACGCGCCAGCCGACCCCGTGGATTCAGGGTGGGGTGAGCCCGACCGCATGGCAGCTGCGCCACCCGCACCGGCTGCTCCTGCCGATGCTTCGGCAGCGAAACCTGTGGGCACTTCGGAGCCGGAAGCAGAGCGTGACGCCGCGCCCGGTGCAGCAGAGCCTTCACCCGAGGCGGACGCCGGTGGAGACCAGCCGTCCGGGCGTACGGGTGCTTCGGACGTGACCGCGGGCGACGCCACTGGCGAGGCACCACCGGACGGCGGGGCGACGGAATTGGCCGAGGCACTGCTGGGCGCCATGGCCGACGGGCACGCGTTCTATCCCGACTCGCAGCTGCAGCCCACCCCCGGCGTCGTCCGGCGCGCGGAGCAGGCCGAAGCCGCGGGCGCCGCGTCCGACGGCGCCGAGCCCCAGGCCGCGGACGCGCCCGCGGACGGCGCAGCGCAGCCTGAGCCAGTGGAGGTCGAGTCGGAGCCCTTGGTGGTGCGCAAGGTCGCTCTCCCTCCCCGGCCCAGCGCGGACGCTCGGGCGCCCGCGTTGCCACCAGACTCCATCGACGACGCCGAGCAAGCCGACGAGGACCAGCCGCCGACCTCTGGCCCCGCCTTGATGAGGGCGGCGGACGACTCGGCAGCGCCGCCAGAGATCGAGGAGTCTTCACCCGAGCGTCACGACGAAGCGTCGGTGACCGCTGCTGCCGACCCATCGAGCTCCGGTGCTGGCGCCGAGCCGTCGGCCTCGCCGCAGGGCACTAGCCCGGACGAGGACGCCGATGCGGCACGTCCTTCCGGTCCGGACTTGATGTGGGCAGTGGACGAGCCAGCGGCCCCTTCGGCGAGCGAAGACTCCCCGCCGGAGAATCGCGCCGACCCGTCGTCCGCGGCCGACGCGCGCGCGGACGAGGCACCGCGCCCAGAGTCTCCACCCGAGCGTGGCGCTGCCGCGTCGGCGCCCGCTCAAGAATCATCCGTCCCAGCATCGAGCGAGGAGTCCCCAGTGCCTCAGCCAGCCCCTGCAGCTCCCGAGACAGCAATGTCTGGCAGTGCCGCCCCGCTGCCGGCCACGAAGCGAATCGCGTTTCCGGCTGCGTCGCGTGCCGAGGACGCGGAGCGGGGCGGTTCCGAGGCAACGTCCGAGACGCCGGCCACGAAGCACATCGTTTTTCCGGCAGGCACGAGCCAGGCGCGGAGGGAGGCTCTCGACGAGATCGAGAGTCCGGATGCACCGGCGGTGCAGCGCAGCGAGCGTTCCCCGTCGCACGGCGAGCCGCGCGCGCGCCGCAGCGCATCCTCCGCGGCGTTGCTCAGCGCGGCGCGCACGGCCGGGTTGACCGTGGCGGCCGCGGCCGCGTCGTTTGCGCTCGTCAGCCTGCTGCGGGGATGGCTCGGCCCAGGCGACGATCCCGAGCAGGTTGTGGCGAGCGCTGAAGTGGCCGAGGAAATCGCCGCTCCGGCCGCCGCTGGGTCGGTGGCCGCGCCTGCCCTCGGCTCCGCAGCGGCCCCGCGCTCTGTGGCGAAGGATGTCGGGCGCAAGTTCAAGACCGAAGATCTGCCCCTGCCGCCCGGCTATCCGGTGTCGGCCGGTCGAGGCATGCTGGAAGTCGACACCGGGGAGCGGCACTCGGTCTACGTCGGGGGCACGTTCGTGGGACGCGGCCCGGTTCGGAGGATCGAGTTGGACCCCGGTCCCCACGGCGTGGTCGTCCGGCTGGGGACGGAGGAGCTGGAGCACGAGGTCACGGTCACCAAGGGCCACCGCGTCCGGCTGAGCCTGGCACCGAGCAAGTGACCCACGACTGCGCTGCTGGTTCCCACTCGCTGACCTGAAGGCGGAGTGATGGTTGCGATTGAGCGGATGAGCTGGCTGCTGGCGCTGGTCATGGCGGCCGGCGGATGCACTTGCCAGAAATCGCAGCCCGAGCCTGCGCCGGACGAGATCGGCCCAGCCGGGTCGTCCGCCCCCCCGAGTCCCCCGCCGCCCGCCGCCGGCCCGGACGACTTCGACCTGATCGAGAACCTGGATGTGTGTGAGATCCGCCATCAGGGCCTGTCGATCGATCTCGGCGCAAACGCGGCAGGTGCACGGCGCAGCTTCACCATCGTGCCCCCTGAGCAGCTGGAAGCGATTGATCGTGGCGGAGCCAGCTTCGAGCGGGTCCAATCCCAGCGCGTCCGCCTCGACTTCTGGTTGGATGAGGAACAGCCCGCTGGGACGCGGGTCAGCGTCCGCCTGCACGGCCAACGGGCTCGCCTAATGACGGCGTATGTCGACGACAAACGACTGGGGACGGCCAAGCTGGCGCGAGACGAGACCACTGTCGTGGAGCTTCCGCCGGCCCGAATCGAGCTCGCCAGTGGACGCCACACCCTCACCCTGCGCTTCTGGAAAGTGGAGTCCGGTCCTCGAGAGCCGTTGGCGGATCTGGACTGGGTTCGGATCGGCAGCACGGAGGAGCGCGGAGCGACCTACGCGGCGCCGACGCGGCGTGACGTGCTGGCGGACTTCGAGCTGGACGGGCGTCCCAGGCGCTCCGTCGTCTTGCGGGCGTCGAGCAGTCTGCGCTGCTCCATGCAACCGACTCAGAACTCCGAGTTGAGGGTGGCGCTGGGCTACTGGGGGAGTGGGCGGGGCGATGTCGAGGTGCGCATCGTTCAGGACGGCGAACCGCCGGTTACGATGCAGCAGCGCAAGATCACCGGCGGAAAGGGCGCCAAGTGGATCCCCCTCAACATCGATCTCAGCGCGTACGCTGGGCAACTCATTGGCTTGGAGTTGAGAGTGCTGGAGGCAATCGGTGGCGGCCGCGTGGCGTTCGGAGAGCCCGTCGTCGCCAAACGCAAGCGTTCCGACATGACGGTTCCCGAGGCACGCGTCGTCGTGCTGGTCGTCGCCGCGGGGCTGGACCGCCGGCGTGTGCCCCCCTGGGGCCCAATCGGGGGCCTGACCGCGCTCGGAGAGCTGGCACGTGTCGGTGTCGCCTTCACTCGGTATCGCGTCCCGACCACGGTTCCGGCCGGGGTCGTAGCATCGCTGCTCACGGGGCTGCCGCCCCAGGCACACACGGTGAACGATCGCGCCGCCCGGTTGCCACGGAGCGTGCGCACCATCGCTGACATCGCCAAGGACGCCAGTGCACGCACGGCCTTCTTCACTGGGGCTCCAACGACCTTTCCCGCGTTCGGCTTTGGCTCGGGTTGGGATCGCCTCGAGGTCTTCTCGCCGGTCAAGGACCTGGCTGCCGCCGAACCCTACCGCCGTGCTGCCGAGTGGCTCGAGCACGAGCTAGCCGAGGATGATGCATCCCGTTTGCTGCTGGTGGTGCACGCGCGTGGCGGCCATCCTCCGTGGGACTTGAGCAAGGAAGAGGTAGGTCGGCTGCCGCCGGAAGAGTACGGCGGTGTGCTCGACCCCAGGCGTGGCGGTATCGTTCTCGGCAGGCTCCGCGCGCGTCGGCACCGCGCGCAACGTCGCCTGGCCGAGGAGGACTGGGCGCGGCTGCGTGCGCTCCAGGATGCGACCGTGGTCAAGCAGGACGCAGCGTTGGGGCAACTGGTCGCAGTGCTCAAGCGCAGTGGGGTTTGGGACCAGACTCTGGTCATTTTCACCGGTGACGTGTCCGCGGGAGACCCTCCCGACCTGCCCTTCGACCCGGATGGCGAGTTGCGCGAAAGCCGCCTACTCGTGCCGCTGTTGGTCAAATTTCCCGGACCACAACGCCACACGCACGAATCGACCGAGCCGGTGAGCAGCCAAGACGTGACGCAGACCATCTTGCGTGCGCTCCGCCTGGGAGCACCCGCCCGGGCCGGGAGCGCCGAGCTCTTTCGCTCGGCGTCCGGTCAGCATCCCGCGGTGGGGCGCATGCAAGTCGCCACGTTTGGGCCACACTACTCTTCGCGGCTGGGCACCTGGCTCCTCAGTGGCGAGTTTGGCAAGGTGCCGAAGCTGTGTGGCTTGGACGTGGATCCCGCGTGTGCGGTCGACGTGTATGCGGGCAACCCCATCGCGGCGCAGGCCACGTGGCGGTGGACGTATCGAACCGAAGTTGCGGCGCGCTCGGCACTGCGTCCGGCCGCCGAACGTGAGCCAGCCAGCCTGGATACGGAAACCACTGCGGCGCTCACGGTCTGGGGCAGCCTCGAGTAGGGAGGGCGAGGGCGTCGATGCAGGCGGAGCGAATCGCTGGTCGGACGGGGCTTGGCTCTTCTCAGGTGTTCGTCCTGGCGACGGCCCTGGCTGGGCTGGGTTGTGCGTCTGCGCAGTCGCCGGCCCCACCGCACAGGTCGTCTGCCGCGGTTGCCCCGTCGCCGAACGGCATGCCGCTCGCGCCTCACCCCACGGCTGCCGCTCCCGCCCCGCCCGCTCTCTCGGCCTCGGCCGAATCGGCGCCGCTCGTGCCCGAGGTGTCTCCGCTTCGGTTCGTGCGCGAGCTGGAGGTGGAGGTGCGGTCCATCGGACTGGGGGAGAAACGGGTGGCCGTGTTGGCCGATGAGCCCTGGGTCAAGGAGCGGGGAGCGTGGAAGCGAGTTCCGATCCCCACGCCGTACCGCCCTGGCGTCGGAGAGCGCGACGAGGCGCGCATCTTCTTCGGACGTGATGACCGCCCGCGGCTGATGGGGACGCGGCGTCGGGCGGGCAGCGATCAGGACCGCATCCTGTACTTGCGACTCAAGTCCGAGGGTTGGCAGCCTGCTCTCTACGAAATCGGGCGGCTCGGCAGCCCCACCCTGCCCGGAGGGATGTTCGGCGTGCTCGGACACGCCGACCCCGAAGTGGTGTGCAAGGTCGGGGACGTGTGCATCATCAAGCGCAGGACGGGCTGGACCACCGTGGACAGCGGTCCCGCCGAGGCTGCCGTGAAGCGGTGCGGGTCCCAGGCCTGGGGCCTTTTTCCCGATGCTCTGGCGCGGATGACCGACGCCGGTTGGCAGCGACTCCCGGGTCCGGTGCCCTGGCAGCAACCGACCGGGTTCTGGGCGGTGAGCGCAGGGGACATCTGGGTGAGCGAGGCGGCGGCGGGGAAGCTCTTTCACTACGACGGACAGGGCTGGAGCGAGTACGCTTCGGTCATCGATCTCCCTCGCGAGCTTTGGGCATCGGCGGCCCACGACGTGTGGCTGGTGGGCGATGGAGGCAGCGCGCACTTCGACGGCAGCGGATGGAGTCGAGTGAAGGGGCTGCCGGGGCCGCTCGCGCAGATCGAGGGCACCAGCGCGAGTGAGCTCTGGGTGGGGGGAGGCGCCGGCCTTTGGCACGGCAGCCCCCTCGATGGCGCCGCGGAGCCCGCCACCGCCGAGTGAGCGCGCTCGCGGACTGGGTCAAGGCTCGATGAAGATGGCGTTCGTGAACGCGAACGGGACGATGTGGTCGCGAGACGTGTTGGGTAGTCCGTAGGAACCCTCGGCGACCACCACCACGAACGTGCTGCCGTCGACTTTCAGGTCGAATTCGCGGTCGAAGCGCACCACCTGCCGGCTGCGAGGAACTCGGGCCCAGTGCACCTGGCGTGCTCTGCCACCCTGCAAGACTTCCACTTGCGCCACGTTCACCCACGGCGCGGCGCGGACCGTCACGTGCAGCTTCGCGTTGTGACCCACCCCGCGGGCGGTTTCACCGGGACCCATGCCCGCCACCTGCGCCTCGATGAACGGCCCGCTGGTGACTTGAACGCGCCCAGCCTTGAGGGCCGCGATCACGCGCTGCGGAGAGACCAGAGGATCCTGCGCGTCGCTGCCCCCATCCTGGTAGTGGATGAGAGTGCGCGGCAAACCCGGGTCGAGGAAGGCCAGTTTGTGCGAGTCGCTACTGCCGGTGGCCGCGTAGTGGTGACCGTCGCCGAGCAAGTGCATCCAGTCCCGCAAGACTCTGCGGACCCGCTTGAGGTCTCGCGCATCATCCCCGTTGTACACCTCGACCGTGTCGAAGTCCGCGTTGAAGCCTGGGCGAGACATGCTGGCGCTGTTCTCGCTCTTGCCGGAGTAGCTGAAGTAGCCGTGCGTCTTGCCCCAGCGCGGGTGGTTCACCTGGAGCACGCCCTGCGGCGACTGGCGGCGTGCATCGGCAAAGAGCTCGTCGACCGTCGTGTCGCGATACACGACGTTCTGATTGGTGCGCAGCGGAAAGACGTTGAAGTGCCCGAAACGGTGTCCGAGGGTGCTCACCTCCGTGCCCGGTACGGTGAGGAGTGCGGCGTTCAAGATCCCCGCCCGCCTCAGCCAGCGGACGGTGGGACCGATGTCGGTCACTACGAAGTGGTCGGTGGAGACGGCAAACTCGACCCCTTCCGCGGCCACCGAGATGACGCGCAAGGGCAGCGAAATGTCCGCATCGATGCTGGGAGCCTGGTGCAGGTGAAGATCTGCTGCGATCCAGCCCGGCGTGGCGATCACCCGGGGCAACTGGGCCTGGACGCGTGCCACTTCACCGGCCTTGATGTGAACGCTGGCACTGTCAGCATCCCGTTCCAGGCCTGCCGTGAACAGAAGCCGGTAGTGGCCCGGTGGCAGTTGCCGAGTCAGCTTCCCGTTGCCCGTCCACATGAAGCGATCAGCTCCGTGCAGGCCCCCGTCATCGGGGAAGAGCGGACGCTCGACCCCAGGCTGCGACACCTTCACCTTGGCAGGGAGCCCGCGGCCCTGTGCGTCGGTCACGTCGAGCTCCAGCGTGCCCAGCGCTTTGGGCGGCACTGGCGCCGTCACCGGCAGCGGCTCGTAGGACAGCTCACGCGTCACCCGAAGTGTTCCACCCTCGGGCACCACGGCACGCTGGTAGACGGCGGTGATGGTCCCCTGGAACCCACGGCGGACGGCACCATATCTGACCCGCATCGGGTCTTTCTCCAGGGTGCGGAGCAGCAGGTCGCCGCCCGCCCCGTGCCGTCCGATCCAGCGTGCAGGCCCCTGGTACTTCATGCGCGGCAAGGGCAAGCCTTCGACGTGGTACTCGACGTTGCCCCACTTGAACGCGTCGCCGATGCCGACCGGGGCGTTGACGTACTTCCCCGAAGTGCTGAGCTCCGTGACCATGCTCAATCGAGGGAGTGCCGGATCGAGGCGGTAGGTGGTGGTGGCGTGATACCTCGTGCCGCCGAGCTCGAGCTGGCTGTCGGTACGGACTCCGTCGGCGAGGTGGGTCACCGTCGCAGCCTGGAATGCTTCCGTGCGCTGCCCCACCAGCAGGACCTGGTAGAGCTTCCAGAGTCCGTCGATGTCGGTCGTCGCTCCGAGTTGGTCGACGGTGGGCAGAATGGCCCGGGTGCGCCAGAAGTCCACCAGCCACCCGTCGCGGCTCCGAACCACCGCCGTGGCTTGGGCATTCTCCAGCAGGGCGTCACCGGGTCGAGCAAAGACCCGCAAGCGAGTGCCGATATCCACCGGCACGACTGTTCGGGGCGCGGGCATCGGCGGATCCCCGGCCTGGGTCGTGCTCCACCATGCGCCGAACGCCATGACCGCGCCCACGACCAGTAGCAGCCGTCGCCGGAATTGCCGGCTGGTGGCGAGGCGGCCAGCGTTTGCGCGTGCAGGGTGGTTCTTCACCGTTGGTGCGCGAAGCGTAGCGCGTGGCACGGCGCTGGACAGGGGGCTAGGGGCGCTAAAAGCGCGGCGGCGAGTCGAGTGGCACTGCTCAAGGCGACCGTCGACCTGCCGAGAGAGCTCCAGCGTCAGCTGACTCCGCAGGTTCGACGCAGGATCCTCCTCGGGCTGTCGATGGACCAGTCTTCCCACGCGCTGCTGTGTTAGAGCGGCTGACATGAGTGGCGAGAAGCGCGGTGGGCGCCCCCTGGAGGCGCTCCGGAAGGTCGAGATGACACCGGGATTTCACCGGCTGGCTGAGGGGTCGGTGCTCTACCGGGCCGAGGGGACCGTGGTCTTGGTCGCAGCGTCGGTGGAAAGCGCGGTGCCCGAATTTCTGAAGGGAAAGGGCCGTGGCTGGGTCACGGCCGAGTACCAGATGCACCCGCGCGCCAACCCGCGGCGCCGCGAGAACCGCGATGGGCGTGATCGACAGCTGAGCGGACGGGCGCGCGAGATCCAACGCTTGATCGGGCGGGCGCTACGTGCGGCCGTCGACCTGCGGCAACTGGGTGAGCGGACCATCGCAGTCGACTGTGACGTGCTGGAGGCCGACGGCGGGACCCGCACCGCTTCGGTCACCGGCGGCTGGGTGGCCCTGGCTCTGGCGCTGCAAACGCTCCGCGACCGTGGCGTGTTGGGCCAACCCGTCCTTCGCGATCAGGTGGCGGCGGTGAGCGTCGGGCACGTGGACGGAGTGCACGCGCTGGACTTGAACTACGCCGAAGACAGCACGGCGCGTGTGGATCTGAATGTGGTGGCCACCGCCCGCGGCGGAATCGTCGAGCTCCAGGGCACGGCCGAAGGCGAAGCGGTGGATCGCGCTGACATGGACGCGATGATCGACCTGGCGCTCCTCGGAGTCCGCCAGCTGTGCGAGCAGCAGGCACTAGTGCTGCGTGCCGCCGGCGCGGATCTCGACTCGCTGCTGATTGCGCCTGGCTGACCGGGGGCGGGAGACTATGCTTCGGCCATGACACGGGGCGCGACCGCCGACGCCGTCCGTTCGGGCCGCATGCTCGGTCGCTGGCACCACCGTCTCGAGGACGGCCGGGTGCAGTGCGATTTGTGTCCGCGCCAGTGTCGGCTACGAGAAGGGCAGCGCTCGTTCTGCTTCGTGCGTGAGCGGAGCGGCGATGACATCTACCTGACCAGCTACGGGCGGGCCATGGGCTTCTGCATCGACCCCATCGAGAAGAAGCCCCTGAATCACTTTTTTCCCGGGTCCAGCATCCTGAGCTTCGGCACGGCCGGCTGCAACCTGGGCTGCAAGTTCTGCCAGAACTGGGACATGTCCAAGGCGCGCAAGATCGACCGCCTGACCGAGACCGCCAGCCCCGAGCGCATCGCCCGAGCAGCGTGCGAGGCGGGCTGCAAGAGCGTCGCCTTCACGTACAACGAACCCATCATCTTTGCGGAGTTCGCCATCGATGCAGCCCAGGCCTGCCGCGAGGCGGGGATCCACACCGTAGCGGTAACGGCGGGCTACATCAGCGCAGCGGCGCGCGGTGACTTCTTCGGTGCGATGGACGCGGCCAACGTGGACCTGAAGGCGTTTACCGACGACTTCTACCGGGAGCTCTGTGGCGCCGAGCTTCAACCCGTGCTCGACACGCTTCGCTACCTGGTGCACGAGACCGACGTCTGGGTCGAAGTGACCACGCTGCTCATACCGGGTCGCAACGACTCTCCCGAAGAGATCGACCGCTTGAGTCAATGGTTCATGGCCGAGCTCGGGCCAGAGGTGCCCCTGCACTTCTCGGCGTTTCACCCGGACTTCAAGCTCACGGACCTGCCGCGGACGCCTGCGGCGACGTGCAAACGCGCGCGCGAGCAAGCCCAGGCTCACGGGATCCAGCACGTCTACTCCGGCAACATCTCCGACGCCGCCAGTCAATCGACCTACTGTCCGAGTTGTGGGCAGGTGGTGATCGAGCGCAACTGGTATGCGCTGGGCGCCTATCGACTCGACGGGTCTCGGTGCGCCCACTGCGGCGCCGAGGTCGCGGGCTGCTTCTCCGAGCAAGGTGCCGAAGGCTATGGCCGCCGCCGGGAACGCTGGGTGATCGAATGACGTAGAACCCGAGTCACGTATCTGAGAGCGTCTTCAGCGCCGCCTGCGCCGCGCACGTGGTGCGGAACTCTGCGGACCGAGCGCGCGGCAGGAGAAGTGCAAGCCGGCGCCGCCGACGAGCACCGCTGAGCGTTTGGTCAGGATCCACCCGTGACCTGGGCCTTCCGGCTGTCATCCGGACATCGACGCGCGTTCGCTTCAGTAACGGTTGTGTTGGTTTGGTGAGAGCAACACCCACCGCGACCTACGTGTCGGCGCGCACTTGGGTCACGTGGTTTGCCCGCACATGCCCGCCAGCGTATCTTGTAGGTTGCGAAAGAAGGCGCGCTGGGCAGACCAAGCAAGCCGTTCGCAGCACCTCATGGTTCGTCGTTTCCAGCTGGTTGGGCTGGCAGCCCTCGCACTCGGCTCGAGTCTCGCGACTTCGGCTCTGGCCCAGACCACCATCGAGGTGGACGGCGACCCCTCCGACTGGGACGACGTCGAGTTCACCTTTCTGGACTACGACAACGACCCGCCGCAGTTCTGGCTCGACATTCAACAGATCTGGGTGGCCGACGACAACACCACTGGCGACGACGGCAACCTCTATCTGGGTATCGAATTTGCCGGCAATTTCCGTCCCAACGTGGGCCGCCACGACACCGACGTCTACATCTATCTCGACGTGGACGGCGACGGCGTGATCGGTGGCCCCAACGACATCATCATCGAAGCCACCGAGGGCGAGGTTACCGACGGCGACGGGAATCCCATCGGCTCGGTTGATGCCATGGCCTTCGACGGTCCCTTCCTCGAGGTGAGCATCCCGTACAGCGAGCTCGGCCTGGTCGCTGGCGAGGACACCTTCGGAGTTGCCGTCGCCACCGAGGGTCAGAATGGCAGGTCCGATCTTTCGCCGAATGCAGGCGAGGGAGACGGTGGCTTCATCGTCTACGATGGCAGCAACCCACAGCCCCTCGCGGTCGCCTTGGCCGACCTCAGCGCGGTCGCGTCACCTCGGGGGGTCACGCTCCACTGGTCCACGGGGTCCGAGCGCAACAACCTCGGGTTTCACGTCTGGCGCCTGGGTGCGTGGCAGCAGTGGTCGCGACTGACCGAAGTGCCCGTTGCCGGTCTGGGCGACAGTCCGCTCGGTCGCGACTACCAGCTCGCCGATCCCGAAGGACGGCGCGGCGATTGGTACGTGCTCGAAGATCTGGACGCCGTCACCGGCAGCTCCTTTCATGGCCCGGTCCAGGGCGCTTGGCGTGACGGGCCGGTGCCCCGGGTCCGGGATCTGTCGAAGCGCATCCGGAGCGCGGCGCGCTGGCGCCATTCGCTGGTGCGGCGACGCCCTCCCGTAGTCCGCACCCTACGCAGCCCATCGAAGGCGGCGGTGAAGTTTGCGGTGCGCGCCGACGGTTTGAACCACTTGAGCTGGGATGCGCTGGCTGAAGCCGGCGTGGAAGTCGGCCGACGTCGCCCGCGAAGCATTCGGCTGGAGCGCAGCACCGGACCGGTGCCGGTCCTGAGTGATTCGGCCGGGATTTGGTTCGTCGGCGCGCCCCAGCGCGATCGCTACGCCGACTTCGAGGTCGTGGCGGCAAGCGCCGGGCGCGGCGAACCGCTGCCGGAGCGGGCCGTGTGGGGGCAGTGTGCCGATCCCGAGAGAACCGTTGAAGCCGTCTGGGAAGCATCCGAGGAGAAGCTCTACTACATCAAGTCACCCGGTTCGGATCCGTTCTACTGGGCCCAGACCATCCCGGGCATGCCGGCTCGCCTCGAGTTCGATCTTCCCTCCCCGACCGACGCGGTTGCGGAGCTCAGCCTGTACCTGACGGGTCTGACCGAGATGCATGCCGTGACCCTCGAGCTCAATGGCACGCCGCTCGGCGACGTGAGCTGGTCTGGTCGGGGCCTGGAGGCGATCTCGGCGGCCGTGCCCGAGGGACTGCTGCTCGCCCAGGGCAATCAGCTCCGAGTCGAAGCGCTACCCGGAGCCGCGTTCGATCTGCTGACCATCGATCGACTCCGCGTGCGCTATGCGCGGAAACTGACCGCCGAGGATGGGCCGCTGGTGTTCGAGGCCATGCCGGGCGATTGCCTGGCCGTGTCGGGTGTCAGTGATTTCCGGGCGCGCCTGCTCGACATCAGCGATCCGGAGCAGCCCGTCCAGCTCAGGGGTTTCACCGTCCTGCCGCAGGGCGACGGCACGGCGGAGCTCAGGTTTGCGGACATCAGTTGGGTCGAACGCGATGGCCTCTCGGCAGAGCGGAGGCGCTACCAGCTCGTGCCGAGTGAGGCGTCGGTGCCTGCACCGGAATCACTGGGTCCGATGAGCCGACCGCGCCTCTCGGCTCGCCACCGGCGCGCCGACTACCTGGTGGTCACCCATCCCGAGTTCGCGTCCGCAGCCGACCGGATTGCGGCGCACCACGCCGACCGTGGCCTGGCGACGCTGGTGGTCAGTACCGACGAGGTGTACGACGAATTCAGCTTTGGCCGTCCGGGGCCGCAGGCCATCCGGGACCTGGTCGCGACGGCGAGCTCCCGGTGGCGAACCGCTCCGAGCTTCCTGCTTCTGGTCGGAGGCAGCACGGTGGACAGCAACGGCCACCTCGAGGCCAGTGCCCCCGATTTCGTGCCGACGCCGTTCTGGGTGACCCACGCCACCGGCTACGAGGCAGCGTCGGATCAATGGTACGTGGCGGGGGACGAGGGAAGCCCCGAGTGGGCCGTGGGGCGACTGGCGGTGGGCAGCACCGAGGAGGCCGAAGCCGTCGCGGACAAGATCTTGGCGGCCGCCGAGCCGCTCGAATCGCCGACTGGGCGCTTGCTGTTCCTGGCCGACTCCTACCAGTCCTACGGCAGCACGACGCGTCAATTCGAGTTCGCCACCGACCGGCTCATGTCGGCGTGCGTTCCGGACGAGCTCAGCGCCCAGCGCCTCTATAAGTCGACGAGCCCCGACGCATCGGCGGAGCTGTTGGACTCGGCCCGCACCGGCATCGACGCGCTGAGCTACTTCGGGCACGGCTACCTGTCGGGTTGGTCGAGCAGCCCGGTGCTGCTGAGCAGCGCCTCGGCCTCGCAGTACGACAATGAGCGGCCGTTCCTGCTCTTCTCCTGGACCTGCTTCGACGGCGCCTGGGTGGGCCCGTGGGGCGATTCGTCGGCGTGGTCGCTCGTGGGCAACCCGGATGGAGGCGCCCTGCTCGCCACGGCTGCTTCGACGACGGAGGATCCCCGGGCCTTGGAGGCGCTTGCGCAGGACTTCCTGTGCCGACTGACCTCGGGTCGCGCGGAGACCGTTGGCGAAGCGCTGCGCGACGCCCTGAGTGCGCTGCCAGCCACCGATGCCGCCACCGCGGACCTTCGCAGCACCTACAACCTGCTCGGGGATCCGGCGACGCCGAATCCGTGGGGGAGCGGAGGCGAGGGGGAATAGGCGAGTCGATGCCGTTGCGGTCACCGTTGCGACTGTGAGAGCCTTGGGGCCGCAGTCCGAACCGCTCTTGTCTCTCTAGCCGGCGTTGACAATCCATGAAGCAGCCTGATCTCTCGGTGCGTGGTTTCCATCTCGTAAACCTGACCGTGGTTGGCGCCTCTGCGCTGGCTGTGGCGTGCCTAGTGAGCCCCCGCGTCCGGGCACAGGACACGGCGGCGGAAGGTTCGTTTGCGGTCCAAACGTTCAATCCGGCGCCTGGGCCACACAACTACCTGACCACGCGTGGTGCTCGCACCAACGGAGAGATGGCCTGGAGCGCCGGGCTAATGGCGAACTATGGCTACAAGCCGTTCGTGGTCCTCAGTTGCGAGTCGATGACAGACTGCGACGGCTCGGGGGCCTCTGACGATGAGGAGGTGCTGGTCGTCGAGAACCTGGTGACGGCCGATTTGATGGGGTCCTTCACCCCCATACCCATCCTGCAGGCCGGGTTGCGGATTCCCATTACCTATCTCAAGGGGCAGGGGCTGACCGACGAGGGGTTCGCCGATCCGGACGAGCTTTCGGCGGCAGGCCTCGGCGATCCGGAGCTCGAGCTAAAAGCTCGGCTGCTCGGCGAACCCGACGACATGCTCGTCGCGGGCGCGGCGATCTTCGCACGCGCTCCCCTCGGCGATGCCATGAACGACGACAAGTACATGGGTGACGAGAGCGTCGTCGTGGGTGCTCGCGGCATCGTCGACCTGCAGAAGGGCCCGCTCGGGGGCGCGGTCAACCTGACCGGCGTCTACCGCGGCGAAGGGCGTGTGGGCAACACCACAGTCGGCCCGGAATTCCGCTTCGGCGTGGCGGGCGGATATCGGGCGAGCCCGGTGGTGCGCGTCGTGGGAGACATCTTCGGGGGCACCGAATTCAGCTCGAGTCACGGTACCAACTCCGTGGAAGCAGACCTGGGCGCGCAGGTCTCTCCGTTGGGGGCACCGTTCGTGGTCACGGTTGGTGCGGGCTTCGGCGTGCTGAGGGGCGCCGGTGTGCCAGCGGCGCGGGCGCTGGTCGGATTCACCTACATCCAGGAGATCAGGGACCGCGACGAGGACACCGTGCTGGACGAGAACGACCAGTGTCCCAAGGTGGCCGAGGACTTGGATGGGTTCGAGGACAGCGATGGTTGCCCGGACAAAGACAACGATGGCGACTTGGTTCTGGACCAGGATGACCAGTGTCCGGACGCTCCGGAGGATCCGGACGGCTTCCAGGACACGGACGGTTGCGTCGATCCCGACAACGACCAGGACGGCATCCCGGACGAGCGGGATTCTTGCATGAACGAGCCGGAGACCAAGAACGGCTTCAAGGACGAGGATGGGTGTCCGGACGTGCCGGACGCGGACGGGGACGGAATCCCCGACGACAAGGACGTGTGTCCGGACGACCCCGAGGACACGGACGGATTCTGGGACACCGACGGCTGCCCAGATCCCGACAACGACTCGGATGGCATCCCGGACAACATGGACGAGTGCGTGGACGAGCCCGAGACGGTCAACGGGAAGGACGACGAGGACGGCTGCCCCGAAGAAGAGTGAGCGGAGCCGATAGCGCTCTGGCTGACTATCGGAGCCAGATCGGTTGAGATTCACCGCAACGGTTTTGGGGCGGAGCCCCGGTACGGCACGTGGTGGGGCAGGGTTCTTGACAGACTGGGCAATGGCTACGAATCGCCGTTTGTCGAGAATGGTTGCGGCCTGACCTCTGCCGAACCTGTTGACGAAACAGAGGTTTCGCTAGGCGAAGTCCAGGCACGGAGCGGCTCAGTTCTTCGGGAGGCAGCCGGGTCAGAGGGGCGCGCTTCCCGAGTTGGGCGGACGCTGTCCGAGCGCGCGCCGGCCTGGGCCTTTGGGGCCCAGCCCGCGCGCTGAGCTGCGAGAGCTGCGCCGTCGCGTCCCACGAGTTCCGTTATCCAAACCGAGGCCACACCAGCGCCAGCCTCTACGCCGCCAAGCAGTCCGCTGCGGGACGGGCCCCCAAAGGCCCAGGCCTGCAGCGGGCGGCGTTTGCCCCTCGCACTCCCCCCTCCTCTTTCGCGCTCCGATTCTGCGAGCGCGCGCCGAAGCAGGCCGGTCAGGATTTCCCTCAGAAGGAAGCCAGAGGGGGTCTGCCCAAGCAGGTGGGTCGCGATTTCCTTCTGAGGGAAATCAGAGGGGGCCTGTTTCGGAGAAAACGGTGCTCGCCGTGCGATGCGACCCGCCCGCCACGAGACCCGATCAATGCTCAGTTTGACCAAGACCCTGAAACAACGACGCTGGTCGACGATGCCTCAGTCTGCGCGCCACGCTGCGACCAAACCGGAGAAAATGGCCGGATTTCCGGACGCTTCACCCGGTTTGGTCGGCAAGGAGATCCGAGCGGTCGAGCCCACGCGGGTGTTGGATAGAGCAAGGCCAGCCAGGCGCCGAGGCTCAGCGAGCGCAGCACTTCTTGTACTTCTTCCCGCTGCCGCAAGGGCAGGCGTCGTTGCGACCGACGGCGCCGGCAGGCCGCCGTGGCTCAACCTCTTCGGGGACCCCTCCGGCTCTCGCTCGCGTCCAGTCGCGGTAGACGACCATCACCATGTCGTGCAGCCGGGCGCCTTCTGCCGCGACATAGGCGGCTTCGTCCGACCCGGGACGTGGCGATTCCCCATCCGCAGCCGATCCCGCCAGGTCCTCGATGACCCACAGCGCGTCCCAGGCCTCCACCGACAGCTCGTCGAAGCCGAAATCATTCAGCTCCACGCCTCGCGCGTAACCCCAGCACCACTCGGTGACCGCATCGAGATCCTTGCCGGCGGGACAGAGCGAGCGCGCGGCACGATCGAGCCGACCCCGCGTCTCTTCGTATAGGCGCACCACCAGCCTCACCGTCCGCTTGGTGGCGGCTTCGAAAGGGACCCACTCGTCCCCGAGTACCATCGACAACCATATCAGTGGCCGCACCACTTCCGGAACGGATCCCAGCGCGGCAAACAGCCCCTGGGCCGCAGAGATCGACATCGCATCCGGGAACGCAGCGAGCCTCTCGGCGAGCTCCTGCCGCTCGGAATCACTCAGCGGTATTGCCTTGTCGGTAAGCACTAGGCGCGCAGTCCAGGGTTGGGGGGGAAGATCCGAGATGGGATCAGCCCCAAGCGTGGTTGGGTGTTGGCGACCGCGAGGCGCTCGACGACAGGCGTGTCGAGTCAGCGGGACTCAGACGAGGCCACCCGGTCTCTCCAGTAGCCGGGTCGCCTGCGACCGTGGGCGAAGGCAAGAACGCGAATTTCGTTATCGAGTTCCGTGAAGACCACCGAATACGGGAATCGTTCGACGAGTAGGGCTCGGACTCCCATTGCCGGCGGAACGTCTCTGGCGAGAGGAAGCGTGTGTGGTTCGGCGTGAATGCGACTCAGTGCACCGTCGATTGCCGCCACGAAGCGAACCGCCACGGCACCATCTCGGGCCGTGTACCAGTCGACGGCGGCCAGGAACTCTTGGCGCGCCTCCGGTTCGATGCGGACGGGCTTCACTCTCCCGCGATCCGCCGCTGAGCCTCGTCACGCACCGACTCCCAGTCGAGGCCCTCGGATTCACCCGAAATCGCCAGCTGGGCCCGACGCTCGATCTCCTTGGCCCACGCCGCCCTGGCGCCTTCGTCCTCCGGCCCGTCCAGACTCGCGAGAAGCTCCGACGCCAACTCGGCGCGCTCGCGCTCATCCAGCAGCGCGGCCTGTGCCAGCAGTTCTTCGACCTTGGGTGACATCCCATCTCCAGTGTACATCGCCCCGCCCTATCGGCCCAGCGGCGCGGCCAGTTGCGTGATCTCTCGCCTGAGACGAGCGCGAATCGGTGCGTGGTCGGGTCGTCTCCGACCGGACGGGCCGACGACGATCAGCGTCCCAAGGTGGCCGAGGACCTGGACGGGTTCGAGGACAATGATGGCTGCCCGGACAACAACAACGACGGCGACCTGGTTCTGGACAAGGACGACAAGTGCCCGGACCATCCGGAGGATCCGGACGGCTTCGAGGACGAGGACGGCTGCGTCGATCCCGACAACGACCAGGACGGGATCCCGAACGACAAGGAAGTCTGTCCGGACCAAGCCGAGGACACCGACGGATTCTGGGACACCGACGGCTGCCCGGATCTCGACAACGACGAGGACGGTATCCCGGACGAAGTGGACGAATGCGTGGACGAGCCCGAGGACTTCAACAAGAAGGACGACGAGGACGGCTGCCCCGACGAAGACAAGGAGTGACCGGAGCCGGCCCCACCACGAAACGCGCGTCGCTCCTTCCCGATCCGGGAAAAATGTCCGGAAACCCGGCCATCTGCGTGTGATCGGGCGCCCGATCGGGGCAAAATGGCCGAGTTTCCGGCCATCCGCGCGTGATCGGTCCCGCCCGCGTCCCGCGTGCTGCACCCCATCCGCAGAGAGCCCGCCCGGTTGCGGGGCCCCCCAGGCCCCAGCAACCTCAAGGCGGGCGTCGCCTTCCGCTATCGCGTGCAGCGTACGCCCCCGAGCTTCCGCGCGGCGCCCGCCCGCGTCCCCGAGCTGTTACCCATCCGAACAGCGAAAGCGAGGGCAACCTCACTCGTATCCGTCGTTCAGTGACCGTGAGGTGCTCGACGGCAAGTGCGTCGAGTCGGGCGGGCTCGGCGACACCTGCTGCAACGCGACCAAGTATGGTCTTCTTCGAGCCCGGGGACAGCTCGACTTCCGTGTATGTCTGCCGCCCGAAGCGGACGTACGGCAGCGCCTCCCGGAGCGGCCCGCTCCGGGAGGCAGGGTACCGGGACCCGAGAGTTGGTCTAGCAGCCGTCGTGCGTCGCAGGTGTTGGGTCGACCTTGCTACCTTGATCGATCGCGCGCACTTCGAACGGCATGGTGCCCAACTCGCAGACGTGCGCCGTGCCACTGGAGCACGATCCCCAACCACTCGACGAAGGGCAACGACACTCGAAGGTGCTGGGCGGCTGCGTGGAGGAGAATGTGAACTGGATGGCCTGCGGGTTGCTCGGGGGAATCCGGAGACACGAGTCAATGATCGTGTCCGGAGGCGTATCTATGGGCCAGGCATGCTCAGTCGGCGTCGTGTCGACAATGCCCAGAGAGTTCGTCGCGCGAACGCGGAACGTGTGCGTCCCGTCCTGGAGCCCGGGGTAGCTCGCTGGCGAGCTGCATTCAGTCCAGGTATCCCCGTCCAGCTGGCACTCGAAAGTGCACGGATCGCACCCCGCAGACACACAGCCGAAATCAAACTCTGCTGACGTGCTCTCCAAGTCCGCAGACAAGACGTCGACAGTGGTGTTGGGTGCGCCGGTAGGGAGATAGACCTCGCAGCCGTCGGAGTCGGTTCCGCTCGCATCACAGTAGTCGTAGTCGTTGTCGCACTCGTACAGGCACGCCCCCAGCGAGCATCCAGTTGTGTGTGTGTTTGGGGGAGCGTTCGCGGAACAGGAGTATCCGCACCTGCCACAATCGTCGACGCTGGTCGGGAGATACACTTCGCACCCGTTTGCCATCGTGGTATCGCAACTGCCCCAGTTCGATTCGCAACCACTGGCAACACAGTTGCCGTCGTCGCACATGTGCCCTGAGGGATGCAGGATCGCCACGTCCTCGCTGCAGACGACGCCACAGTCCCCACAGTTGGTGGCATCGTTCGCAACGTTCGTTTCGCAACCGTCGCGGACAGCGTTTTCATCCAAGCTGCAGTCCTCCCATCCCGACTCGCACGTGGTCATGCTGCAAGAGGCGTCCTGGCAGACTGGAGTCCCGTGCGCCGTAGCGCACGGCCGGTTGCAGCCGTCGCAGTGCGTCGCGTCTGTGGACACATCGGTTTCGCACGAGTCGTCGGCGTCGCAGTCCGCGAGGGGGTCGGAGCAATTGGAGTAGCCACAGACTCCCCCAAGGCATTGCGGGGTCCCAGCCGTCGTCGGACAAGCTGAGTTGCATGCGTCGCAGTGCTCAACATGCGTGTCGAGGTCCGCTTCACAACCGTTAGTGAACGCTCCGTCGCAGTCCTCGTACCGTCCCAGGCACCCGGTCACAGTGCAGTCTCCGCCCTGGCACGCGACCTCGGCGACGTGGCCGTCCGCGTCGGCGACGCATTCGTTGCCACAGAAACCACAGTGGCCGACGTTGGCCTGGGTGTCCGTGCAGGTGCTACCGCAGAGCTGCTCCCCGGGAGCACATGCGCACGTACCCGATACGCACGACTGGTCTGCCCCACACGTAGTACCGCACGCGCCGCAGTTGTTGGGATCCGCCTGAACGTCCACGCACTCTGACCCGCACAAGTCGCCAGCGCAGGAGCCGGAAGCCCCGGCCGTGACCGTGCCGCCGTCGCCGGGCGTTCCGCCGCTGCCAGGCGGGACGCCAGCCGACCCCGCGCTGAGCTCCCCGCCGCTGCCAGCAACATCCGAACCGCCCGCGCCCGCCGTGGTGCCCCCCACGCCTTCGATCTGGCCGCCGGTCCCACCCGTATCGCCAACACTCCCTCCGCCCTCACCGACGCTCCCGCCTGCGTCGGCCGGTGCCCCGCCGCTTTCGCCGACACTCCCGCCCGACTGCGTCGGGGCACCTGCGTTGCCCGCCAGGGATGGATCGGTTCCACCGACGCCTTCCTGCGCGTTCCCATCGCCGCCCCCGCCCTCGTCTCGGTCACCGAGCGACGTGTTGAATTCGGGGACGGCGCAGCTGGCCGCCGCAGCGACGGCCAGGACCATGGCGGCGCGGCCGCGCAACTTGCGCTGCAACTGGCGCATCAGAAGCTCCCTTTCACGCCGGCGCTGCCCGCGCCCAGCCAAGCCTGCACGGTGGGCCCGCTTTCGTCTTGTTCTGGCGCTGTCAGCAGCAGCACGGCTCCTGCCGCCGCTCCCACGCCGCCGATCACGAACCCCACGGTGGAGAGTGTGCGCATCGAGTTGTAGCTGTCGACGTCATCGGTCTGGTCGGCGTAGCAGGCACCGTCGACGCAGCCGTCGTCTTCCAGCGAAGACTTCTTGGACACCGCGATGATCCCGGTAACGGTGCCGAAGACCAGTCCCGCGCCTCCGACACCGAGTCCCACCCAACCCAAGGTGCGCTGCATGCTGCCGTCGGCGGCGCCGGTGTCTGCGGGGGCGGTGGCCGCGGGGGCTGGAGCGGACGCCGGTGCGGGCTCCTGCATTGAGGGCTGCTCTGCCGGCGCTGGGGCGGCAAGGCGCAGCACCACGGTCTCGCTCTCGCCCTCTGCCAGCGTCACTTCTTCTGAGACCTCCTGTTCGCCGACCTTGGCGGTCGCGCTGTGACTGCCCGGATTGGCAGGACGCGCCGCGCCGATGAGCGCAGCGGCAACCGGGACGCCGTCCACGGTGACCTGCACCTCATTCGCGGGCGCCCCCTCCACCTGCACGGTGAGCTTCGGAATTCTGGGCAGCAGGGCCTCTCTCTCCTTGGCCGCGTCCTGCTTGGCCACCTCCTGGACGGCGCGATCGCCCTCGGCGACCTCCAGCATTCCGACTTCGTTGTAGACCTCGGAGGCCTCGACCAGCTTGCCCGCTTTCTCCAGCGCGCGTGCCGTCCAGAGCCCCAGGCCCGGGACCTTGACCACGGCATAGGCTCGGGTGAGCTTGTCGACCGCTTCGTCGTAGCGACCGGCCTTGAAGGCTTCCAAGCCGTCCTTGCCGATGTCGCGGGCAGCGCTCTTCGAAGCCTCGTCGACTTGCTGTGCCTGGGCGATAGAGCCGCTCAGCAGAGCAGCAGCCATGGCCATCAGAAAGGCGGTGCGTCTCATGGTCCCCGTTGGATCTCCGTGTGCTCGTTGGTTGATCTAGAAACCGAACCCGTTGTCGAGTCGGTCTCTGGCAGTTCGGGTCGATGGCTTCGTCGCCGAGGTGGGCGAGGACGCCTTCGGGGGCGTTTCAGTGGGCTTTGCAGCAGCCGCAGGCCGCGCCTTGGCAGTGGCCGGCGCGACTCGCTTGTCGCTTCGAGTTGGCAGTGCAGGCCCGCTCTCGGCGTTGCTGCTCGATCCCTCTGGCGACGTTGCTGCTGCGGCCGACGCGGCCGAGGCAGGTTCGACCCGAGGCTGATCGGCGGCCGAGGCCTCGACGTTGGTGGACTCGACCTCTGCGGAATCGGCTTTGGCGGCCGACGCACCCGGGTCACCTCCAGCTCCGCGCAGCAGCAGGAAGCCCCCTGCGGTCCCCACCACCGCGACCGCAGCCAGTCCCAGCAGCAACAGCTTCGCGCCCGAGCGGCTCGGAACCCCGGGAACCGTTACTGCGGATGGAGGCATCTGGGTGCCGGTGGAGTCGCCCACGGGCACTCCTGGCGCGCCGGTCGCCGGTGCAAGCGCGTGCGCGGCCCCTCCGTAGCTCGGAGCCGTGATCGCCTGTGCCGCATGCGGACCGATTCCGGTGCCCAGAGCCCCGACTGCGGCATCCATTCCGCCGGGACTTGGTGGATTTTCGGACCCACGCCAAGCCGCCCCGGGCACGCAAAGCGCCTGCAACGCCGACGCTGCCTCGCGCGCGGAGCCAAACCGCTGATCCGGGTCCTTGGCCACACCCCGGGCGAACCACTCGTCGAATCCAGCGGGTACCTGGCCCCACTGCGAGGGCACCGGCGCCGGCTCGCTGCAGATGGCCAGCAGTAGAGCTCCGAGGGTCGGTTCCTCAAAGGGGCGGCGGCCCACCAGGCACTCGAACGCGATTACCGCCATCGCCCAGACGTCCGTGCGGTGGTCTACCTTTCGCACCCTTGCTCGGAGTTCGGGCCGGGCAGTGTGAAGAAGATGGAGCAACGTC
>CAZSVU010000044.1:0-36759 GCA_964610275.1 uncultured Polyangiaceae bacterium | reverse complement strand
GGCGGCAGGTTCCGTCCGGGTCGCAGACCCAACCGGGTTCGTACTGACAGGTCGGCGAGCAGCCATCGCCCGCGACGACGTTGCCGTCGTCACATTGCTCGCGTCCGAGCACCAATCCGTCGCCGCAGATGGCCCAACACGCAGCGCCCACAACCGGACACGTGTAGCCAGACTCGACCGCACAGGTCGCGGAGCAGCCGTCACCCGAGACGACATTGCCGTCGTCGCAGGTTTCGGGTCCGCTGCGCAGTTGGTCGCCGCACTCCACGGTGTAGACGCACACATTCGGATTGGCCCCGCTGCAGGACCAACCACTCTCGATCAGGCAATTCGCCGAGCAACCATCACCACCCTCAGGCTGAGCGTCGGGCGCAGTGGACACGTCGTTGTCGCATTGCTCGCCACGTACGAAGTTGACCACCCCGTCGCCACAGTACGCGATGAGTTGACAGGCTGCGCCAGCGACCGGACAGACGTACCCTGGTTCGACCTTGCAGTCCGCGCTGCAACCGTCCCCACTCGTCATCGGGAACTGGCCGTCATCGCACTCTTCGCCCGCATCCAACGCGGCGTTGCCGCAGGGATCGGAGGCAGCGGTGCAGAGACCTCCGCCCACCGGACAGCTGAATCCCGGCTCGACGCTGCTGCAGTCTTCGGCGCAGCCGTCTCCGGACAAGGAGTTGCCGTCGTCACAGGCTTCGCCTGCCCCGACCGCCCCGTCCCCGCAGGTCGCGGTGGAGCCGCAGATCTGGCGGGGCGGATCCAGCGGTGGCTCGGGGGTGGAGCACACGCAATTGGCCTCCAAGAGACAGGTGGCCCCGCAACAGTCCCCGGGGATCGCGTTGCCGTCGTCGCACTCTTCGACGCCGCTGAGCAACCCATCACCACAAAACTCGTTGAGCTCGCACGGCGCACCCGGAGTGCGGCACACCCACCCGACCTCGGTCTGGCACGCTGCCGTGCAGCCATCTCCGGGCAGGGTGTTGCCGTCGTCGCAGGTCTCGGTGGCATCGACCGTGCCGTTGCCGCACTCGGGCGGCTGCTCGGAGGGAACGCAGTCCTCGCCGATGACCGGGCACGTGTACCCCGCTTCCACGCGGCACTCCGCCGAGCAACCATCACCGGAGTCGGCGTCGCCGTCGTCGCAGGCCTCGTCCGGTCCCGGTAGCCCGTCGCCACAGAAGAGGTCACTCTCACACGGCTCACCCGGAACCGGACAGGTGAAGCCACTCTCCGTCTGGCAGGTACCGTCACAGCCGTCACCCGGAGTCGAGTTCCCGTCGTCGCAGCCTTCGCCGGGGTCGAGCACTGCGTCGCCGCAGAGCACGCCCGCTCCGGAGCCTGCAACCCCCGGACAGTCGGCACCCGAGCATTGACCAGCGGCGCCGCCCGCGTTGCTGCCGCCGGTACGGAGGAGATCGACGGTCGACCCCGAGCCGCTGGAGCCGTTCGAGTCAGCGCCGGACGAGCCGTCTGAGCTCGGCGCCTGGCTCGCGCTCTTGCCACAGCCGCTGGCGACGCTCAGCGCGAGGCCAGCGACCCAGGCCAAGTTCGGCCATTTCAGTGTCTTCACGATGCCACCGTGCTTGCTGTGGCCAGGCCCACGGTGGTGCCCAGCCGGTCGATCAGCAGAGCGATCCGCTGCAAGCGGAGCACTGCGCCTCGAGTGTTGTCTGCCGCCCATGCACAAACGTGTACTGGTTTACCCACAAAGACCAATGCGCGCGCCAGCGGTTCCGATCAGATGCACACCAATGCTGGGTGCACGCCCCGCGCGCAGCATGATTCTGCCATAGTCGGCTGGAGCTCCGCGACCGGGATATGGTGGACCTACAACCTCCTACATGGGGGCCCTCCAGCCGGAGTGCCGCGGCACTCGCGACTGCGCTGCGGCCGTGTGGCGCCGCCGCGCATCACCCGCGTGGGATCCAGCGTGAGGTCCGAACATCAAGGGTGGTCGCCCTACCGCGATGGCGACTTCGGCGATCCGGGTTTGCGTCGCGGCTTGTTCGTTCTTGCGTCGTGCGCGGCAAACCGAGCGGAGCTTGCGTAACGGATACGACACCTTCTACTGGTGATTGAAGGCGCCAACCACTGGCCCCCGAAACTCCACCCGCATTGCGGCCGCCGACCGCACGGGGTCGCTATCGGCAGTGCTGCGATCCCACATGCGCTCCCGAGAGACCCGCGGCTCACTCGACCTGGGTCAGCAGCCCGATCTCCCAGGGTATGCTGTTGTAGTCCCCGCCGGTTTCCGCCTCGGGGTCGGCCCCCTGAAACAGGTAGCGAAGGTGGCACGGGTCAATGGCCAGCGTCTCGTCGTAGCCCGCGCGGATCATGTCACCGTGGCTGATGTCGTTCGTCCAGATATCTCCTTCGAAGGTGACGTTCTGCGCGCCAGCGAACGGGTACGATCCGCTGGCCTGCCAGGGTAGCCAGGTGCCATCGAGGCTGTCCGCTATCCAGGAACGGAAGTACCGGTGCCCGCCGGAGGTCTGATCGAACGCCTCGATGAGCGCGAGGTATTGGGTCGTTCCGTTCACCTTGTAGACGTTGCCGGCTTCGAACATCCGCCCGGCGTTGGAGTCCTGCATCACGACGACCGGCTCGTCGAAGCCCCCCGGGAACTCGTCGATCGACGTTCCGCTCCGGTAGAAGCGGCCGTGGTTGTCGGAGAAGAAGAGGTAGCACGATGCCGAATCGCAGATCACCCAGTAGTCCAGCCAACCGCCGCCGTTCTCGGTGATGAGCGCAGGCGTCGTGGCGTAGAACGCTGCCGGCGGAGTCCACCCGGTCGGGTCCCCAGGGTCGTCGTTGGTGGAGTACATCGGCGGTCCCGACTGGTACACGAGATACCATTGGTCCTGAGGCGTGAAGTAGAAGATCTGCGGTGCGGCAACGTAGGTATCGAAGCCGGTCGTCTGATCCATGTGGTAGATGGGCGCGCTCGGGGCTTCACTCCAGTCCGAGAAGCTCGCATAGATCATGTTGTATCCTCCGGAGCTCGAAACCGAGCTACCGTAGACGTGCCAGCGATCATTGAAGCGGACCACCGTCGGATCCTTAACGGCCACGATGTCGTGCTCGGCGTCGGACGCCGGCACGATGAGGGGGGCGCTGGCGGTCCACTCGATGCTTTCGGGAAACTCGCAGGGCCCACTCGTAGCACCGCCCGCGGCGGTGGCGCCGCCCGGGTCATTGGCCCCGCCTGCAGCCGTACCGCCGGTCTCTCCGTCGCCCAATGACTCGTCGGGCGACGAGCAAGCCGCCATCGACACCCCGAGCGATGCCCAACAAGCAATGCGAGCCAGCCTCGCCCAATGACACAAGCTCCGCATAGGTCTTCTCCAAGAGGGCGACTCAGTAGAATCGGACATCATCAACAGCAATCGCGTAGGGACCGGCCTCGAAGGTGTAGTCGGGCGGTGGGTAGTTCATGAAAGGTTGAATCACGAGACGGACGATGTTCTGCCCGGTGACCGGCACGCACGAGAGAGAGCTACCGACACCGGGCGTGAACGCGCTCCACGGAACCTGGATGGACTCCCACGTGTCAGCGTCAGCCGGCAAGCTCAACTCGACGTTGGCATCCTTGCAGTCGTCCGCATCGGAGTTGTCGCAAAGTCCGTCGTCTGCGCTGGGAATGGTGTCGAGCATCCCCAGATTGACACCAAACCGTCCGGACGGCGAAGAACCCCGGATCGAGAACTCCACGCCGCTATGGCCCTGCGCATCCAGGCAAGCGAGGGTCGACCCCGATCCGATGAAGTAGAACATGAGCAGGCCGCCCCAGTCCGTGGCGTTGGTATTGGCGATCTCGAGCGCGTAGCCAGAGTCGCCGGTGCCCGTCACCATCTCGGTCGTGATCTCGCTACCCTCGGCCTCCGACCCGTCCCCGATGTGCAAGATACCCCCGAGCACGTCCTCGGCTGGCGCACTCGCGCTGACGGTGTAGGTGTAGCTGGCTGCGTCCCCGCTGGCGTAGTCGTCGAAGTCGGCGATCATCGGCACGCGCACCTCCGTACACTGGCCGGTGTCCGCGGGTAGGGGAGCAGCGACACCGCACTGGTTGAAGCCGCTGCCACCGATCCCGCTGCCGATCGTCGTGCTGGCGCTCGACGCGCCCGCGTCACCGCTGCCACCGTTGCCACCGCTGGCGTTGACGGTGGCGCCAGACCCGCTGCTGCCACTGGTGGTCGCCGGCCCTTTCGAGTTGTCGCTGCACGCACCGAGGCCAGTCGAGAGGACCAGCGCGGAGAAGAGGAACAGCCCATGCGCTGGCGGCATCGCCGGCGCTCGCTGGGAGAAACCAGGGGTTCGTGTCGGCATTGCGAAGAGACGACTAGCAGCGAGTACCGCGTTCGACAACTCGTGCCAACACTCGACGCAATCGCGAACGGGCACGACGCAACGCCGGAACGCCCAAGATTGGGAGCAGCGCGAAACGCTTGCCCACAGCCGTACCGTGCCCAGACCGCTTGCCGGTTCGCGCGTCACTGCCGCCGGACTAGTGCCCTGTCCCAGAAGTCGCAATCGTTGTCCTTCGCCGGGCCGAACGCAGGGGTGGCGGCCCGGCGAAGGACAGCTCCGCTGCGATCTGGACAGCGCACCCTATCTTTCCTGCGGCACCTGCGGTGCCGACGTGCCCTGTCCCGATGACCACGAGAGCGTCCCTCGAGAACTCAGCGAGACGCGTTCATGGATTGTTGCTTCCGAGACAGGGCAGTAGGACGCAAAAGCGAATTTCGCCGAGACGCTATTCGCAGTGCCCGGAGATGGGATGCGTCGCGCTCACCGTTGTCGACGACGCTTCACTGGGGCGAGACGCTGCAGTACCTGGCTGAGCTCTGCGCTGGGGGCGTAGGGGCTACTGCGGGAGACCTCGTGTCCGGTGTCCCAGAGCATCGGGACCATCTTTCTGGAAAGGGCAGCCTGATTCACCGCGGACAGCCAGCGAACGCGGGATTTCGACTCCTTCTCTGACACCACCCCGAACTCCCCGATGAAGGCCGGCAGGTCGTTGCGGGTGCAGAAATCGCCCATCTTGTCGAAGAGCTGGTTCAGCTCCGCGACATCGCGTGGGCTTCCCCAGGTGGGCATCATCTTGCCCCAGTCGGCGTCCTCGGTCATGCCGCAGAACTGCCACGGCGTGTAGTAGTGCACCGAGATGAACAGGCGATGGGCGATGGTATCGGTGGGCAGCTCGTACTGCCCGGCGCACGTCTTGGTGATGTCCGTACTGTACCCGGTGACGATCAGTAGGCGCTGGGGATTGTTGCCTCCAGAGCGACGCACGGTGTCGACGAACAGCTGGTTCACCTTCGTCAAGGTCGCGTAGGCATCCTCGATGGAACCTGCATTGGAGAAGTTCGTTTCCTCGTTCAGCGCCTCGAAGACGAGCTGCTCGTTCTTTCCGGCGAAGAACTTCGAGATCTGCTCCCAGTAGGACCGGTACTTCTTCTCCGCTTCGGGGCTGAAGGTGGCGTGGGTCTCCGGGTAGCGTGCCTGGTCGCTCGAGTCGATCCAGCCACCGTCCCAGTGAATGTTGAGGACGCAGAACATGCCGGCTGCCGTGATCCAGTCGACGATCTCTCTGATCCGTCGTAGCTTGGAGGGCTGGATGCGCCCCCCGACGGCATAGGTGTCCCAGGCCACCGGCAAGCGAACGGTCTTGAACCCGAGCTCCGCGAGACTCTCGACGTAGCCCTCGGTGATGCGGGGATTCCCCCAGCCGGTTTCCCACGTGGTGGTGTTGTCGAGGGTGTTCCCGATATTGATGCCGAACCCCATCCGAGCGGCGGCGGTCCAAGCGTCGAGCTCGGTCATGGGCTCGAGGGGAGGGGGTGTCGCTCCGAAATCCGCGGATCCGGAGTCATGGCCCACGGCGGAAGCGGGCGGAGGAGTGAGGCAAGCGAGCGGCTGCAAGAGCACCACTAGGCCAAGCATCGCGAGCAGCAGCGGCCGGGTCGTTCGGTTCATGGGCCTCGGGTTGGGGATCGTGGAGCAGAGTGGGCGCTTTTTCAGTGCTCAGGGATACCGCCGAGAGAGCGAGACGGGCGGGGAGTGGACTCATCGCTGACCCTGCGTGCTTCCTAGCATGTGCGGGAACGCGGTGTCTCGACTCTGCTGCCGCGAGGTTGATGACAGACCCCGGTGCGCCGGTGAGCGCGGTTGCGGTGTGTTGTCGGTGCGTCGAGCCCGAATCGACCTTGATCCGGGCGTCGTCCCTGATCGATGCACAGGCAGCGGGTTGATCGCTTGACATTCGGAGTCGATCGCTCACGATAAACCGGCCGACTCGCCGTGGGGAGACCGTGGGGGGACCGTGGGGGGACCGTGGGGGGACGACGTTGCGGACGGTTGACTGGGAGGAGATGCCATGTCGTTTGGAGACGAGTTGAACGCTGGACGCGTGCCATTGCGTACGCCTCGCTTTCGGGCGCGCACCTTGGCTGCCTGGGCGCTGGTCTTGGCCGTAGGGTGCGGCTCGGAGAAGGTGGATTCCACTGACGAGACCGAGCTCGTGTGCGAGCCGGGTGAGGTGCGCCCCTGCGTGGGATACGACGACTGCGACGATACGCAGGAGTGTCTGCCGGATGGATCTGGATTCACGGAGTGTGACTGCGATGCTCCGCCCGACGGCGGAGATGTTGGCAACATCGGGACGGCCGGAGCTGCCGGCGGCAGCGTTGGCGTGCCGACGGGCGGGGCGAGTCAAGGCGGCCCGTCGAGCGGCGGCTCGTCGAGCGGCGGGGCTCCGAGCGGCGTCGGCGGCACCAATCCCGCGGGAGGGGGGACCGGTGGAGCCAATCAAGGCGGCTATAGCGGCTGGGGTGTGACTCCGAGCCGCGGCGGGAGCGCGGGGTCGGGTGACGAGCCTCCGCCGGGCGGTTCCGGAGTCGGCGTCGGCGGCGCGAGCCAAGGCGGCTATAGCGGCTTCCCCGACGATGGCGGTGTTGCCGGCGAGAATGTGGTCGCAGGGGCGCCTGGCTGCACCTACGACATCGAGGTGAGCGCCGAGTTCGAGAACGAGGTCGCCACGCTGAGCTACTCAGCTGACCACGTGTGGAATTACGACGGATATCCACGGGGAACGGACGACGAGCGCGTCGACGTTTCCATCGAGCACAAGCAAGATATCGACGTCGCGGACGGCGGCGGGTGCATCAGTGCCGTATCGGTTCAGCTGCGGCAATACGGCGGCTGCCAGCTCTCGTTGTACTTCGCCGTGGGCGATGACCCCAGCGCTCTGGTGCTGACGTCCGCCCAGCTCGAGGCCGACAGCCTATGCCCGAACTGGGGCGATGCCGATGAGGGCACGTACTGGTTGGACCTGAGCCGCGGCGGAGCAACGCTGGACCTGAGCGGCGCCGCCGCCTGGGAAGGGCATCTGTCAGACTCCTGCCTTTCCGTCCCCCTGGAGCCTTCCGGTGTCATCTCCCTGGTGCGACCATACGGCCGCCAGACGATCACATTGGATCTCGCATCGCTCAGCATCACCGGTCAGATGCGGACCACGGGGTCGCCGAGTGCCTGCTGTCCGGGCGTGGACTGCATCCATATCCCGGGCGGCGCCGCAGGTGGCACGAGCGTCGGGCGCGCGGGGGGTGCCGGCATGACCGGCGCGGCGGGAGCGATCGGTCACGGGGGCGCGCTGCCGATTGCTGGCGCGCCCAGCTACTCCGGAGGCGGGCTCGGTTATTGAAGCCGTTGGGACGGGCGCGGATCGCCTCCGCGCCCGAACCCACTCATTCCGGAACCCAGAGCTCGTCCTGACAGGACGGGTCGCAGCCGTCGCCGGAGGTGTGGTTGCCGTCGTCGCAGTCCTCGTACGCGGGCTGTAGCACGTTGTCCCCGCAGTGGGGGCCGAGCACGCAGCCCGCGGCGCACTGGCCGTAGCCGCCATCGTTCCCACCCTCGCCTTCGTCACACTCTTCGCCGAACTCGGACTGCACCTGGCCATCGCCGCAACGTGGGCCATACACGCAGCCGACGTCGCACTGGCCGTAGCCTCCTTCGTTCACGCCGTCGTCGCAGCGCTCGCCAAAGCCCGTGTCCACCACCGCGTCGCCGCAGAACGGTGGCAGGATGCACCCTTGGCCGCAGCCCGGGCCGTACGGGGTGATGTTGTTGCCCTGGCCGGCGTCGCACTCTTCGCCCCGGTCTTCCTGCACGATGGCGTCGCCGCAGTGCGGGCCCAGGACGCAGCCCGGCGCGCAATCGCTGGTGAAGCCGTCGTTGACGCCATCGTCGCATTGCTCGCCGTCGGCGGTCTGGATGATGCCGTCGCCGCAGTGCGGGCCGAGCAGACAGTTCGGCGCACATTCACCGTAGCCCCCGTCGTTGACGCCATCGTCGCACGCTTCGGGCGGATCCTGTCGGACGCCGTCGCCGCAGTGCGGTCCGATCACGCACCCCGGCGCGCACTCGCCGTAGCCGCCATCGTTGTCGCCGTCATCGCATTCTTCGCCGGCGGCAGTATCCACGAACGCATCGCCACACACGCCCTCGGCGCGGCAGTTCGGGCTGCAGCCGTCTCCGGAAGCGTTGTTGCCGTCGTCGCATTCCTCGCCCCAGGCGGTCTCCAGCACGCCGTCGCCGCAACGTGGGCCGAGCACGCAACCGACCCCGCAGTTGTTGTAGCTGCCGTCGTTGATGCCGTCGTCGCACTCCTCGCCGTTGGCGGTTTGGACGATGGCGTCGCCGCACCAGGGCGCCGCCTGGCAGTCCGGCGTGCAGCCTCCGTACGCCCCGTCGTTGACCCCGTCATCGCAACGCTCGCCGAACGCGGGCTGCACGATGCCGTCGCCGCAGTACGGTGGTCGGACGCAACCGGGCGAGCAGCCGCTCGACGCCGAGCCGTACGCGGCGCGGTTGACTCCGTCGTCACACGCCTCGGGTCCGTTCACGACACCGTCGCCGCAGTACTCCCCGCGCGTGCAGTCCGGGTTGCACTCCCCGTACCCGCCGGGATTGTCGCCGTTGTCGCAGGCTTCGCCCGCGGTCACCACGCCGTCGCCACACTCCGGGCCGCACTCGCTGGCGTTGGGGTTGAAGCCGCTCAGGGTCAGCATGTAGCTCGACCCTTCCTTCTCCCGCTCGGCCTGGAAGACGACAATCTCGTAGACGTTTCCAGCGCTGAGACCCAGAGTGCCGGCAGCAGTCGTCAGGTTGACGTCATCTTGGACTGGGACGTGGATGCCGCCCAGGTCCACCGCGATTCGGTCGTTGATGAACACCCACACGTCGTCGTCGCCCGTGAAGGAGAGCACCGGGTTGGTGGAGGGGTCGTACTCGAACCAGAAACGGACCTCGCTGGTAAAATGGAAGTTGTGCAGGGGCTCCCCCTCTTCCCAGGCCCAACTGCCGCCGTAGACCGGGTCCGGAATCTTGGCGGGGCCGTACTCGCTCTGGGGCGATTGGCCCTGACCGTCGATGGGGAAGAAGACCGGGTTCCCGTCGTACTCGGCGTCCAGGAAGACGCCCCAGCTCACTCCGTCGGCGTCCACGCAGTCGAGCATCTCCGCCTGGTGCGTGTCGCAGTAGTCGTCGTATTCGAAGTTGCAGTTGTCGCCGGCGTTGCCGCACCATTCGCGTCGCGTCTTGCTCCAGCGTTCACCGTTCTCACCCCAGCGGTTGACGAAATTGCCGCTGCCGTCGTTCCAGAGGGTGAGCGTGCTGTGGATGGTCGTGTTGGTGCTCGAGTCCCGGTACCAGGTGGCGAAGCTCGCGACCGTGGTGGTGGTGGCGCATCCTGTGCCATTCGGCCGAATCAAGACGGGCTTGCCCTCGGCGTCCAGCGTGTTTTGCACCATGCCGGTGCTCGCGGTCTCGCAGCCGGTGAGCCCGAACTGGAAGTCCGCGTGATTCTCGTTGAAGTCACGGTAGGTGACCGGCACCACCATGCTCTCGCCCAGCGGTGGCCGCTCGCACTCGTAGCCCGGCTCGACCTGGCAGGTGGTGGAGCAGCCGTCGCCGGGTCGGGTGTTCCCGTCGTCGCACTCTTCGCCGATGCCCGCCAGGACCAGCCCGTCGCCGCAGCGGGAGGTGCAGGCGCCGGTGCCGCTGCAGTCCGGCTCGAACCTGCACTCGGGGGTGCAGCCGTCGCCGGTGACTTCGTTGCCGTCGTCGCAAGCCTCGTTGCCCTCTGCCACGCCGTCGCCACAGGTGGTGCGGTGGCAGGAGTAGTTGGGGGCGGCACCATTGCAGGCCCAGCCGTCTTCCCACTCACAGGTGGGGCTGCAGCCATCGCCGGGCGAAGTGTTCGCATCGTCGCAGACCTCGGTCCGGAGCACGATGCCGTCACCGCACAGGGGAACGCACGGGGCACCCTCGTAAGGGCACTCGTACCCCGCCGCCATCTGGCAGTCGTCACAGCCGTCGTCGGCGACGATGTTGCCGTCGTCGCACTCTTCATCGCCGAACACGACCCCATCACCGCAGAGCTCGATGCTTTGGCAGGGCGATCCCGGAGTGGGGCAGACGAAGCCGGGCTCGACGAACGTGCAGTCACGGGCACAGCCGTCTCCGTCGGCGGTGTTGCCGTCGTCGCAGACCTCCCCGGGGTCCTGCACTCCGTCGCCGCAGCGCGGCGCCAGCTCACAGGGCTGACCCGGAATGCGGCAAACCCAGCCCGGTTCCCGCACGCAATCCGCGTCGCACCCGTCGCCGGCAGCGGTGTTGCCGTCGTCGCAGGTCTCGTCGCCACTCACGCGGCTGTCGCCGCAGAACACGATGCGCTGGCAGGGCTCGCCAGGGGTCGGACACACGAAGTTCGAGCCCAGGATGTCGCAGGTGGCGTTGCAGCCGTCGTCTTCCGTGGTGTTGCCATCGTCACAGACCTCTCCAGGCTCGATGACGCCGTTACCGCAGACGATGGTGCTGATGCAGGGCTCTCCCGGGGTCGGGCAGGTGAAGTTGGGCTCGACCTTGCACGAGCCGGAGCAACCGTCACCCGGCAGGCTGTTGCCATCGTCGCACTGCTCACCGATGTCGGCGTCGACGCTGCTGTCGCCGCAGGTGGGCGGGGCCACGATCACGGTCGGCGTACAGCTCGCCGGCGGGTTGTCCGTGGCGCAGGGGTCGATGATCTGCACGCACGGCTCGCCCACCGTCGGGCAGTAGTAGTTGGCCTCGATCGCTTGACAGTCGGCGGCGCAGCCATCGCCGGAGTTGGTGTTGCCATCGTCGCAGCGCTCGCTGCCGGCGAGCTCTCCATCGCCGCACCGAATGGTGGACACGCACGGCTCACCGGGCACGGGGCAGGTGAAGTTTGGCTCGATGGAGCAGATGCCACTGCAGCCGTCGCCGGGCAGGCTGTTGCCATCATCGCACTCCTCGCTGTCCTGATTGAGCTCACCGTCTCCACACGCAGGACCCGACGAGACGAACATGCCCTCGTCGCACCAATCCGGCGGGTTCTCGCCCGCGCAGATGTCACCCACACCGCCTCCTCCCGCGAGACCGTCGGGAATGATCAGCGACATGCCGCCGGATCCATCCGGCCCCGAGCCCTGGCCTCCGGTGCCATCCGACCCGATGCTGCTCGATTTTCCGGATGCGTCACGGCCTGAACATCCGAACGTGGAGATCGAGAGCAAGGCAAGTGCCAAACCAAGAAGACTGGTGCGAATTTGCATGTTTTGCCCCTTGGTGTTCAGCGTAGCGGATTGGGGCAACACGGGCATCCCGAGACGCTGTCAGCGACCGCAAATGGGTAGTGAAGTGTCGGATGATCTCCGCGCAAGTGGGGGCGTGCACGTAAGCGTGGGTAGTCAGGTGTCGGATGAAGTTCCAAGCTGGAGGCTTTTCCGCCAGTCGCAGCGCATCTCTCGAGACTCCCCCGGCGGCCGGCAGAGTGTGCGCTTCACGCTGACGCACGCGCTCGTCCCCCTTGGATTTGGCCGTTCCCGCGACCGCGTTCCCAACCGGCGCCCGCCGCTGTATGGCCTCGGCCATGGACCTTCGATACGGATGTAACCCACATCAGTCGTTCGCTGGCGCGGAACCACTCGCCCAGGCTCCCTGTGAGCTCGTGAGCGGCCAACCGTCTCTCATCAACCTGCTCGACGCGCTCAACGCCTGGCAGCTGGTGAAGGAGGTCAAGCAGGCCCTCGGCTTGCCTGCGGCGGCCAGCTTCAAGCATGTGTCTCCAGCCGGAGCCGCGGTGGCGCAACCACTGGATGCGCCTTTGGCAGAAGCCTATGAGGTGTCGGGGGTCGAGCTCACGCCGGCAGCGCTGGCCTACGTTCGCGCTCGCGGCGCCGATCCCAAGTGTTCGTACGGTGATTTCGCGGCGCTCTCCGAGCCCGTGGATGAAGCCACGGCCCAGTTTCTCAAGGGGGTCGTTTCCGACGGCATCATCGCCCCGGCGTATGAGCCGGCAGCGCTGGAGATCCTCAAGCAGAAGAAGGGCGGCAAGTTCCTGGTGCTCTCGGCGGATCCGGACTTCGTCCCGCCAGCGCGGGAGAGCCGTGAGATGTACGGCATGCGCCTGACGCAGGATCGAAACAACCGCGTGTTCGTGCTCGAGGATCTGAATGACGTGGTCTGCGGGGAGCTCTCGGAGCAGGCCAAGCGCGATCTGGTGCTCGGGCTGACGACGCTGAAGTACACCCAATCGAACTCGGTCGGGTTCGCCGTGGACGGGCAGATGATCGGCATCGGTGCTGGACAGCAGTCACGGGTCGATTGCACCAAGCTCGCTGGGGGCAAAGCGGACGTGTGGCAGCTGCGGCGTCACCCCAAGGTGCTGGGCCTCCGTTTCAAGCCCGAGGTGAAGCGGCAAGAACGCGTGAATTGGCGCGTGCGCTACCTCGAAGGCGACCTCGTCCCCAGTGAGGAGGCGGGGTTGCGCGCCGCGCTCGACGGGGAGCTCGCGCCGCTGACGGCGGAAGAGAAGGCCGAGTACTTGTCCGGAGTGACCGGGGTTTCGTTGGTCTCGGATGGATTCATCCCCTTCCGCGACAACATCGATCACGCGCAGCGCCACGGGGTGCACTATGTGGCGCAGCCCGGCGGGTCCACCCGCGACGCGGACGTGGCCGCCGCCTGCACGGAATACGGCATCGCCATGGTGCACACGCACATTCGTGCGTTCCATCATTGAGCGGCAGCGCCGCGGCTTTCGGCAACGGTTCTGCCACTCCGTGGCTGTGCATTGTCGCGGCAGTGCGCACGGTGTATCGGGCTACGCGAAGCGGAGACTGACACATGCACGCGACAGCACTGGGAATCACCGACGTGGGCCAGAAGCGCAACCAGAACGAGGATGCGTTTCACGTCGACGAGGAGCTTGGGTTGTTCATCGTGAGCGACGGCATGGGGGGGCACGCCGCAGGTGAAGTCGCATCGGCAACGACGGTGGAAACCGTGGCTCGAATGATCGGTCAGGCCGGCGAACAAATCGAAGCGGTTCGCTCGGGAGTGCGTGCGCCGGGCGAGCTCACCGCGGTGCTGCGCCGTGCCGTGGAAGAGGCCAGTCGCGAGGTGTACCGGCTGGCCACCACCACTCGCGGCCGCTCCGGCATGGGGTGTACCGCGACGGTGTTGCTCGTGGTGGCATCGCACGCCTACATGGCGCACGTGGGAGACAGCCGGCTCTACCTGTGCCGCGGTGGGGCTCTGGAGCAGCTCAGCGTCGACCACTCACTGGCGCAAGAGCTCGCCCGTGCGGGGTTCATCACCGAGGACGAGGTCAAGAGTCACGCTCACGCGCACGTGCTGACGCGTTCCATTGGCACGCAGCCCATGGTGAAGGTGGACGCCTTGATGTTCGACGTGCTGGACGGTGACCGCATGCTCTTGTGCAGCGACGGCCTGTCGGGGTACGTGCAGGATCCAGCCTGGCTGTGCGGGCAGATGCAGCGGGATGACTTCGAGGCGATTCCCGCCGAGTTCGTCCGGCACGCCAACCAGCAGGGGGGGAAGGACAACATCACCGCCGTGCTGGTGCGAGTGCAGGCCGAGGCCGAGGAGGCGCCGCAATCCGTGCAGCTGCGCCAAACCCTGGAGGGGAAGTTCGTTGCGCTCGAATCAGTGTTCTTGTTTGCTGGTCTGCCACTCGCTCTGCGCAGCCGAGTGCTGGAAGCCTGCGGCACCATGGCAGTCGGGGCCGGGGAAGTCCTGGTACGAGAGGGCGACGACAACGGCTCGCTCTTCATCGTGGTCACGGGAGCGTGCGACTTGTTGCGGGCTGGGCAGCGCATCTGTCGCGTAGGACCGGGGGACTGTGTCGGGGCGACCACGCTGCTCAACCAGCGCCCTGCCCGAGCCACCCTGCAAGCCGCCGAGCCAACCACGTTGCTCCGGCTCGATCAGGATGCATTCTGGTCCGTCGTGCGCGAGCGACCCTGGCTCGGGGTGGGACTGCTCGAGCGGCTGGGGCGACGGCTCAGCACGGCGCTCGACGCCGCGGTGGAGCGGCGCTCGGGCGTGGACGTCCCGCGGCTTCCGGGAGAGCGTTTCTGAACGCCAGCCCCACGTTGGGGCCTTGGACTGGGCCAGGCTGCCCCTCTCTTTGAGGGGTCGCAAAATGGTGCTACTCTGGCCGGACACGCTGAAGAGATTGGGTTGGAGGAGTGGAAGGGCGGGTCCTGGCAGCACGATACCGGCTCTTGTCGCAGCTGGGGCAAGGGGGAATGGGTGCGGTCTGGCGCGCAGAGCACCTCGAGTTGGGCACGCCGGCAGCGGTCAAGCTCATCGAAGCGAGCTTCGCCCAGAACGAGGACGCGCTCAGCCGCTTCAAGCGGGAAGCCCAGGCGGCGGCCACGTTGCGCAGTCCGCACGTCGTCCAGATCCTCGACTACGGGGTCGACGAGGGGACGCCGTACATCGCCATGGAGTTGCTCGATGGGGAGAGCTTGGCGGACCGACTCGACCGCCGTCAGCGCCTCACCCCTGCAGAGACCACGACGCTGATCACGCACGTCGCGCGGGCGGTCGGCAAGGCGCATGAGGCGGGTATCGTGCATCGGGACTTGAAGCCCGAGAACATCTTCATCGTGCGAAATGATGACGAGGAAGTCGCGAAAGTCCTCGACTTCGGCATCGCCAAGAGCACCGGGCAGGGGGCCAGCGCCACGCTGGGACCACAAACCCAGACGGGGGCCATGCTGGGTACGCCCTACTACATGAGCCCCGAGCAGGCTGCGGGCAAGAAGGACGTCGACCACCGCGCCGATCTCTGGGCCATGGCAGTGATCGCATACGAGTGCCTACTGGGGCGGCGTCCGTTCGACGAGGACACGCTGGGCGGGCTCGTGCTGTCCATTTGCACGGGCGAAATTCCCGTGCCTTCGACGGTGGGGCCGGTGCCACCGGGTTTCGATGCCTGGTTCGCTCGGGGCAGCGCTCGGGAGCCGTGTTGGAGATTCCAGTCGGCGCGCGATCTGGCGTCCAGCCTACGCGACGTGTGTGAGGGGGACGAGCAGCGCAGTTCGCACGTCCATCCCGTCGAGTTCATGGGCTCGACCGTGGGAACGGCAACCCCTGGGTCAGGGGTGTCCGCGCGAACGCCCTATGCCCCCGCACTGAGCAATCTCGACCACCAACACCTCGGGGGCACGGCCAACCAGGCTGCGCCGACATCGGTGACGGTCGACACGACGAGGCGGAGTCACCGGACAGGCCTGGTGCTGGCGGCGGGTGCGGCGGCAGTTCTGCTGCTTCTGGGAGGGAGCGTGGTGGTCTACTTCGCCGCCACGCGTGCGTCGGATCCCACCCCGGCGGCCGCGGCAGTGACTCCGGCGCCAGAGTCCACCACCGCGGTGCTGGATTCCCCGCCGATGGAGCCGTTCACCCCGAGCGCGGCACCAGCGCCGAGTGCGGCCCCCTGGGCCGCCGCTGCGCCGTCCGTCGCGGCGCCCGCGCCTCGTGCGGCGGCGCCCGCGAAACAGCAAGCTTCGGCACGTCCGCCGACGACTCGAGTGACTCCGCCGCCTCCATCCCCGCCCGCCGCGGCGCCTCGCCCCGCACCCGCTCCGGCAGCCCCGGGCATCGACCTGGCGTTCTGAAACGCGTCCGAGATGGCGTCCGGCGCGTTCAGTCCCCGCCGCAGGTGGTGAAGTGGCCGGTCAATGCGACCAAGCTCAGCGCACGCAGGAAGCGGGGGAAGTACTCGGCGTCGTGGCTGCCTGAAGTCATCGGGATGTTGAGCAATTCTCCCGCCAGTGAGTCGACCGCGCTCTGGCTGTGGGTCATCGCGCCCACCGCCCACGGCCCGAGGGTGATGGCGGTGTGGTCGTCGTAGCCGTCGTGGGAGGTGTCGAAGCTGCCGTCGAGGTGATACCACTGGCCCAGGGTCGACACGTTCTGCGTCAGCACCCAGGACGTGACCTGGTCGGTCCAGGCTTTGGCCGCGGCCGTCCCCCACCAAAGGTAGTCGGTGCTGATGCGCCAGGGAGTCCGGGCCGCGTCGTCTCCGTAGTCGTCCGAGTAGGCGAATTCACAGCCAAACACGGATCCACCGTCACTCGAGCCCCAGTTTCTGACCAGCCCGGTGGTCGAATGTGAGGCACGGTCCAGCAGGATGTAGGTATCTGAGGCCAGCTGATTCCAGAACGAAGCGTCGCCGGGCACGTGCTGCGCAAAGGCCCGATAATACCCTGGTGCGAAGTAGGAGTAGTTGACGCAACCGTTGTTGTCGAAGAACTCGCTGTCGCCCGGCTGCAGCACGAGCACCCCATTGTCGTTGCCGATCATGCTCCCGCGAATCGCGTTGATGACGCCAGTGGCTTCCGAGCCGTAGTTTCCGCCCCACTTGCAGCTGGCTTGGATCAACGCCATGCCCACGTCGAGGTCGGCGTCCGCCGCGGCGTTGTCCGGGTACTCGTTGTAGGTCTGCTCCCAGTGGGCGTCACAGCCGTAGCGCAACCAGTGCATCAGCCCGTACTCGTCCAGCGCCATCTGGTAGTACTCGTACAGGCCGTCGAAGACCTCGCGCTCGTCGTGGGCCACCGCCAGGAGCATGCCGTAACCGATCCCCTCGGACACCGTCGCATCCAGGCGCGCGTTCTCCCAGCGCACGCGATAGACTCCACCCCCGCAGTTCTCGAGGTGGACGGCCTTCCATTCCTCGTAGGCCTCTGCCGCGTCGTCCCAGGTGACCGTGATGGGGGCGTAGCCGAACGGTATCTCGATCGGGGTGCCGCCGACGCCCTGCGCGCCACCCACGCCGCTGCCTCCGGCCGACGTTCCACCGACACTGCTGCCACCGACAGCACTGCCACCCGCGCCGACGGTACTCCCACCCGCACCGACGGCTCCACCGATGGCACTGCCACCCACGCCGACCGCGCCACCCGCTGCGGGTGTGCCGCCCATGGAGCTGCCGCCGGTTGCCGTGCCCCCGGCTCCAAGGGTTCCTCCCATGCTGGTGCCGCCGGCCGCCGTGCCACCGGCGCTGGTGCCGCCACTGGCCGTGCCCCCCACCCCGGTGCCGCCGGTCGAGTTGCCGCCCATGGACGCTCCGCCCGTCGTGGTGCCCCCGACAGCATCCGCGGGAACGCCGCCCGTCGCCCCGGAGCCGGTCGAGCCGCCCACCGCGCTTTGTCCGGCCACGCTGAAGATCTCACCGTGGGTCGGCGGCTCTGAGCACGCCACCAGAACGAACGCAGCCAGCAACGACGCAATCCGACTCGTACTCATCCGGATCTCCCAATGCCCAACTAGCTCAGCATGCAACGTAGCACGGGATTTTCACGGCAACAGTTGCAGCGCGTTTGCCTACGACCAGCGTGCCGAGGTCGAGATGGCGCGATCCGATCGGGGCTGCGGGTGACGGGCTCTCGCGGCGGGCGGTTCCTGTCACACTCAATCTTTTCAGTCGCTCGCCGACGAGGCGACTGAATCTGCAGTGTGACGCCGAGGCGGCGAGACCGTCACCAAATTCTGCCTGCGGCCACCACGTCGGGTCACTCACCAGGGGCAGGCGCTGGAAGTCTCTGCCGTGCGCATGGTGTGCGCAGCCGAAAGTTACAGTGTTGGCACAGGGTAACTGAATGCCACCAGGCACACGACCGATGGGGCACGAACACAGGGGCAACGATGCGAGAGACCTGCCGATTGATGCGTTTATTCCTTGCCGCGGTGATGGTGGCTGGTTGCAGCGACGAAGCTGCGACCGATGACTCGGGCGACGAGTACTCCGACTGCGCGATCGGACAGAGCCTGTGCGTCGACTTCTGCGTCAACCTTCAGAGTGATCCGCTGACGCCGTAGTCCGGGTGCGCTGGCGCGACCCCGTTGCCGTCGCCCATCGAATCGGTCCTCTGCGCCGGTGGTGCCCGTTTGCGGCGGCCGAGTGTACCGGACTCAGGACTTGAGCACGAACAACAACAGCGCCGAGAAAGCGAAGGACAGAATGGCGTAGAACTCCGGGAAGACGGCCAGCAGCATGGCCTGGCCCATCGCCATTCGATCTTGATTGATGGCCTTGATGCCGGCTGCGCACACCACTCCCTGCCACCAGCCGGAGAAGAAGCAGGCGATACCGGTGACCAGGCCGCAGGCTGCGACCACCAGAAACCGTTTTGCCTCCAGCGCGTCAAAGCAGAGGAAGCCGACGGCGAAGCTGTAGAGCCCCTGCGTGCCCGGGAGGACCGAGACGGCAACGCCGCTGTTCCTCCGCTCCGCCCGCATGCCAGTGACTGCGCTCCCGCCGATGGCCAGGCCGATCGCCGACCCCGAGAAACCCAGTCCGAGCAGGCCCAGGCCGATGTACGCCAATACTTCCATCCAGTTGGTTTCCATCATTCTCCTTCCAGCTTCGCAAACGGCAGGTACGGGCGTCCGCCGCCTTCGAAGAATTTTCCAAGGAACTCCAGGAACTGAAGGCGCGCGGAGTGAACCACGGCGCCGACCATGGCCAGCACGAAGTTGAACGTGTGCCCGACGACGAGGAACACCACGCAGAGAGGCCATCCGACCCAGGGGATGTCCACGAGCAACAGGGCGAGGGTGTTGATCACCATGGCCAGAATGCCGGAGGAAAGTCCCAACCCAAAAATGCGCACGTAGGACATCACGTCTCCCGCCAGGCCACTGATGTTGTACGCAGCCCAGGCGCCGCTGCCGAGGCGATGCAGTGGATTCTTGCTGGTGGAGGCAAATCCCAGCACCAGCGCGAGCGCCATGACGAACACCCACGGCGTCCCGGCCAGGGCCCAGGCGGCCAGTCCGGGCAAGATGAGTATCCAACCCATGGTGGAGAGGGCCTCCTGCCATCGCTGGGCTCCGAGTTGGCGGACGAGCTTGATCAGCAAGCCGAGACTGAGCGCTGCGGCACCGAAGCCCAACGAGACGAAGAAGAACGTCTTGGGGTCGCGGCTGAGGGTGAAGAGCGCAGCGGTCGGCGACAGGTCCAGAAGCTCGTAGAGCCGGAGGCCGAAGACGTTGCCGGTGAGCCCCCCGACGAGGACGGTGCTCACGCCCAGGATCGCCAGCCAGTCCACGATGAGGCGTGTCTCCGGTCGGGGCCGGAGCTTGAGCAGGGCCCCGACCGCTACCAGCGTCAGGATCAGGCCGTAGCCCAGGTCGCCCAGACAGAAGCCAACGAACAGCGCCATGGGCAGCGCAATGAACGGCGTGGGGTCGTACTCCCGATAATGGGGCAGACTGAACATCGTGAGCAGGGGTTGGAACTGCCGAACCAGGGGAGGGTTACGGAGCAGAATCGGCGGCTCTTCTTCCGCTGCTGGATCTTCCGCAACCACCGCCACCTGTGGGACCTGAACCGCATCGCGCAGGGCCGTCACTGCTTCGGCGGGGCACCAACCGGAGAGGGCGAACACCCCACCGTCTCCCACCACTCCGACCTTGACCTCCTCGGCTCGGAGCCGGGTCATCAGGTGTCGTCGATAGCGGCGCACGGCTGCCTCGCGGCCCGCGAGGCGGCGCAGCTCGGTTCGGCCGAGAAGCAGGGCAGTTTCCACCTCGGCGATATCCACCTCGATCGCACGCAGCGCGCGGGTGGGCAGGACGGCGGGCTCCAGATCGAGCGCAACGGGATCTCCGATGCGAAGCACGGCTAGCCCGAAGCCGGCGCCGCCGGCCAGCGGGAATAGCAGGTCCCAGTCCGCCTCACGGAGGTCCAACGCGGCGGCCGCCTTCGGGGTCGTGGGATAGATACTCAGGAACACACCCTGCTCGGCGAGCAGGTCGAGATCAGCTGGGTTGAGGTCTCCCCAGGGTGCGATCTGGTCGCGTTCCTTCCGCAGAGCCTCCAGCCGGTGGCTGAGCTCGTGCTGGCGGGCTAGCAGGTCTTCCACTCGTTCCACGGTGGAGATGGCAACGCTGTGGTCTACGACCGGCTCGTCCTCAGGCGTGAAATTTCGGAGTTGCTGGGCAGCATCCTGCAGGGCATCGACGACGCGTTGCACTGCCGCCAGACGCACCGCCAGGTCGCCGGGCGGTTCGTCCACGTCCGTCAAGCTGATGGCGTGGAACGTGCCCAGCCGCTGAAGCGCTTCCAGCACGGCGTCGCGCGACTCGATGGCGCCGAAGATGGTGACGCACTTCATCGAGACTATGCCCATCCGTCGCCTCCGGCTTCCGCAGCACGCGCTGCGGCCTTTGCCACCAGCTTGCCCTTGGCGATCTTGGCGCGGCACACCGCGGCGGTGTACTGATCGCCCAGGTACACCTTGATCTTGCGAACGTTCTCGGTGGCCTCCGGGATCAGGACCTCGCGGTAGAGATTGATGCGCTGCGTGGTCTTGGTCAGCTCGCGCTGCAACGTGGCCTGCTGCTCACGGACGACGCGGAGTTCTTCGCGGGCGCCGATCGCACGCTGGAAGTGAGCGATCGCAGCATCGAAGAAGGGTGGGGTCCCGAGCCTGGGGTAGGGGACCGACTTGAACCGCACGCGCTCGAAGATCGGTACCTTGGTCCCAGCCACGTTGCCGGCACGCACCTCGACCTTCTCGAGCACCACCAAGGGTGCGAGCCAGGGCAGGTGCTTCTTGAGCATGGGGCTCCAGGCTGCGGAGGCCCGAAGCAAGGCCTGAAGCGCGGCCTCCTTTTCGGTCACCGTCTTGGTCAGTCGGCGGATCTCGGTCAGAAGCTGCAGCTTTCTCAGCTCCAACGTGGGGAGAAACTCTCCGTACAGCCCGAGCTTCTGTCGTTCCTCACGGAGGGTTACCTTGTTGAGCCTGAGCTTCTCGGCCATGCTGCGTCCCCGAGATGTCTAGCCGGCTCCGCGCGCCGATTCCTTCGGCCAGAACTCTTCGAGTAGATCACGCTTGATGCCCACTTCCTGGGGCTCGAAGCATTCGGCCATGGTCTGCCAGCCCCGGTCCAGCGCTGCGTTCAGCGGGAGGTCGACCTTGAGGTCCATGAACCGGCGCTCGAAGAGTTCCCCATACTTGAGGTACTTCTCGTCGGTGGCGGTTCGTTCGAAGCCCATGGAGAGCTTCTTCTTGGACTCCAGAGCCTTGGCGTATAGGCGGATCATGGCATTCATCACGCCGCCGTGGTCCTGGCGTGTCGCCTTGCCAATGACGAGCTGCTTGAGACGCGACAGCGAGCCAAAGGGGCTGATGACGCCGTCCTTCAGGTAGTACTGTCCCTCGGTGATGTACCCCGTGTTGTCGGGAACCGGGTGGGTAACGTCTCCCCCCGGCATGGTGGTCACGGCCAGGATGGTGATGGAGCCGGCGCCGTCGAAGTCGACGGCCTTCTCGTAGCGTTTGGCCAAGTCGGAATAGAGCGACCCGGGAAACCCGAGATTGGACGGAACCTGTTCCATGGCGACGCTGACTTCCTTCAAGGCGTCGGCGAAGGCGGTGACGTCCGTGAGCAGCACCAGAACCCGCTGGCCGGCGATGCCGAACTGTTCGGCCACTGCCAGCGCCAGGTCAGGGACCAGCAATCGCTCCACCACCGGATCGGCGGCGGTGTTGATGAACATCACCGTCCGGTTCATCATGCCGCCCTGCTCAAAGGTGTTGCGAAAGAAGATGTACTCGTCGAACTTGAGCCCAATACCGCCCAAGATGATGATGTCGGCGTGGGCCTGCAGGCCCACTCGCGCCAGGAGTTCGTTGTAGGGCTCACCGGCTTCCGAGAAGATCGGCAGCTTCTGGCTTTCGACCAAGGGATTGAAGATGTCGATCATCGGGATGCGCGTCTCGATGAAGTTTCGGGGGATGACTCTTCGAACCGGGTTCACCGAGGGACCACCGATCTCGATGGCGGGCTCGTGCTCGAGATCCGGTTTCTCGTCCATGGGCGCGCCCGATCCGGTGAAGATACGGCCGAGCAGCTTCTCGGTGAAGTGCACCTGCATGGGGTGATTCAGAAAGCGAACCGTCGCTTCGGTCGACAAGCCCCTGGTGCCCGCAAACACCTGCAACGAAACCTTCTTCCGGTCGATGCGCACCACCTGAGCCAGGGTGCGGTCACCGCCCGGGTTGGTGATGAGCGCCAGCTCTTGAAACCCGACCCCCTCGGCGCGGACTTCCGCAATGTCGCCGATGATGTTGGTGATGCCCCGGTAGACCTTGATCATGACCGCCTCGCCAGCGCCATCATCCCGTTGATCCGCCGTTCGTACTCCGCGTAGTCTCCCGAGTCTTCGGCGTAGTAGTTCTTCTGGTAGAACGCGTCCTGCAGGCTGGCGAACAGCTTGCGGGCTTCTTGCTTGGTTCGGAACCGAAACTGGGCGCCGATGACCTTGTGGATCAGTTTCAGGTCGCGTACTTGGCGCGACATGTGGGTGGAAGCATCGACGTCGTCGAACGCGTTTTGTTGCAGGTAGGCCGCGTCGAACATCTCTCCCTTGAGATGGGTGGTGAGCTCCTCCACGGAGATGCCCTCCTCTCCGACGACTGTCATCATTCTGCCGATATCGGCCGACTGACGTAAGGTGGCCGAAAGATCGCCGACCAGGTTCGACCACTCGGGATCGACCTGGCGGTTGAGCTCGTTGCGCAGGTTCTCCGCGTACAGCGACCAGCTGTCGAGGGGGTCGATGGCGGGGTACTTGCGCTGGTCAGAGCGCTTGCGACTCAACCCGTGGAACGCCCCGACCACCTTGAGGGTTGCCTGCGTGACCGGCTCCTCGAAGTTGCCGCCAGCGGGTGAGACCGTTCCGACCAGGGTCAGCGCCCCCGCGTCCCCGTTGTGGAGCTCCACGAGCCCGGCGCGCTCGTAGAGATTCGCGACCCGACTCTCGAGGTAGGCTGGAAACGCCTCCTCACCCGGGATCTCCTCCAAACGCCCGGACATTTCGCGCAGCGCTTGGGCCCAGCGAGACGTGGAGTCGGCCAGCATCAAGACGTCGTAGCCCATGTTGCGGTAGTACTCTGCGAGCGTGATGCCGAGGTAGACGCTCGCTTCGCGCGCCGCGACGGGCATGCTCGAGGTGTTGCAGATGATGATGGTGCGATCCATGAGGGAGCCGCCGGTCTTGGGATCGGTCAGATCGGGAAATTCGACGATGGTTTCAACCACCTCTCCGGCGCGCTCGCCGCAGGCCACCACGATCACGATGTCCACCGCGGCGTAACGGCTCAACAGCTGTTGCAGTACGGTTTTGCCGGCGCCGAACGGCCCGGGCACACAAGCCGTTCCGCCGCGCGCCACCGGAAACATCGTATCGATGATGCGGCAACCCGTGACCAGCATCTCGCGTGGATACAGCCGCCTCGCGTAGGCGCGAATCGCTCGCTTGACGGGCCACGTCTGACCCAAGGTGGCGACGTGGGTTCGCCCGTCGTCGTCCCGCAGCACGGCCACCGTGTCGTGGATGCGGTATTCGCCGGCTGGCTCCATGGCTTCGACGGTGGTGACGCCGCGCAGGCCGAGCGGGGCCATGATGTGGTGGCTGTAGTGGAGCTCCCGGACGGACCCCAGGATGGTTCCGGCGCGGATCTTGTCGCCCACGTCTCGTTCAGGTTGGAACATCCATCCGCGGTCGGGATCGACTGCAGGCGCAGACTCGCCTCGGGCCAGGAAGAAGCCCTGGCGGTTCTTGAGGAGCTTCAATGGGTTCTGCAAGCCGTCGAAGATCATTCCCAGTAGACCCGGCCCCAGGGTGGCGCTGAGCAGTTGTCCGATGAATTCGACCGGCATGCCCACCGCGATGCCGGTGGTGTCCTCGAACACCTGCACACTGACCAGGTCCCCCTCGATCCGAATCGCTTCCGCCTTGAGACGGTCCGCGCCGCAGGTGACGAAGGCGACCTCGTTCTGCATGGGATTGCCGCTGGTGATTTGGACCGTCACCAGATTGTCGTTGACGCCGACCACCTTTCCACGGGCGGACTCGGGCTTGCTCATGCGACCGCCTCCAGCAGCTCCGCGGGATCGACCGCTTCGTCGAGATCCCACTGGTCGAGCACGAGACACGTGGTGACGTAGGCGAGGGCGGCGTCACTCGAGAAGGGATCGACGCCTGCCAACGACTCGAGCTTCTCCATCCGTCTGCGATCCAGCAGGCGCTCCCGCTCCATCGGGTTGGTTTCCTCTCTCAGTGCAGCGAGTAGGGGAGCGAAGTCGTCGGAGCCGGTCGCCAGGGCGGTCTGCAGTCCGGTCGGGGGTCGGCCGTCGACGTGCTCGGCGCGCCATGAGACGAGCTGGGCGCGGAGGCTGAGCTCGAAGCCGCCCCACTCTCGGAGAAAGCTGCTGCCGAAGTGGTCCGCCACTTCGAGCAGGTGAGCGAAGTATGCATGCCACAAGGCGTCCTGCCAGGTATGGGCGGGGATCTTCCCTGCCTCGCGTGCCTGCAGGAACGAGTGGAGGTAGTTGGGCAGCGCGGAACGGTCCGCGAGGGCGGCGCGCGAAAGCAGCCCACGGTCGTCGAAGACTTCGCGGCCCGAGAGCAGCGCCTCGAGGTTGCGGCAGTCGAGGGTACCGAGCAGGGCGCGGACGAGTTGACGATCTCTTTCGCTGAGCTCGTCCAGGCAAGTCTCGAGGAGGTCACTCAGTGACTGTGGAGGGCGCTCCGGTTGTGGCGGCAGCGGCGGTAGCAGCGTGAGGAGGCGGTAGTACTTCACTGGCTGTTCAATCGGGTGGGGCCACGCAGCAAGTCGACTAGCCAGGACCGAAGAAATACTTGCGAAACCTGGGCGCCAGGAACTTCGCGAATACGTCCCGCAGCCCGCTCTCGGAGAAGTCGAAGAGATAGCCGCTCCCCTTGGGCGCCAGCTGGAACCCGAGCTTGAAGCCATCGTCGAACTTCACTTCGACCCCGGTTCGGATCTCTCGCTGCAGGCGCGCCATGAAGGCGGCATCGAGTCGCTCGCGTTGCGCTTCCGGCAACAACACCTCGAGCTCTTGCGTCGTACCGTCGCTGGCGGCAATGCCCGCTGCGGTCGCCTGGATGACCTCTGCGAGTTGGGCTGGGTCCTGCAGCACCCGGCCCAGCTCGGAACCGACGGCGGGCACCAGGAGGGACTTGAGCACCGCCTGGCGAAACGATTCCAGGCCGACCGCGGACGCTTGGCGCAGCTCCGCATCCAACTCCTTCTGCCGGGCCTCGGAGCGCGAGCGAGCCTCGTCTACGATCTGCGCTGCACGCGCTTCCGCTTCGGCCACGATGTCCTCTGCCTTCCGCTTGGCGGACTCGATCAGCTTCGCCCCTTCTTCCGCGCCCGCTTGCAGGCCGCGGGTCTTCAGCTCGGTGATGATGTGCTGCAGAGCCTGATCGCGCATGAGGCCTCCTCGAAGTGTCGTTCGAGGGTTGGTGGTGGAGCAGCTGAGTCTAGCAGAACGGCGTAGGGGCGGGCGCGCGGGCAGCCCCTTGGGGGAACCACGTGCATCCGGCGTCGCTGCATTCCTGAAGTGCGAGTGCTCGGCGCGGCAGGTCGCTCCGGTGCGGCACTGAGTCAGTTGGACTCGGCCTCGGTAGTTGTACGATCCGAGCGCAGGAGCGCGCTGAGCGCCTGCGCCTGGCGGAACGACACGCTGGAACCGGACGGCACGCCACACGCGCTGTCTCGCCCTGGGGAGTGCAGCGCCGCGTGAGAGCTCGAACACGGTTTTGTCCGCAGCGTCAACCAGTGGTTGGACGGGCTGGGGAGGGACCCCTGATCTGCCCCTCAGCCCCGGTTTCTGCCTGCATGGAAACACTGAGCGCACCCGCAATCTGCCGGAGTCTGGACCTGGCGGGTTGCGCGGAAGTCGAGCTAGACTCCGCCGGCAACCATGCGGGAATGGCTGGGACGATTGGCACAGAATCGACGCGAGCTCGCCGTCTGGGCAGGACGTGGCTTGGGAATCGTTGTCACGTGTGCCATCGGCATCGCCGTCTGCCTCGAGGTCTGGAACGGGTACTATCCCGTGAAGGAGTGGCTGATCTGGCGGCTGCTACCGCTGTGGGGGTACTCGCTGCTGTGGGTGGCGGCATGCATCGCCGGAGGGGCTTCGGTGTTGCGCTGGCTGCTTCGTGACCGGGAGCTTCCGGCCCTGGAGCACCTGCTCTTCAGCATGACCGTCGGGGTCGTGCTGTTCGTGGTCGTGTGGAACCTGGGAGGGTTCGCTTGTCTGTTCCGGACCTGGATGGCGGTGGTCCTTCCGGTGGCGCTGCTCGCTCTCGGATGGTTCGGCGTTCCCGATCTGTGGCGGAAGCTCAGCGCCTGGCGTGCATGGCGTCCGCCTGCGACCGTGTTCGGGCGCGTGGCGATCACCATTGCAGTGGGGTGGGGTCTGTTGTGCCTAGCCTTCGTGTATCTCGAGGCCCTGCCGCTGGACAGCATCAACTACGACGCGACCTGGTACCACCTGCCGATCGCCCAGGACTACGCCCGGGAAGGGTGCGTGGTGCCGTTCCCGGGCGATGGGCACAAGGCGTACCCCCATCTAACGAGCCTGGTGCACACGTGGGCCTTCCTCGTGCCTCTGCCCGCGCCAGTGCAGCTGCACTGGATGCTCGCTCTGCATCTCGAGTTCGTCATGGTCGTCTGGCGCATCGTGGGTGTTGCGGCTGCGGCCCACTGGATGCTCTGCGAGGAGGATCGTCGGGGGTTGTGGCCGTTCTTCTTTCTGTTTCCCTCGATCTTCATCTACGACCAGTGCATCGGTGGTTCGGCGGACCACTTTCTCGGGTTCTTCGCCGTACCCATGTTTCTGGCCTCGGTGCGGGCGCTCCGGCAGTTCGACTGGCGGTGGGGAGCTCTGGTCGGAATCGTTGCCGGCGGTCATGTGCTCACCAAGTATCAGGCGGTGTACATGGTGGCCGCCGTCGCGGGTGTGTTCGCAACGCGCTGGCTGTATCTCGTGGTCCAGCGTGGAGTGCTCAGACTCCGAAAGCGGCCGGCGACGGCGGACCGGCTCCCGCCCTGGCGCGCCATGCTGTTGGGACCATTGTCGGTGATCGCGTTCTCCGCGTTGGTCAGTTCACCGCACTTCGTCAAGAACGTCGTCTACCACTCGAATCCGTTGTTCCCTTACGCGGGAAGCGTCTTCCCCGCCAGTCACCCGAAGGAGCCCGCAGCGGCCTACCAGGTGCGCAAGTTTCCCCGCGGCGGCCCCTTCGCGCCGAAACACCAGGACGATTTCGCCCAGCGGCAACTCTGGGGGACGCAGATGTTCTTCACCTACTCGTTCCACACCGCCAACCGCGACTTCACGAAGCACCGACCTTACATGGGCTCGTTGTTCTCGTTGTTGCTTCCCTGCGTGCTCTTCGTCCGACGGTCCAGGCGGATCCTGGTGGGCGTCGCGTTCGCCTACGGGGCGTTCATGGCCATGGCCAACACGGCGCTCAACGACCGCTACATGCTGGCCTTCTACGATCTGTTCATCGCCGTGGCGGCGGCCTTGATGGTGCGGGTTTGGCAGGTCGGGTGGCTCGGTCGGCTCGCCGTCATACCCGTAGTCGCCCTGCAGCTCTTCTGGGGTGGGGACGCCATGTTGCACTACGGAGCGAGTCGACTGAATGCGGCCATCAACCTGGTTTCGGCTGGCTACTCCGGCAAGTACGACAGCCAACGTTTGGCCAGGCATGGGCGCCAGTTGAAGATCACCGAGGCGACGCCGTCGGATGCGATCATCATGTCGCGAAACTATCGCGGCATGTTGGGTCTGGACCGCACCGTGCTCAGCGACGTGTCGGCGGTACAGAGGTACATCAGCTACACGGGTTTGCGTGATGCGAGGGACTACTGGGAGTTGCTGCACGAGCGCGGCGTGACGCATCTCTTGTATCCCAGAAATCAGCGACGACCGGTGCGGTGGAACAACACGGTGCTGTTCGCTGAGTTGGTGTACCGGTATGGGCAGAAGACCCGAGACTTCGGTGGCCTGGTCCTGGTGGACATGCCGCCCCGGCCGCCGCCGCGCGATGTGCCCTTCCTGGTGCTGTCCTGGGGAAACCGCGAGTATCCCAATGGGCTGTATCGAGTGGAGCAACTCGACATCGACGTGACGCGGTACAAGCGCACGACGCCCAAGGCGAAACCGGTCAAACGGGCTTCCCGGCGCAACGTGGCAGCGTTGTTGGGTCGAGCGGGTGCGCTTGCCCTCGGTCGTTCGCTGCCCGGTGACGTGGCGTCACGGCTGGAGCGTGAGTTCGTGAAATTCGAGCAGTATGGTAGGGAGTCGGTCTACCTGCGCAGAGGACGACGGGGCCGGTAGGGGTATCGGGCACGAAGACCGAGAAGGAGCGCTGAAGATGAAGGGAATCGTACTGGCGGGAGGGAGCGGCACGCGGCTCGATCCGCTGACTCGCGTGATGTCCAAGCAACTGCTACCGGTGTACGACAAGCCGATGGTCTTCTATCCGCTTTCGGTGCTGATGCTGGCGGAGATCCGGGAGATCCTCATCATTTCTACTCCCGAAGACCTGCCGCTGTACCGGCGTCTGCTCGGAACCGGTGAACCGCTCGGACTCCGGTTCGAATACGCCGAGCAGGCCGCGCCAAACGGGCTGGCCGAAGCGTTCATCATCGGCCGGGACTTCGTGGGCGACGACCAGGCTTGTCTGATTCTCGGGGACAACATTTTCCACGGTGCCGGGTTGCAGCAGTTGCTCGCTCAGGCGCGGGCCGAGCTCGACGGTGCCGTCCTGTTCGGATATCAGGTGCGCGACCCGCAGCGGTATGGAGTGGTCGAGTTTGACGCCGACGAGAAGGTGCTCGGCATCGAAGAGAAGCCGCAGCGGCCCAAGAGCAACGTGGCCGTGACGGGCCTGTACTTCTACGACAACCAGGTGCTGGACATCGCCGCCCAGCTCGCCCCATCGGCGCGCGGTGAGCTCGAGATCACGGACGTGAACAACGTCTACGTGAGACAGGGCCGAGCTCGGCTGCGCACCCTGGGGCGTGGCCATGCCTGGCTGGATACGGGCACCCACGAGAGCCTTCACGACGCCGGAGCGTTTGTTGCGGCCCTGCAGCGTCGGCAAGGGACGTCGATTGCGTGTCTGGAGGAGATCGCGTATCGACTCGGCTACATCACCGCCGAGCAGCTCGAGGCGCTCGCCCGTGGGTATGGCAAGAGCGACTACGGCGCCTATCTGCTCGAACTCGTTCGCGAGGTCGAGCGCTGAACCCAGAGGTGCCGCAGTGAAGGTGACAGCCGGAGAACTCGACGGTCTGCTGTTGATTGAGCCAGAGGTGTTCGGAGACGAGCGGGGATTCTTTCTCGAGTCGTACCATGCGTCGCGCTACCGGGCGGTGGGAATCGACGTGGCGTTCGTGCAGGACAACCACTCGCGGTCCGTGCGCGGCACGCTCCGGGGCCTGCACTACCAGTCGCAGCCGGGGCAGGCCAAGCTGGTGCGAGTCACGCTGGGGCGGGTGTTCGACGTGGCGGTGGACATCCGTCCGGGCTCTGCCACGCTCGGTCGATGGATGGGGGTCGAGCTCGACGCCGACAGCCACCGGCAGGTGTTCATTCCCGTGGGGTTCGCGCACGGGTTCTGCGTGCTGAGCGACGTGGCCGAAGTTCAGTACAAAGCCAGCAGCATCTACCAAGCCTCGACCGAATGCTCGATCCGGTACGATGATTCGGAGATTGGCGTGCGCTGGCCCATCGCCGAGCCCCTCCTGTCCGCACGCGACCAGACCGCGGAGTCCTTCGCGAGCTACCGACGTAGGGTGGGCGCATGAAGATCTGGTTGGCGGGCGCGCGGGGGATGCTGGGCCAGGCGGTTGCGGACCAGTTGGCGCAGGGCGACTCGTCGTTCGTTGCCACGGACTTGGAGTTGGACATCAGCGATGGCGCCGCCGTCGACGCCCAGGTCGCAGGGTGCCACTGCACGCACATCATCAACTGCGCGGCGTATACCGCAGTGGATCGGGCGGAGGAGGACGCGGCAACGGCCCGCCGCGTCAACGTCGAGGGACCGAAGTGTCTGGCTGCTGCCGCGGACAAGTACGGCGCTTCTCTGCTGCACGTCTCGACTGACTACGTATTCGATGGGCGAGCGCGGGAACCCTATCGTGAGGATTCCGCGTGCGCGCCGTTGGGGACCTACGCTCGCACCAAGTACGAGGGCGAGTTGGCGGTGCTGGACGCCTTGCCGGAGCCCGGGGCGAGTCGCCGGGTGTACGTGCTGAGGACCTCCTGGTTGTTTGGCGAGGCGGGCAGCAACTTCGTGACCACCATGCTCCGGCTGATGACCGAGCGAGAACAGCTGCGTGTGGTCGCTGACCAGTGGGGGCGTCCCACCTACGCACGCGACCTGGCCACGGCAGCCCTCAGACTACTCGGGGTCGGCGGGGCGTGCGAGCGACCGGCCGCCGAGTCTGGAATCTATCACTTCGCCAACCAAGGAGCGACCACCTGGCACGACTTCGCGCGCACGATCCTCGAGCTCGGGCGCGAGCAGGGGCGCCGGCTCGCCACCCAGGTCGTGGTTCCGATTTCCACCTCGGAGTACCCCGTGGCGGCGCCGCGTCCCGGCTATTCCGTCTTGGCCACTGAGAAGCTAGAAGCCGCGCTGGACTATCGTCCGCGCCCTTGGCCAGCCGCCCTGAAAGACTACCTGGAGCGTATCCCGCCGTGAGACCCCTCGGAAGCATTCTGGTCACCGGAGGCTGCGGATTCATCGGATCCGCGTTCATCCGCTACCTGTTTCGTTTGCCCGAATTCACTGGTCGCGTCACCAACCTCGACGCGCTGACCTATGCGGCAAACCCGGACAACGTACTCGGGCAAGTGGATGAGTCTCGGTACCGGTTCGTGCAGGGCGACATCAAGGACGGCGCGCTGTTGGAGACCGTGGCCGCGGAGGACGAGATCGACACCGTCGTACACTTCGCGGCTGAAAGTCATGTCGACCGCAGCATCCACGGCCCCGGGATCTTCATTCAGACGAACGTGGTCGGCACCTACCAGCTGCTGGAGCTCTGTCGGACCCGGCCTCACATCCACTTTCATCACGTCTCGACCGACGAGGTGTACGGTTCGCTGGGCGCGTCCGGCCTCTTCAGCGAAACCAGCCCCTACCAGCCCAACTCCCCCTACGCTGCCTCCAAGGCTGCGTCGGATCACCTGGTACGGGCCTACGCGCACACGTTCGGGACCCGCATCACGCTCTCGAACTGCAGCAACAACTACGGGCCGTACCAGTTCCCCGAGAAGCTCATCCCGCTGATGATCTTGAACCTTGCCGAGGGCAAGCCCCTACCGGTCTACGGCGACGGTTCCAACGTGCGCGACTGGCTCTACGTTGATGACCATGCCGAGGCGCTCTGGATGATTCTTCGAAAGGGCGAGTCCGGCCGCACCTACAACGTGGGTGGCCAAACCGAGCGCACCAATCTGGAGCTGCTGCACCAGCTCATCGCGCTGTACGCCGAGCTCGCCGGCAAGGACGCTGAAGCGCTGCGTCGGCTCATCACCTTCGTCAAGGACCGCCCCGGTCACGATCTCCGGTACGCCATCGACTGCAGTCGCATCCAGGCCGAGCTCGGCTGGCAGCAGCAGCATTCCCTGGCGACCGGCCTGCGGGACACCGTGAAGTGGTATCTCGACAACCAGGCCTGGGTGGAGCGAGTTCAGAGTGGCGCCTATCGCGAGTGGGTACAGCAGAACTACGCGGAGCGCTGAGTCACCGCGCCACGAGCTCGTAGAGCGCGTCGATGACCGCGTCCGTCGGGTCCTGCCACTGCTCATCGAGACGGGAACGGGTGGCGCGCTGCTCGTCTTCTGAGACGGGTGGGCGTCGGGCGGCTTCGATGATGGGCGCGGGGTCGACCAGCTGCTGCATGAGACCGAGCTCGAACATGGCGTCATTGGCCTTCATTTGGCGCTTCCCACAGTAGATGCTGGGGACGCCGAGTTGCGCGCCTTCCCGGACCATACTGTCGCCGCTCGAGATCACCAGGCGGCTGTAGTACATGAGCGACCGGATGTCGGGGACCGGCTCTTCGAGGACGGTCCAGCTGCGGAACAGGTTACGTCGACGCTTGTCCTCGAGCGATAGCAGCACCCGGTCCTGGGACAGGCCGGTGTCGTACACAACCCGTACCACTTCTTCAGTCTGGTCCAGGTAGTTCAGGCTGCGGGGCTCGACCTCGCGTACGAACACGTACTCTTTGGGAGCGAGTCCGTACGGTTCCAGCACGGTCGGGTCGGGCGTGAAGCGTCCGGGGCACAGGTAGGCCCACTCCTTGAGCCCCGGGTAGGTGACGATGTTCCGGCCGCTGTACCCGAGGTAGGCGGGCAGAACGAAGCGATCCAGCCACAGGCGGGACAGCACGAAGTTCGGGCGGTGCTCCGGATCGTCATAGGCGCCCACGCTCTTGAATCCGAGCAGTTTGCCGACGATGGCGGTCTGAAAGCCCGGGAAGCCGAGCGCACCGTCGAGTTTGCGGCCGCGCAGCGCACGGACCAGCTCGAGCTCGCGCCAGACCCCGGTACGGAGGTAGATGCCGAGGCGGGAGGCCGCGTGGGTGCCGACGCTCACGGCTTCGAGATCGGGGTAGTCGTGTCGAACGATGTCTTCGACCCGACCTCGCCGCAGCACCACCAGCAGGATCTCGTGGCCGTCGGCGCGAAGCCGCTCGATGGCTCCTCGAAAGAAGTTCACGTCCACCGGATGCTGGATGTCGACTGCGAAGCGCATGGGGCAGAAAGTGCTCTACACCATCGTCGGCGGAGCGGGTGAGGCAGCCGTGCTGGCAGACGTCGCAGCCGGCAGGGTGCCGCGCGGATCAGGGCTTCCGGATGTCGGGCGCCCCGCGGCGGGGGAAGGTCGGAGCGGCCGGGGTCGGATATTGTTCTTTGATTTCAAATTGATAAGTTCCAGTTGGGGCGCTGGGAGCGAGCCCTCTGCCCCAGCCTTCACCGGGTGGAGCGGGGTTCGGCCTTCTAGCCAGTATGAAGGTTTCGGTGGTTTTCTGCGGAGTTCTCGCTGCGGTTGTCGGCAGTGGTATACGCCTCCCGCAGGGGAACCCGTGCCACTGAAACTCAGCTCCGAGTCGAAACGACGATGACCGAACAGCGAACGGCTTTGATCACGGGCGGAACCGGTTTCATCGGAACCTATCTCACCCGGGACCTGGTCGAGCGGGGCTGGCGATGTCGGTTGTTGGCACTGCCTGGCAGCGCGTCGCCTGAGCTCCTGGCGCTCCCCGGGGTCGAGTTCCGAGAGGCCGACGTATGCGATCCGGCGACCCTCGACGGAGTGGCCGACGACGTCGAACACGTCTACCACCTGGCTGCCGCCGGCCACGTCACGGCGCAGTCCGAGGACGCGTACCAGCGCTTTTGTGGCATCAACGTCGGCGGCGTCAGCAATCTGCTGCGGGCCTGTGCCGGATCCCGGGTCCAGAAGCTGGTTCACTTCTCCTCGACGGCTGCCATGGGGCTCATCGAGAAGCCATGGGTGGACGAATCCGACACGCCGCAGCCCAAGACGCCCTATCAGCAGAGCAAGCTCGAAAGTGAGCACGCGGCATTTGAGCTGGGTGAAGAGCTCGGGATCCCCACGGTCGTCATTCGCCCGTGCATGGTCTACGGCGTGAACGGGGCCGGGGAGTTCCGCAAGATGTGTTCTCTGATGCGACGCGGGCTCTTCCCGAGAGTGGGCCTCGGTCGCAATCTCACGCCCATGGTGCACGTGCGTGACGTGGTTCAGGGGGCGCGGCTCGCGGCCGAGCGGGGACACCCCGGTGAGGCGTACCTCATCACCTCGGCTCGCTCGATCGAGCTCGAAGAAATGCGGCGCCTGGTGCTGAAAGCTTGGGGCGTGTGGGTGCCCCATCCGTTCGTCCCGGTCAGCGTGATGCTGGCCGTGGCCGCGGGATTCGAGCGCTGGGCTCAGCTTCGCGGAACCACGCCCATCGCCACCCGTCAGAACATCCGCTCCACGGTGTACGATCGGGAGTTTTCGATCGCCAAGGCGCGGGACCACCTCGGCTACGAGCCCCAGGTGAGCTTCGAGGAAGGGATCACCGAGACCGTGGAGTGGTTCAAGGCGGGCGGATGAGCGTGACCGAGCCGATCGTGTTCTGCGAGCGTCTCGCAGATGGACAGCCAACCACGCCGGTGCTGGAAGCCTTGCTGACTCGGCTGGGCGGGTTTGGCCCCAACCTCGCGGCTGGAACGCGCGTGCTCATCAAGCCGAACTTCGTGGCCCCGTTCTCACACGCCACCACCGACCTCGAGGTCATCGACTTCTTCGTCACCCGGCTGCGCGAGGCCGGCGCCGTGCCGGTGCTCGGTGAATCGAGTGGGTTCGAGTTCGATACCGCGGCCGCCTTTGCCGTGCTCGGCGTGGGCGACTACGCCCAGCGGCGCGAGCTCGAACTGGTCGACTTCGAGCGTGGTCGGTACGTCGAGGTCGAGCTAGGCGACGGGCTCGGCCGGGTCGAGGTGGCCGAAACCGCTCTCGAAGCGGAGCTCATCATCAACCTTCCCATCATCAAGGGGCACACCGTGACCCGGGTCACCGGGGCGGTGAAGAACCTTTTCGGATTGCTCTCGAAGCCCTCGCGTCGGCGCCTGCACGGACGCGGCCTGGAGCGGGGCATCGCCGCCTTGGCCAGCCAGTTCCCCCAGGCGCTTCATTTCGTCGACGCGCGCCGCCGCCTGGCCCGGGCCGTGTTCGCCGAAGCCGAGCCCCTCGGCTACATGCTCGCAGGGCGCGATCCGTTTGCGCTGGACCATCTGGGGGCGAGCCTGTTGGGGTTCGATCCCACCAGTGTCGGTCACCTGCGCAGCGCGCCGGCCTACGAAGTCCAGGGCGTGACCCCGGAGCTGCCAGCTCGGCTCGATTCCCGGAGCTCGCTGCGCGAGCGGATGCACCGGGGCATCTACTCGGCATTCTACTGGCTCGACCAACGCAAGGTATCGCTGGTGGGCGGCGAGTCGATTCTGCCGGACCTGCACTGGTACTTGGGGGTCCACCCGGTGCTCGCGCGGCTGTCGCGAGCAGAGGCCGAGGCGGTGGCCGCGAGCTGCCCGGTCGGCGCCATCGACGTCGAGAGCCGGCAAATCCGCAGGGAAGAGTGCCGACGCGTTCGTTGCCTGCGCTGCTACCGCGAGCACGGGGGACTGGTACGGCTGGGGGGCCTGAACCGACCTCGCCAAGGAGCCTCTGGTGATCGAGCTTCCCGCTGACATTCCGCATGATGTTCCCGGACTCTGGGAGGGCTACCAGGACTGGCTCGAGCAGCGGGGGATCCGGCAGCCGCGGGTCGTGCTGCACGGCGGCTACGGCAAGAACAATTTGGGAGACGACGCGATCCTCGACGTGCTCATCGAGCGCACGCTCCGGCATCTGCCCGAGGCACGCATCACCGTCGTGTGCCATGGGCCGGACAACGTCCGGGCGCGATACGACGGCCTCGCGGGCCTGACTGCGTGCCACTTCAAGAGTCGTGCCGCGGCCGAGGCCATCATTCGCAGCCACATCTACCTCATCGGTGGCGGGGGGATCGTCAACCGCATCAACGTGTATTCGGGACGGCAGCGCTGGAAGATCTTCGATCCCAAGGGAAAGGTGCTGTTCCTGGCAGCGCTGGGGGCGAAGCTCTGCGGTGCCAAGACTCACTTCTACGCCATTGGGGCCACGTCGTTTCCCGACGCAGGTGTCAAGGCGCTCGCTCGGCTGGTTCTGCGCAGCGCAGACACGGTATCGGTCCGTGACCCGCTGTCCGTCGAGAACCTGCGTTCGTTGGGGCTCCGTCGGGAGATCGTGCGGGTGTTGGATCCGGCCCTCTCGCTGCGACCGGACGAGCCCGAGGCAGCCGAGAAGGCGCTCCAGCGGTGGGGCGTTGCCGCGCGTCCACGGAGACGACTGGGCATCGGCTTCCGGTACGTGCGTGACCCCAGCGTCGACAACCAGGCGAAGGTGCGTGCCGTGGCGGACTTGGTGCGCCACCTGATCCGCGAGACCGGGGGCCAGGTGGTGTTCATCCCGGCCAGCCACCACCCGTCCGAGCACTACGAGGATGACCTGGACTTCGGCCGCCAGGTCAGGAGCGTCGTGGGGGAAAGCGAGGACTTCGCGCTGATCGAGGAATACTACCACCCGCGCCTGATGATGGCGCTGCTCGCTGCCATGGATTTCAACCTCATGGAACGGTTGCATGCCGTCATTCTGACTTCCCTGACCGGCGTGCCCTTCTTCGCGGTGGCCTACGACGCAAAGGTAGCCGAGTACGCCAAATTGGTGGGGTGTGGAGATCGGATGATCGCTTCCGACCGTCTTCTGTCGGAGGCAGGCTACGCTTGGCTGGAGCCTCATCTCGCCGCGCTGCGCGGGGCCAGTGCCTAGCCCGAGACCGAGGTCGCGCATGCCGTCAACTGCTCGTTTCGTGGAGACTTCTGGACACGAGTCGGGGGCTTCTATATTCGAGGGGCTTA